>CAZEEL010000015.1:0-30373 GCA_964511135.1 uncultured Leptolinea sp. | reverse complement strand
CCTGAGTGAAAAACGTTCCGAAACCAGGAAAATCTCTCATAACCCGGAGGTCATAGGTTCGAATCCTGTCCCCGCTACTAAAGTCAAACCAGAGTCCGTCGGGCTCTGGTTTTTCATTGCCCAAAGGGCCGCAGACGCGAGCCAGGCGCACAGCGGTAGACATTTTTCCAAAAATGGAGGAATTTCTTATGAACCGCAGTTCGCCGGGTACGTCAAAATCCAAAATTTCACTTTCCCTGGCCAAAGCCATTGATGGCTTCCTGAAATTCAAAACAGCAGAGGGATTAAGCCCACACACAATTAGCTCCTATGAGTTCACTCTCGGTCATTGGTTGAAATACAGCGGAGATCAGGATGTTGCCAAAATTCAATCTTCTGACCTGATCGGCTACATGGCCTGGCTGAGAACCGAGTATAAACCGAGACGTTGGAACGGAAGCTCCGAACCGCTGTCCGCAAAATCCATTCGAAATGTATGGGCAACGTTCCGATCCTTTTTCGGATGGCTGCAACTTGAATTTAAGTTCCCCAATCCTGCAAAAGAAATTGCAGCGCCCAGGTTTCAAAAACATCCCGTTGAAACATTTACGAAAGAGGATGTGGAAAAACTTCTTAAAGCCTGCGTTTACTCGCGCGAATCGCAGACTGAGGTACGAAAAAAGTTTGTCATGCGCCGGCCAAGTGCCAACCGTGACCAGGCAATTGTATTGATGCTGCCGGACACCGGGTTGCGTGCCACTGAGTTGTGTTCGTTGATCATCAACGATGTGGACCTCAAGTCCGGAAAGGTCACTGTTCGTCACGGAACAGCAGGGGGCGCAAAAGGCGGCAAAGGGCGCACGGTTTACCTCGGCAAAGTTGCCCGAAAATCGGTCTGGCGTTATCTTGCCAGTCGGGAAGATGGGGAGGATCCCGATGCCCCCCTCTTTATCAGCCATGCGGATCGTGCCTTCAACAAGGACAGTTTGCGTGTCCTGATCAACCGGCTGGGAGACCGGGCAGAAATCAAAAAAGCTTATCCGCATAAATTCAGGCATACCTTTGCCATCACTTACCTGCGCTCCGGAGGAGATGTTTTTACCCTCCAATCGCTTCTGGGGCATGGTTCGCTGGATATGGTGCGCCATTATGCCCAAATTGCCGAGGTAGACGTGGAGCAGGCACATCGCAAAGCCAGCCCAGCTGATAACATGCGTCTGTAACCAGGAAATCTTCATTGAGCCAACTTTCCGGCAATAAACATTAAAGCCTTTTTCTGGCTTTCCCGATCAAGTTTAGCAAGGAAAACCTCAAGTTCATCTCCCGGCATGGACGTCGCCTTCCCCGACAACCCTGCAATCCGCTCCTGAACATCGGAAGATAACATGGGCGCGTAAGTGCTGTCAGTGATCTCGATACTCTCATGCATCAGGTTCATGGAAACCGCTTTGTAATCCGCCATGGTCTGAGCATGAAGTAACCCGTAGACGGCGTGTCCATGCCGGAATTTATGAGGGGATTTAAAATCAAGATCAGCCATGGAAAACAACAATTCCAGGCGTTTTTGAAGCGCCTGAGAGCGCGTCTTGCCCGGTTCGTCCCGGGAATGTGCGATCGGTGCATACCAGGGACGCGAGCCGGGAAGTGACTTCCGAACGAATTTATCCCACTGGCGAACCGGCGCCAGCATTTCAGGAATGTTCAACAGAAAAGTTGTCGCCTTTTTTCCATTCTTGGTATGCACGCCCAGTTCTGGCCATTGGCGAAGTCGCAGATTATCAAGATCAATTGCCTCAATCGGCAATGTGGTAAAGGCACTGGCTCGCATGCCCGACAGGAAGAGCATGGCAGCGGCTGCCTTGTCACGCAATAAGGCCAGGTTATTTTCAGGTACAGAGATGTTGATTAATTTTTGCATCTCGTCCAGAGAAACAAAAATATTCTCGGAAGATAATTGCGGTTGGCGTGGTCGCCGCAAGGTGTCAATCCATGAAACAGGAAGGTTGTTCATTTCACGAGGATAGGTTAATTTTGCCAACGGAAAAAGCGTTTACCTGAATCAATAATCTTCTTTTGGGATGCGCTGGCCAGGGTTCCTTTTCCTTCCTTACCTGGTAATGAAGCCAGATAGGACGGTAGGGTCGGCCGAATAGTCTGGACATGGCGGAAATTCTGATCATCCGCCCATAGGAGTAGATGACGCAAATAGAAGCGATAGCGTTCAACGGAGGCTTGGTTCAACTGCAGAACTTCCTCGAGGTACTTGAGATGTTCTTTGACTTTAAGATAGTTCTGGCGTTCGATCACGATGGGCTCCACGGTTAATAACGGCTCCACAGTTTGCACAAGTGCCTTTCATTAAAACAAGGTTTCCCTTGATGGGTTGAATCAGGGGAAAAAGCAATCTGGATACCTGGTTACAACGCAAACAGCAGGCTTCATCTTTATTCAACTTATTTATCACTTTGGGTTTACGTTGGTTGTTGACCCATCTCGCAAACTCTTCCCCATTGATCCAAATCTGATTGCGATTGTCTCTTTGGTGGGGCACATCTATTTGTAACCAATCCCTCAATGTGCTTTCCGCAATATTCAGTTCTTCACAAATTTCACGCGGAGTATACAGCATTGGCAATAACCCTGGTGCTTTAATGATGACATTATGAGGTAATTTGGTCCGGTGAATTCTTGCTTCCATCCAACGATACTCCTGATAATATTTTTACCGGCTGATACTGTAATCCAGTTCCATCGCTGCTTTTGCCACGCTGTGGTCAATAAGATGTCGTAACATGATCATTCTGGAAATAAGATCTGGATTTTTCTGATTGTTATCCTTGCCTGTAAGGATTTTCAGGATTGAATCCGTTAATTCTGAGGTAAGGATTTGCTCTTTCGCATCATTCCTGTTGTCAGAAAAATCATCGGTCACATCAAAGATGTTTTCATCAGTTACAACCATTTCTGAATCAATATCGTCATTAATTTCAAGCATTGAGTGGTGGATAAAAGCCCAACCACCGGAATTAATATCGTCATAGATCCTCCAGAAAATTTTTAAAACAAAAGCCGGACACTCGTGCTTATGCGCCTTTGAGGTGCACATCCAGCAGGCAGAGTCCGGCCAACGATTGAAAGAATAAATAATTAAGTTGTCAGATTAGATTGAGTATAGCAAAGGAATATGGCTTATCCCAGGGGGACAATCCTCAGAGAATCCTCAGGGAATCCCTTGAAAAAAGGTAAAAGTCATTTATAATACCTGTGTATGTAGTGGCCTGCCCCCCTCAGGCTGCTGCATACATTTTTTACCGCAAATCAACCACAGCATCCGGAACCTGTTTATCACACCGGCGTATGTTTAAGAATAGCTGCCGCCCCGGATATGGCACGATTGCCTGCCCGGTCGTCAGATTACCCTTCACCGAAGTCACTTTCAGGTCTGAAACCCCCGAATCTTCATTACAGGCAAATTGGATCCCGTTTTGCCGCACTGCTTTATCCATCTGCACACGCCGGGTATACGCTGCGCACCCGGGTCCTTCATCGGCAGCACATACCCTACATATTCCATGCTCAATATCCACCGGTCTGAAGACACTGACGAAGGAATTGAAACAAATTCCATCACCAGGCAACGTGCCAACCCACCGGCGCAACGTTAATATGCACAAAGAAATTCTCCGCCCGTCCGCCCGGATAATCCATTGCCTGCATTCCAAAATCCAACGGTTCGGTCGCTTCTTCCGCCTTCATACACAGTTTGACAAACGCGCGGGTATCTTTATCTTCCCGGCATTGCCGTTTTTGGCCGCGGAATATTGTATAACGCCCGTTAATAAAAAACTTCTGCACAGGGTAAAAGCTGAACCTGTGCAGAAGTTTTTCTTTTGAATCTCTGTTTTGACCTTTTCTGACCCGTCAAACAGCATCAGCGAACATCACTCTTTCCTGCCGGAAGACTGCAGCATTTCAAGAGCAGTAACAAAAACATTTTCAACCGTAAAACCAAATTTTTCAGCTAATACTTCGGGCGCTGCCGAAGCACCAAAACGATCCATCCCCAGTATTTTTCCCTGCGGACCAACCCAGCGTTCCCAGCCGGCCGTTACCCCGGCTTCAACCGCCAGCCGTAATGGAATATCATCCGGCAAAACCTGTTTTTGATAAGATTCTGACTGTAATTTAAACAACTCCCAGCATGGCATAGAAACAATTCTGACCGCATAACCCTGTTGGCATAACTGCTTCCCGGCAGCAATCATTAATTCCACTTCCGAGCCCGAAGCCATCAAAAGAATATCGGGCTTTTTATGACCCAGGTCTGCAAGAATATAAGCGCCTTTCTGTAAGCCGCCTGCCGGAGAATATTGCTCCTGATCGATTAAACCCACCCCCTGACGCGACAGGATCAACACAACCGGTTTATTTTTTGTTTCAACCGCCAGCTTCCAGGCTTCAAAAGACTCATGGGCGTCTGCCGGACGAACAACCAGAATATTCGGGATTAAACGCAGCGACATGAGTTGCTCAACAGGCTGATGGGTCGGGCCATCCTGGCCCACAAAAATACTGTCATGCGTCAGCACCCAGACAGTATGTAAGTGGGATAAAGCAGCAATGCGAAGGGCCGGCTTCAAATAATCCAAAAATGCCAGATAGGTCGCACAATAGGGCAAAATCCCCTGATGATACGCCATCCCATTAACAATGGCGCCCATAGCATGTTCTCTTACCCCAAAATGAATATTTCTTCCCCAGGGAGTCGTACTGGTAAACACTTCTGAATCAGTCAGTTTTGCATTGTTTGAAGAAGTTAAATCAGCCGACCCGCCCATCAATTCAGGCAAAACCCTGGCAATCTGATTCATGGCCATTCCGGCAGCTGTGCGTGTTGCAAGACCACTCTTTGCAGAGACAGCAGAAAGTGCAGATGGCCAACTTTCAGATAATTCACCGGATATACGGCGCGTTAATTCCCTTACTTCATCCGGATATTGCTGACAATACTTTAACCAACGTTCCTGCCATTCAGCTTCCTGTTTACGACCGCGCTCTGCAATTTCTGAAAAATGGGTTTGTACTTCCGCTGGAACATAGAAATGCGGCTCAACCGGCCACTTAAGGTTTTCTTTGGCAGCTTTCAATGCTTCATCACCCAATGGCGAGCCATGCGCCGATGATTTATCCTGATGGTGAGGTGAACCATATCCGATATGCGTACGGCAAATAATTAAGGAAGGCCGTTCATCTGCCCGGGCTCGAATCAGCGCGCTATCAATGGCTTCAACATCATTACCATCCTCAACATGCAATACCTGCCAACCATAAGCTTCAAAACGAGCTGCACAGTTCTCCGTAAACGTTAAATCTGTTGAACCATCAATCGTAATACGATTATCGTCATAACAATAAATCAATTTCCCCAGTTTAAGATGCCCGGCTAATGATGCCGCCTCCGAAGCGACGCCTTCCATCAAATCACCATCTGTCACAATGGCATAGGTATAATGGTCAATTATTTTAAAATCACGGCGATTATATACCGCCGCCAGGTGAGATTCAGCCAGCGCCATACCCACCCCATTTGCAAAACCCTGACCAAGCGGACCCGTTGTGGCATCTACACCTGGAGTCAGTCCAAATTCAGGATGCCCCGGTGTAATGCTGCCCCACCGACGAAAGCTTTTCAGATCATCCAGTGAAATAAAACCGGATAAGTAAAGCATACTGTACAATAATGCAGAGCCATGCCCGCCGGATAAAACAAACCGATCACGGTTTATCCAGTCATGACATTCCGAATTAAAATTCATATGCCGTGCCCAAATTGTATAAGCAATCGCTGCTGCCCCCATCGGAAAACCAGGGTGCCCGGAATTAGCCTGCTGAACAGCATCAGCAGATAAAAAGCGTATTGTATTTACTGCTTTTTGAGAAATCTCATTTTTCATAATAGCCTTTAGTATGTATTCAGTAATACGGTTTGTGTTTTGAATCTGCACCCATCTGACAGGCAAAAACTCTCGCAGGCACATTCAAATACAACTGCCCACAGCAGTTGAACAACTTAATATTTCTTTCACCGGTAACATTTACTCAGTTCGTACAACAGTTATCTTTCAGCCGGCATCTGTTAAAGTTTCATCCGGTTGATTAAAAACAGCCATAATATCCTCAGCCCTGCTGGCGGCTTTGATTTTTTCGAGCACACCATCTGTTCCAAGAATCATCGCAATATTTGAAAGCAGATCAACATGCGCCTCTGCATTTGGCGTGCAAAAACCCAACACCAGATACACCGGGTCATTATCTGCATTCCCAAAACAAACCGGCGCCGCCAGTTTAACAGCTGCAAGTCCCACTTTCTTAGCGCCTTCTTCCGGTCTTGCATGAGGCACCGCAATCCCGGGAGTAACCACAATATAAGGCCCCAATTCCTGGGCCAGGTTAACCATCGCCTCAACATATCGTTCTTCAGCAGCGCCGGTTTTCACCAACAGCCGACCGGCTATACGCACAGCGCTCTGCCAGTCGGCTGCTTCTGCATTCATTTGGATTTGATCTTTTGATAACAGATCCATGAAATAATATCCTCATCTCTCCGGTTTATTTCACCCAGCGTGCAATCGGAGCTTCCAATTGTTGGAGAATTCCCTCAACATCCATCTGATGTTTATGGCGCAACTGATCTGCACTGGCAGACTCGCCAAAACAATCTTTACTTCCAATCCTGAACAATCTTCCGCCTTCTTCCGAGACAATTTCTGCTACGGCTCCGCCAAGCCCGCCTAAAATTGAATGGTTCTCAATGGAGACCATCAGTGTTGTTTCACCAGCCAAACGGCGAAGCAACACTTCATCAACAGGCTTTACAGAGCGGATATTTACCACCGATGTCCTGAGACCCTTTTCATCCAGTTTTCGGGCAGCTTCCAGCGCATTAAAAACCATGCTTCCATCAGCAATAAACACCACATCTCGCCCGTCATCCTTCCAAAACTCCCCTTTTCCGGGAATAAATTCAACAGAATCATCATGAAACACCGGAACCGGATGACGGCCTATTCGAAGATAGCTCAACCGATCGGAACCAATCGATGATTTCATTGCAGCCCGGGTTTCCGGCGCGTCCGATGGACATAACACATCCAAACCAGGCACCACACGAGCCAAGGCCAGGTCTTCCAACATTTGATGTGTCCCACCATCGGGGCCAATATCAAAACCGGGGTGTGTCCCAATTATTGTAAAATTGACTTTTGCATACGCAGCCATGCGAATTTGAGTCCACGGCAAACCAATTGAAAACATGGTAAAACAGACAAACACAGGATGAAAACCGGCATAAGCAAGACCCGTCGCCACGCCAATCGCATTTTCTTCCTGTGAACCCAATTGAATAAACCGATCCGGAAAACGTTTTTCAAATGGAGTGATACGCGTAGACCGGCCAAGATCACAATCGATTACAATCAGCTTGCGATCCTGTTCGCCAATTTCCACCAGCGTTTCGCCAATAACTTCACGTGGTGCAATTAACTTTTCCATTTGTAAAAAATTTCCTTACCTTTCTTCCGTTAAACCAAGTTCTGACAGGGCCTGTTTCAACAGGCCATCAGGTAAATCACAGGAATGCCATTCGCGCGCATTTTCCATAAAGCTGATTCCTTTGCCTTTAATCGTTTGGCAAATTAAAACGGAAGGCAAATCCTGACAGCTTGCTTTTTCCATGCCGGCAAGTAACTGTACATAATCATGCCCATTAATATCTTCAGCATACCAGTTGTGATCAATGAACCTGGGCTTAAGCGGATAAACATTCATTATTTCATCCGCCATGCCATGTTGAGTTAATTTGTTATCATCAACAAACACCATCAAATTGGAAAGTTTAAATTTTGCTGCAGATTGAATGGCTTCCCAGGTTTGGCCTTCATTCATATCGCCATTTCCCAATATAACGTAAACTTTACGATCAGAATTGGCCATTCGTTCTGCCAACGCCAACCCTACCCCTATGGAAAGCCCCTGCCCTAAATGCCCTGTATTTACCTGAATAAATGGCAGTTTATTACGATCCGGATGCCCCTGCAGACGCGAACCCATACGACGATATGTAAACAACTCTTCTTCGGCCATGAACCCCAGCTCAATTAAAACACTATACAATGCCGGAACTGCATGACCCTTCCCCAGGATGAACCAATCATGCCTGAGAGAGGTGGGGTGAAATTCACCCCACCCCACCATTATTGAAGAGATGATATCCACTGCCGACAGAGACCCTCCCGGGTGCCCGGCTCCGGCAGCATTAACCATTTTTAAGATTCGTCCGCGAAGCACAGGTGCACGTTCTGCAAGCATGCCGGCTGTTTTTTGAATATCCTTCATCTTTTCACCTGTACTACATTAGTAATATATCTCTTTCACAAACAACAGATTAGAACAAGCCCAAAAGATAGTACAACGGAATGCCAATAGCATTAAAATCCGTTTCGGGGAAGCAGGTTCCATTCAGCCCAATGTTTGCAAAGATCGGATACATAATTGCAGGCCCAACAGCAATCAGAATACCCGTCAGAAATGCCCCGGCAATCGCGCCTTTCCATCCGCCTGTAGCATTTCCAAACACACCTGCGGTCGCACCAATAAAGAAATATGGAATTGCTACCGGAATAATAACAGTCGCTCCGAGGGCAATCAAAATAAACATGGTAATAAGCCCACCGGCATACGCTGCCAGAAAGCCAATGATCACGGCGGTTGGCGCGTAGGGGAATACGGAAGGGCAGTCCAAAGCAGGAATGGCATTGGGGATCAGTTTTTCTGAAATACCAATGAAGGCCGGTACCAGTTCACCCAGGAACATACGCACACCGGTGATAATGGTATAAACAGCGCCGGCAAAGGTCAAAGATTGAATAAATGGGAAGAGCAGCCAGTTCATGCTGCCAGCCAGCTTTTGTACCTCAGCCTGACCCGCCACCAACGCTGAAATGTAGAAGAAAATAATCATGGTTACAGAAATGGCAGAAACATAATCCCGGAAGAAATTCAAACCCTTGGGCAGGTTAATTTTTTCAGTGCTGTCTTTGGGGTTTCCAACCAACCCGCCAATCCAGGCAGAAAGGCTGTAGGCAATCGTACAATAATGGCCAATGCCAATATCATCACTGCCGGTAATGGCACGCATTCCGCGTTTGCCAAGCCAGGGATAAATAGCAGCCATAACGCCCAGGATGATGGAGCCTGCAATAACAGAAACCGTGTTATTTACGCCGGCTGCGCCAAAAACCACCGCCAGCATAGCCGCAAAGAATAAGTTATGCTGTCCGGTCAGGAAGATGTATTTAAACTTGGTCAGACGTGCAACAATAAGATTCACCACAAAGCCAAAAACCATAATTAAAGCAGTGACGACACCAAAGTCTTTCATGGCCATGGCAGTCACACCTTCGGCCAGCGGTGTAACACCCGTCAAATGGAAAGCCGAAGAAAACAGGCTCTGGAAATTGCCAAGAGCCGCTACACCGGCGCCAGCACCAATGCCGAAGATAATAAAACCGGTCATTGTTTTAATTACCCCGGTCAAAATTTCGGGGAACGATTTTTTCTGGAACAGCAACCCCACCAGAGCCACCAAGCCCACCAGGACGGTTGCATTCCCTAAAAAGTCTGTCACAAAAGTCATTAAAATGTTCATTGCCAACTCCTTTTATATTTTGCGTAAATCAATGGATAAAAAGAACTCTGTTTTTAATGTAAAAATAAAAAGAACTCTCCTGTTAATTTAAGATACACTCCTCCTTTCCGCAGCAAATCCGGCTGCAGATTATGTAATTTCATAAATTTTCAGATAAATAACAGACTCTAAAGCTTGCTCTCAAACGCCTCTAACTGCGCCTGAACAGCGGCTAATATTTCAGGCCGGCTTACAATATTTTTGATGCCAATCACCGGCTTGCCATATTGAGAAAGTAAGTCGACCAGATCAAACATAGAGATAAAAAAATCAGCATCGCTGCCTTTGGCTGCCGAAACGACATCCGAATCAACGATGATCGGAAGCTGATTCTCCTTAACCACCCGCTCAACCTGTATCTTCAGCATCAGGCTGCTGCCCATCCCCGTACCACAAACCACCAATGTTTTATACATTTTTGTCATGAACTGGCACTCCATTCTCAAATCAGACTACTTCTACTTTAACACCCTTATCACGAATTAGTTGCACATATTCGTCATTCACACCCTCTGTGGTTACTATAGTGCTTGCGGCAGTTAAAGGAGCCAGAACGCTGGATGCAATGTACCCAATTTTGGTTCTGTCTGCAGCAATAATGACATTATTACTGATATTAATAATCAATCGATCGGTATGCATTTCCTGCGGAAAATCACTGGTCAGTCCATGATCCGGATGCACCCCCCGCATACCCATAATGACTTTATCAACCCGTAAATCATTTAAAGTAGCATCGGCAAAGTGCCCATAAAAAGAATATTCATTTCGCCGCAGGAAACCGCCAATTCCAATGACAGTCATTTTTGCATTTGTAGCAAGCTCTTCCATAACCGTTAAGGCATTGGTCACAATCGTGATATCCGTTCGAAACGACAACGCTTTCGCAATAAAGGTAGTCGTTGTACCAGAACCCAGAAAAATCATTTCATTTGGTTCAATCATACGCGCAATATAACTGGCCATCCGACGCTTCTCGGTTGCAAATAACTTCATTCGATCATATAAATGCATTTCATTGGTTAATGGTAAATTTGCCGCTGCAACAGCCCCTCCATACGTTTTTTGAACCAACCCCTGAAGTTCAAGTTCAGTTAAGTCTCTGCGAATAGTCATTTTTGAGACCTTAAAAGTTCGAGCCAGCTCAATAACGTTAATACTTCCCTGTTTATCAATCAGATCACTGATAATTCTTTGGCGTTCTTCACGATACATAATCATCATCATCCTGCCAGGTGATAAATTCATTATGCGATTATTCGTATGGATTTGTCAATCAAACAACATAAACGAACAAACAGAACATAATAAAACATTTTAATACAATCAAATTCTTAACTTTCTCCCCCCAAAAACAATCGAACATACCGTCCGTTCAGAATAACCATGTACACCCAACTTATGGGTTATTGCAGGACTTTTTTTTGGCCGAAACCATCATCCATCTTTCCAAAAACAGACTGCTTTCGCTGCAGCCGCATCGTCTTTCATCCAAAGAAAGCTATTATCCCAAATCTACGTTAACCTGCTTATCTTCTTATTTCTTATGTAATGTCCAATAAGTGTTCTGTGATGCAAACGCTCTTTAATAAATCTCTTATGAAATGACAGAAGCAAAACGGTATAATACTATCCATATAATGGAGACATCTTTTTTACTGGAAGAACAAACGGGCCAATACCTGAAACAAAAGGGGTGGATGCTTTGCCTGGCTGAATCCTGTACCGGCGGGCTGATATCAGACCGAATTACGAATGTTGCCGGATCGTCTGAGTATTATGCAGCAGGGATATGCACCTATTCTTACGAAGCGAAAGAACAACTGCTGGGTGTAAAATCAGAAACCCTGGCGAAATATGGCGCTGTCAGCGCTCAAACCGTTGCAGAAATGGCGCTGGGAATCCGAAAAGCCGTCCAAAACAGATATCCCCTGACAAAAACCGTTGGTTTATCGGTCAGTGGTATCGCAGGGCCAGGCGGGGGGTTATATAATAAACCGGTCGGTTCTGTTTGGGTCGGCGTCAGCGCCCCTCACGGAAGCCGGGAACAATCTTTTTTTAACCAGGGAAATCGCCTGGAAAACAAACAGTTCTTTGCCCGGAAAGCGCTTGAGTTTCTTATGGAAAATCTGAACGCCTTTGATATCGCAGGTCAAAAGATACACATCCTGTCTACCCGCAAACTGGAGCAACTGACAGTACCTGAACAGTTCATCTGGGGCGGTCAGACACGCACGATTGTTGATTATGGACGCCACGGAACAACGCCGGAAGGGTTTACAATACATGCCAGACTGTCAGATCATTCGGTTGTCGAATTAAAATGGTACCCTGAATTACAGGAATGGAAATTATTAAAAAGTTTCCCTGCAGCTTCATTACTATAAATACACAGATTAAGAATAAATGAGACGCATATGACACCCAAAAAAATACTGATTTTAACTGCTGATGCCGGTTTCGGACACCGCAGCGCTTCTTTAGCAATTGAGTCAGCCCTGCACAAGCTTTATGATCCTTTTGTTCACGTTGATGTTGTCAATGCGCTGGATGATAAACGCACCCCCTTCTTCCTGCGAGACGCTCAGACAGATTATGACAAAATTGTGCGGAAAATGCCTGAACTATATCGAATTGGCTATGAAACCAGCGACAGTTCTGTTCCGTCATACATCATGGATAAAAGCCTCCTGCTGCTTCTTTACGAAGTCATGCGGGATATCTTAAAAAAACATCAGCCGGATGCCATCGTTCTTACCTACCCGATCTATCAGTCAGCCCTGCTGGCTGCCCGCCAAATACTTCACAGTTCAGTTCCTATCCTCACGGTAATTACCGATTTGACCTCCTTGCATAGAATTTGGTTCAGTAAATCGATCGACAAATTATTGGTCTCCAGCGAAGAAGCGAAAATCATGGCCCTGGAATATAAAGTTCCAGAGGAAAATATCATTGTAACCGGAATACCGGTTTCACCGCACTTCAATGAAATCACAGAGAGCAAAGAGACCCTGCGCCGGCAATTAGGGTGGATCCCCGATAAAACCACGATTTTAGCGGTTGGCAGCAACAGGATTCAACAGCTGGCTTCAGTGCTCGAAGTGATTAATCACAGCGGGCATGACATTCAGGTAATTGCAGTTGCAGGAAAAGATAAAACCCTATACGAAAAATTTAATCAGATGGACTGGCATATCCCCCATGTGATTTATGATTATGTCACCGACATGCCCGCTTTGATGAAAGCATCCGATGCCGTTATTTCAAAAGCCGGCGGATTGATTGTTACCGAATCACTGGCCTGCGGCCTGCCAATGATGTTGATTGATATCATTCCCGGTCAGGAAACCGGCAATGCTGATTTTGTTGTATCACATAACGCCGGCTCAGTGGCCTTAGACCCGGTTAAAATCCTTGTTACCCTCAGCCATTGGATGAATAACAACCAACAACTGTTAAAAGAACAAACCCAAAATGCACGGCGCATTGGAAACCCCAATTCTGCACTGCAGGCAGCCAAAATTATATGGGATTCTACATCCCTCCCCCCCGGAAAATCCAACCGGGCAACCGAGGAGATTCGCAAAAGCCTGGCAGAGTTTCTGGAACATTACAAAATTCCTCAGCCTGACGACAGCTTCACTGCCAAAAAAGATAAATTATGAAAACACGATCCTTTATTAATTCAAAATTTGCCACTCAGGCAGGCAGCTTTCTGTGCCGTGTTTTAAAACCGCATATCGCCAGCCCAATTATTCGGTTCATCAGCCGCTTTATTACATCCCAAAAATCAATGGGGATTGTTCAATCGCTTCGATCAAACCTCAGTGTAGTTCTGAACACCTCTGAAAATGACCCGCAGATCGAGCCCTATATTCTGTCCATTATGGAAAATCAAATTCATGGCCTGTATGATCTTTTCAGAAATCTGGATAAACCACAGGTTCTTATCTCAAAATTAACCATCAGTGACAGTTTCAGACAACTGATTAATGAGCAAAAGACCGCAAACCAGGGTCTGCTGATATTGATGCCCCATATGGGAAATTTCGATTTAACCGGCCGATCATTAGCCATGCAAGGTGTTGATCTCACCATCCTTTCTTACCCTGACCCGCCATCCGGTTACATCTGGCAGAATAAACTGAGAGAAGAAGCCGGACTGGAAGTGATCCCCCTGTCTATCCCTGCTTTACGAACAGTAGGGCAGCGTTTGGAAGAAAACAAAATTGTGGTAACCGGAGTAGACCGCCCCCTGGATACCACCAATTATCCGGTTCCATTCTTTGGAAAACTTTCTAAAATCCCGGTAACTCCGGTTCGCCTGGCCATCAAACACAAAGCAAAAGTGGCCGTTTGTGCCAGTATTGCTGATTTAAAAGGCTCATATACCGTCATTGGAAGCGAAAAGCTTGATCTTACGCCCAGATCCAATCTGGCCCATGAATTGATCGACAACATGGCGCTCATTCTCTCAAAAGTAGAACCGCTGATACAAACCTATTTGAACCAATGGTCCATGTTTTATAAAATATGGAGTTAATATCGTAGAAGGTACCTATGAACAAAGCATCCACCCCTATCAAAACACAGGAACACAAAGAAGCTACCCGTATTAACAACAGTCTGCTGGGGCCGTTAGAGCGCCCGGCATTAGCCTGGCTGGCGAAAAAAATGCCGGCCTGGGTCAACTCGGATATGCTGACATTTTTTGGTTTTCTGGCCACGGTTCTTATTTTTATCAGTTATATCCTGACCAATCAAAACAAAGCTTTTTTGTGGCTGGCCAGTCTGGGTTTTGTTTTCAACTGGTTTGGTGACAGTCTCGACGGAACACTTGCCCGTTACCGGCATACCGAAAGACCCCGCTACGGCTTTTTTATCGATCACACCGTAGACGCAATGAGCGAATGCCTGATATTTATTGGACTTGGTTTATCCCCCTATCTGGATTTAAAAATTGCCCTTTTTGCTTTAATTGGTTATCTCCTGCTTTCCATTCTGGTATATATTACCACCTATGTACAGGGTGTCTTCCGAATTTCATATATGAAATTCGGCCCCACAGAAATACGCCTGATCGCAATCTGTGTAAACATCATCCTCTTTTTTATTAAAGACCCGTACATTACCACGCCCTTTGGGGTTTGTACCGTCTACGACATCATTGTTCTGTTTTTGGCCATTGTTTTTGTGTGTGTTTTTATCATAGTCACACTCATCCAGGCCGCCAGTTTATCAAAAGAAGATATACAGCAGCATACAGAGAAAGACAGCAGAAAGAATACAACCAAACTCTCTGCTGAAACACAATCAGATCTGCCATAGCTGCATATCATCCCGGCTGCCAACAAAAAAGGCTTCAGGGTTTGTGTACCACAGTTGAAGACAGAGATAAATCTTTTTCAATCAGTTTTAACAAAGATTCAGCAGACCCAAAACCTATCCCAAGATAGAAAAACACCAGGATCATTCCGGTGAGAAACATCATCATCGGGATCATAAAGGGAAATAAAACCACTGCTGCAGATGCCATACTTACAGCGCCTGCAGACACCATGAGCCACCCTGCCCATAAGATAAGCATCATCACGCCCCGTTTGGAATGCTTCCAGATCATCCAGCCGGAACCCCAGACAAAAATTTCAGCAATAATGGCCCACCCTGCTTTTGGGTGACTTTCGGTCATCGCCAGGACTTTTCCAACCCCTCTTTTCAGGCGAAGCAACTGTTGGAAGGTATAAAAAAAGACAGCCATAAAAGAAAGAATGACAACGATCAACAAAACCATTAACAGCCAGGGGTCTGTTTTGGATAACACATAAGCCGTCACCATTAAAATCACAGACAACAGATTTTCTGCGGTCAAAAAAATGGGGGCAGCCAAATGACCGGTCGTACCGCTGGCCAGACCAAGCATTGGCTTGGTAACAGCTTTTAACCCGGTTATGAGCAGCCCAACGGTTGCGCTGGTTCCGCCAATAAACCAACCGGTTATACCTAAAGTTCCATCAGGATTGAAAATCCGCAGACTCTTAATAATGGTATTCAGCTCGGGGTTAAAAGAAGTAATCACCCCTGCCGACGCCAGCGCAACAAGCGCCGAAGATAAAGGCACCAAAAAGCCGGATAGAAATTTCTGTATGGTATTAATGACATTCATAACCCCCGGCGACAGCAAAGAAGCATAAGCAGGAGCAATCGACAGCAGCCAAAAGAGAATAACCATTCCTAAAAACCACCAGGAAGAGAGAAAAGCCATCTGGCTGGCTAATTGAATCAACCCGGTTTTTGCTGCAACCGATACAATCAGCAGACAAAGATACTGATCAGAAGCTCCCACCAGACCGCCTGCAGCAATTGCAGATAATATAATTTCCATGCCGACAATTCCTCCAGGATACAGGGATTGAAACAGGAATGAAGAAAACCCAATATGGTTTAAGAAACAACCATTTGGATTTTCTGATTAATTGGATTTACCCAGCCTTGCTCTTTCCTCTTCAATGATCCCGGCATCCAGCTTTTTAAAGAGCGGTTTTGGCTGATTTAACCCATGCCCAGCCGGTATTTCCGTTCTTTTCCACTTTCCGCACGCCTGGCTGCCATCATAGCGCAATACATAATGAGTTCCCAGGTCATCCTGCACATCCTCTGTAAACTGGCTGCCAAAAACAGATCCTTTCAGGCCCAACATTTCATGCAACTGCTGAGAAGTATAGGGTAAAAATGGGGATAACATATCTTTAATCATCGCAATCGCGTTAATAGCGGTAAAGACCGATCGAGCCGCATCCTGCCGGTCTGTTTTAATTTTCTGCCAGGGGGCATGAATATCCAGATAACGATTTACTTCCGTCGCCAGATTCATGGCTTCGGCCAGCGCAGCCCGCAGATGAACCTGCTCAAATTCATTGCCAACCTTCTCATATCCGTCTTCAATCAATTGGAGGAGAGCCATATCCGATTCAGTCAATACTCCCGGATCAGGAACCACCCCATCCCAATGTTTATACGCAAAAGAAAGAACCCGATTGGCCAGATTTCCCCAGGTGGCCACCAATTCATCATTATTACGCTTATAAAAATCTTCCCAATCCCAGTCGGTGTCTTTACTTTCGGGCATATTCACCGTCAGGTAATAACGAATCGGGTCAGGGTCATACCGGGTTAAGGCATCCCGACCCCAGACTGCCCAATTCCGGCTGCCTGAAATTTTCTGTCCTTCCAAATTCATAAATTCATTGGCCGGAACATCATAAGGCAATGCCAGATTCTCAGCCGGTTCATTGCCAAGTAATTGATCAAAGGTATCTCCCACACCAATTAATTCAGCCGGCCAGATA
Organism: uncultured Leptolinea sp.; assembly: GCA_964511135.1. Lineage (GTDB taxonomy): Bacteria > Chloroflexota > Anaerolineae > Anaerolineales > Anaerolineaceae > UBA4782. The sequence continues at coordinate 13,303 of CAZEEL010000015.1, read as the reverse complement.
ATCGCATGAAAAGAGATATTATCTTTACCAATAAAGTAATAGGACTTCATTTCCGGGTTATGCCACCAGTCTCTCCACTGGCAGGAAGAACCATTTAATCGGCTCCACTCAATAGAAGCAGAGAGATACCCAATCACCGCTTCAAACCAGACATAAAGGCACTTGTTTTTCATCTCAGACAGTGGAACCGGAATTCCCCAATCAAGATCACGGGTAATCGGCCGGCCGCGCAGCCCCTCCGCCTGAATTTGACCCAATGATTGACGCACGACATTTGGGCGCCAATAATCCTGTCGTTTCCTGAGGAAATCAGTAATCTCTCCTTCCAGTTTACCCAGATCCAGATAATAATGCTCTGTCTCGCGCAGTTCAGGCGTGCTGCCATCTGTTTTGGAACGTGGATGGATCAGTTTGGCCGGTTCCAATAAACTTCCGCATTTATCACATTGGTCGCTGCGGGCATTATCATAACCGCAGATATAACAGGTACCTTCAATATATCGATCCGGGAGAAAACGTCCTTTGGCCACTGAAAACCATTGCATATCTTTTGATTTATACAGATACCCATTCTCCAGCAAAGCAGTAAACATCAACTGTGAAATATGGAAATGATTCTGAGTATGCGTGCTGGTAAATAAATCAAAACTGATTCCCAGTTTTTGGTACAGATCCAAAAAAGTCTGATGATATTTTTGATAAACAGCTTCCGGGGTAGTATTCTCTGCATCCGCGCGGATGGTAATCGGTGTTCCATGCGCATCAGAACCTGAAACCATCAGAACAGGCCTTTCTTTCATACGTTGATAACGGGCAAAAATATCAGCCGGCAGGTAAGCTCCGGTAAGATTGCCCATATGGTTTTCAGCATTGGCATAAGGCCAGGCTACGGATACGAGAATTGGTTCAGTCATGATCTGTCCTTTTATGGAAAAGTATTAAAATTCTAACATAGAAGCCATTGAAAACCTGTTTTTCTATTGGGCAGATTGCTTTATCACCCATCGCCTGCGTTTCCAGCGCAGCCAGGGGCCCAACATTTTACGCAGATAATATTTGGCATAGATGATCGAAAATTTTGATCCTCCCAGTCGCTGATATACAGCCAACATCTCCGGCCAGCAACGGTCATCTGCGGCAATTGACTTGGCATCATGATGCAGTCGAAAGTTTGCCCAGGTATCAGGAACAAAAAGCAATTGTCCGCGCCGGGCTAAACGCACCCACAAATCATAATCCATCGCGAAGAAGAAATTCTCATCCAGCGGAGCAACGGCCTTCCAGGCGCTTGCCCTGAAAAAGGCTGCCTGCTGAGGGATATGAACATATCCCCGCATAAGCCTTCGAAAATCCGTCTGAGCAGCCGGAAAAGAGCCAATGACATTTCCGGCTGCATTAATAAAATTGGCCTTTCCATATACCAAATCTGCATGGGGGTGCTGATTAAGCCTTTCAACTGCTTTTGAGACCGCCCCAGGTTCATAGGTATCGTCAGAATTTATCCAGGCATAGATATCTCCCGTAGCGCGGGAAAACCCCTGATTAATCGCATCAGTTTGCCCTTTATCCGGAGAAGACTGCCAGTATGCCAAACGATCTGCATACCTCTGAAGAATATCCATGCTTCCGTCGGTAGAGCCCCCATCCATCACAATATACTCAATATTGTGATAATCCTGGTTTAAAACTGAAAGAATGGTAGCTTCCAAGAATTCAGCCTGGTTATAAGAAGGAGTAATAATGCTGACTTTTAATGGGGTCATTGTAAATTATGGGTGCAACGGATTGAACAAATCATAAATGATATAATCGCCCGTCTGCCGAAAAATCGGGTATCCAGACTCTAACTTTTCTTTCAGTTGCGGTTGATTCTCATATTCATTAAACAGTGTGACCAAAAAATATTGTTTTCCCTGAACAGAATCCTGAAAAACATCATCAAATTGAATGTGCTGGCCGCCCAGCTCACGATACCGAACATCACTCAGGGTCATCCAATTGGAAGGAATCTCCCAGCCCCAATAGGCCAGCCGATAACCATAGTCATGCATTAAGCCAACCACTGAAGCGCCCTTCCCCAGGACAGCACCCAGGTTTTGCCAGACACGGATCTCAGATTGATAATCCTGACGTTTTAAAGTTACTCTGACATCCCAGGCATTCAAAGCTGTGAAAATCAACAAAACACCTGCAGCCGCCGTCTTCCAAAGCCATCGGTTTCCCTGCATCTGATTCACCAATTCACTGAAAACCATGCCAAACCCCAGCGCAGTCCAGGGGATCAAAGGTAAATGGTAATAGTCATGGGTAGTAATATGGTATGAAAAAGTCATTCCATAGGCAAAATACCCCATTAAAACACCCATCATCCAGATCCGGCTCTCCTTATCGCGGGAAAGAAAAATGCCTAAAATAGCCATCAGAAACCAGGGAAGCCCGACCGTTCCGGAAATCTGACCAAACCATTGTAAATAAAAAGCCGGTTTCAGCCAAAGCTGCGGAAAAAAACGCAAACTGAACTGACTGACCAATTCTTTCGTGATGTAATACCCATAAATGTGGTAACAGGCATAAGGCAAAGCAGCCAGGATAGCCATCACCCACCATTTTCCGCTGCGGATCACTTTAAAGAAATTGCGGCTGAAAAGAACAATCAACAGAAACGGAAAAACAAGAAAAAACACCGCCGTTGATTTAACCAGAACAGCAAAACCGGAGAGCAGCCCTGCCATGATTGTCCATTTCCAACTCATAGACTTCAGCCACATCCATGCGCCAAACCAGGCCCAGATAACAGCAGCGGTCAGGAGTGGGTCAGGCTGAAAAGCCCGGCTGGCAATGGCTCCATAAGGAAGGAACAGATAAAAAATGAGACCTGCCAGAGCGGCATCCCAGTTTTTCATACTCCGCAAAAGCAGAAAAAGCCCTGCCCCGCCCAGTAACCAAAACAGGATGGAATATACCCGCCCCGCCCAAAAGCATTCCTGCCCCAAAAGCTGATACGTAAAAGCAGCCAATCGTTCCATAACAGGCGGTTCAATTAAACCTTCAATGTTCCACTGACCAACCGCAATATCACGCTCCTGTGAAGTATACAGGTCAGAATGCTCAGCAAACATACCGCGGGCAATGAGCAAAGACCGCAACTGACGGGTCGAATGAAAATCAAGCGGTGCATCCGTAAGATCATAAAACCGAATGGCCGCCCCCAGTATAAAAACAAACGCCAGAATAACAGAACGCACACGTTCAGATTGAATTAATTTTGATTCGTATTTCGGTTCGTTGTTCAAGTTCAAGCCTTTAAATAAGTTTTTACTTCTTTCTTAAATGTTGGGTGACCGTAAACAAAAAACGTTTCCAATCCCGCAGGACAGCCATTGGATGATACCGCCAGGCCTGTTGATACCATCGCCATGCTTCAGAATAATCCTCTGCTACAGACAGATACCTCGCGCCCAGCCAATAAGCTCCTCCAAGAATCGATCGACCGGACGACTGATAAACAGCATCAAATCTGTGATCTTCGCGATAATTCATCGCGATGCGCAAAGCCTCAGCCCCAAACTGTCCGCCTGCCGTCTTATTCTTTGCCTGGGCATGGTATCTTGCTGCAGCGCCCAGATCAGCGCGATGAATAAATTTGCCTGATAAGCCGATGCGCACCCACAAATCGTGATCCAGCAAACAGTGATATTCCGGATCAATCCCTCCGCTTTTCTCATAGGCAGCCCGCCGCATCAACACGCCGGGCTGGCCAATCATGCGAAACTGTAAAAGATCTTCAACCTGCCAGTTCCCATATCGAAGTTCTTTGATTTTCTTCCCGCCAGAATCTACCGATAAAACATCAAAATACACCAAAGAACAATCCGGGTTTTCTTCCAGGATGTCAACTGCCCGACTGATAAAACCAGGCAGATAGTAATCATCCGAATTCAACCAGCCGACATAAACACCCCTGGCACGCGCCATCCCCTTGCGTATGGCATCCCCCTGCCCCTGATCTTTTTCAGATACCCACCAGGCCAACCGATCCTGATACTTTTCAATAAGCGTTTGACTGCCATCAGAAGAAAGACCATCTGCCACCGCATATTCTAAAACCGGATAGTCCTGTTCCAACACCGACCGAATGGCTTGTTCCAAAAATTCAGCCTGATTGTATGAGGGAGTAACAATGCTTACCAAAGGTTTCATAAAGAAGAAAAGAGCGATCGATAGTCTGCTTTTTTAAACACCATTAATTTACCCCCAACGGTAGCATCCAGAACTTCACGCCGGTCTTTTTCATAAGCCCTGCGGGCCATCCGGTAGGCATTTTCCCAGGATTCAAGATCCGGCAACTGCCAGCGAAACCCCTTTCCAAAGTAATCCGCTGAAAAATGATTGGGGTCCGCTCCCTGAGATACAACGGTCTCATTCGGCTTTCCCTGACCAACATTTACATAATTATGATCTACGCCAATCAAAATGACCTGACTGAAACCCAGAAAATAAGCCAACTGCAACGCTACATAGGTAACGGTTCCGCCTTCCCATACCCGACCACGAAAATCAGTAGCAAATTGAGGACCGGTATAAGTCGTATGCACAAAAGACAAATTTGGCTCAGAGCGCAGCCATTTACGGGAACGCCAGGACACAAAACGAGGCATGCGCAGTCTTTGAATATCGGCGGATGACTGCTCAATCACCAGATCATTCACACACAGATAATAACTGGGCAACCATCCCAATTCATCAAACATCAGATAAATACGGTTCAGACCAATCGTATATTCATGGCGCAACCTGCCAAGGTCAGTATTTCGCAGACTGGGTCCATTACCAATAATGAAACATCGTTCTCCGCGATGCTGATTATGATATGCCGTCATTTGATGGCGGCTTTCCACCCTCCAGGGATGAAAGCAAGCCGCAGGTTCATCCGGCAACCTTAAGATTGCATCATAGCTATTCCCCAGAAATCGCATCCATGACGCCGGAATCATTTTCTTTAAGCCTGATTTCACATTTGACATAGAATTATTCCGTACTTAATCTGGCGGTAGCCCCGCCGTCTACAACCAAAGCCTGTCCGGTCATAAAAGAAGACTGGGTTGAATCAGCCAGAAAATAAACACAAGCGGCGATTTCGTCCGGCCGGCCAATTCTCCCATTCACTGTCTTATGTGCCAAATTATCAAGCCGCTCCTGTATATTTGAACCAGACACATGTTCACGGTTGAGACCATCCCGCAGCATGGGAGTATCGACCGCTCCAGGCAAGACTGCGTTTACACGAATATGATAAGGTGCAAATTCAATAGCCAAAGCCCGGGTTAAAGCTAAAAGCCCGCCTTTACTGGCGGCATACGCCGCAATATTTGCTGAAGTCGCCACCGCATGCACTGAAGAAATATTTACAATAGCACCTTCGCCGGCTTCTTTCAGGAAAGGCAATGTCAGTTTGGTACAAAAAAAGACTGACCGCAAATTCGCTTCCATCACCTGATCCCATTCTTCAACCGTGGTTTCAATCAATGGTTTGGTTACCTGAACACCCGCACTGTTGACAACAGCATTCAAAGAATGGGTCAATGATCGTGTTTGCTGATAGATTTCATCTAAAGCATGCGGCTGAGAAATATCTGACTGAATATAGTGAATCCCTTCAAACCGTGCAGCATCAACAGGCTTTTTGTCAACGCCAACGACTTCCCAGCCTTCCCGACGAAACTTCTGAACCGTTGCATAGGCAATCCCGCCCGCCGCTCCGGTAATTAAAACCCATGGGGTTTGTTGTGTTTTCATAGATGATCCTATAGGATAGCCTTAAGTTGATCCAACTTTTCATGGTCCAGACCCAGCCCGGTCATTAAATTACGCAGTGTATTCCAATGGATACGCTCCCAGGCGCTGGGACTGGAATTGGTATTATGAGGAGATAACAACACCTGATCCATCTTCCTTAACGGACTATCCAATGGCAATGGCTCCGTTTCGAAAACATCCAAAGCCGCCCCGGAAATTTGCTGAGCCTGTAAAGCCCGAATGAGAGCCGGTTCATCGATCAACGGGCCGCGCGCAGTATTAATCAATACAGCCGTTTTTTTCATTTTAGAAAGCGTATCGTCATTAATAATGTGGAAGCTGGTTGGGTTCAAATCGCAGTTTACTGAGACAAAATCAGATTCTCTCAGTAAGGTCTCCAAATCTACCATGCTGATTCTGGTTTCAGCAAGGAAATCAGAAGCCACCGGAGCAATATCGTTGCCCAGAATTCTCATACCAAACCCCTGAGCGCGGCGAATAACTCCTTTACCAACATGCCCAACTCCAATCACTCCCAGGGTACATTCACTTAATGACTTTGCAGGAGCCTTCGCCCACCCTCCCCGCTTGACATCCTGATCCAGCCAGGGAATACGGCGGGCAAAACATAACATAAACCCCAACACCGAATCAGATACCGGCAAAGTAAAAGCATTGATCGTATTCCAAACACTGATTCCCATCCGATTCGCTGCAATTTTATTAATCGAATCAATGCCGGTGCCCCATTTTGAAATCACTTTCAGTCTTGGAAGACAGGCTTTCAAGACCGGTTCTGTAAAGCGATCATCACCGCATATGGTTGCATCAAACATTCCCGCATATTTCAGAATTTCCTGCTCGCTCATTCTTTCATGAACATCAGGCACCATCAATTCCATTTCATAAGCATCAAAAACCGGTTTAAACCGATCTGCATAAGGAATCATATAAGGAGCTGAAAGCATTACAGTCGTCATTTATTAGCCTCTGTAAAATGTTTTTGAATAAGCGTATCCACAATGATAAATTCTTCTTCATCATCGATATCCATCGCTTCAATTGAATTCATACTGAATAAATATGGTTTTTGCCCAAGCCGATTATGCTTTTTCAACAGATTCTCCCGCGTGAAAAGATACATGCAGGAATTCTCTTCAAAAACCGGGGGAAGATCCTGTGTTTGCAGAAGAACCGCAGGATCATGATTAATAGGCTTTCCATCCACCGACCATAATCGCTTATGCCAGGGTGTAACACTGAAAAGAGAATCGTATTTCGGAAACTCTGCCAGAAAGATCTGCAATGCCTGATTAATGGTTTTGCTGGTCAATAATGGATTGGTACTGTGCGTTTGCAGGTAAAAATCCGCATGGATAACACTGGTATCATACATCAATATATCGTTCATTGAAACCGTGTCACCCCTCAATGCTTCAGGGCGAGGTATAACCTGTACAGCCGGATAGTTTTTTTGCAATCCTTCCTGGATAATTGGGCTGTCAGTATCTACCGCAATCTGATCAATCTGCGGGCAATCAGATAACGTTTCAATAATATAAGCATACAAAGGTTTCCCGGCAATCAAACGATAGTTTTTTCCCGGTACCCGCTGCGAATGATGCCGCATAGGGACTAAAGCAACAATAGTTGGTGACATATCTCTATTTTATCCAATTTATGTATTTTAGGTTTAATCACTGTCCAGGTTGGAATACTGAATCGGAGCCCGCTGTTTTGCAGGATGCGTCAGATACGAGCCCCGGGAAACCGTGGAATTTGGATAGTAAAAGTTTTTGCGAAGCTGCCATGTCAAAAGAGTCTGACTGTCTTTGTAACCCAAATAAGTACCCCAAAACTGTGACCAGCGAAATCGCAGGATGGAACCGATATTTTGCGACAATACATTTTCTCTTTTTGCTGAGGCAAGATCAGCCCCAACATTTATATAGAAAAGACGGACAAGATCTATTAAATTAAATCTGGCATCCGGATTAATCTGTTTAAACGCCATTCCTTCCCGTCGATAACGATTGGCAACCTGTTTCCAGCTCTCCTGATGAACATGAATCACTTCTGCCTCTGCAGCGTAAACCATCTGCCAGCCTTTGCTGAAAGCCCACTTCGCCCAGGCCAGATCTTCCAGCGCAGGAAGCTGTTCGTCATACGGATGCTGTTCCCACAGGTTTTTTCGGACTGCCAGATTGGCATTATTGCAAAATGGATGATCCTGTGGATTTTGGCTGAATTCCGGAAACCAGTGTTTGAAAACCTGATGTTCGGAATATTTTGTTTGAGATGCGCCGCGTTGCTTTCCATAACAAATAGCCACTTTGGAATGCTCAAATGGCCGTATGAGATGCTCCAACCAATCCGGATAAACCGGGTATACATGTGCGCTGGCTAAAACCAAAATCTCAGCTTTCGCATTTTCAATGCCATAATTTAATGATCTGCCAAAAGTGAACTGTTCCGGTTCAATTTGCACCAGAGTCACACCATACTCTTTGCCAATCTCACGGGTTCGATCAGTTGAACCTGAATCAACCAGGATCGTCTGAACGTTTTTAACCGTCTGCTGTTGAATACCATAAAGCAGCTTTCCAATATGTTTTTCTTCGTTAAATGCGCGAATAATAATTGAACAATCGTACATCAGGGTTCCAGTAGAAAAGATTTATTTAAGAGTAATCCATCCAATAATACCCGAATTGTATCTGATTTTTCCGGGGTCAGATCTCTTGCATACAGGTTCCGAACCTGAACATAACCGCGGCGCGAGGTATCTTCCTCAAAAAATGATTCAAATGACAATGAAGAACAGAATAATTGATAATACAGAAACTTTCTTGCATTCATCCTGTGCTGCATGGGCGGTATTGCACCCGAAGAGCGCAAAAACAGTTCCAGTAAATCGTTATATTCTTCTTTATTTTTTGGAAAAAAGACGCTTTCCACCTGGGTAAAGCGAGCCCGCCCGGCACACAAAACAGCTTTTCCCAAAATAGAAGCCTCCAGACCAATCGTAGAATTATAGACCATGACAAATTTAGCGTATTGAATCCACTCATAAGAACTTACAAAATCATTTGCATTAAAAAAGATAACATTCGGAAGATCTTTTACGCCATGATCTTTTACCCAGTGTTGCACAGTTTCACGGCTTTCCTTGCCGGGTCTCAGTTCATCCGGATGAGCACGAATAACAAACAAGGTATCAGGGTTTTGTTGAATGGTAAGCAGAACATCATCCAACCATTCGAACATATTCTTAAAAAGGGTATTTGCATGGCCCTGAGAAGTATCAAAAACAACATTCGTAAAAACCGGTACCACCTGTTTAAACTGTTTTATCCTGGCAACATACTCTGAATCCAGTGATTTTATTTCAGGCCAGAATTGAACTCCGGCCATGCTGAAGTTTCCTTTAAAGCGCCTGGCAAGGTATTCATCCAGGCGGGCATTTTGATCATCAGATAATTCAAAATCTGCCGGTAAATCAAGCGGATAGGCAGTAGCCTCACCCTCCGTGAAAAAACCGCTGCAAGGGAGCAGCCCAACTTCGTGGGAAATAACCCGAATGCCTTCCTGCAAAGAGATATAGCGTACCACGGCTTCAGGGTAAAACATCCCATTGAATACAACGACAGCCCGGGGTTTGTTGTGACTCAGGAATACCTGATATTTCTGAGCAATGTTCCACGCCGAAAGCAGGTACTGCCGGTATAAATATCGCGTGGGCTCATCATCCTGCAGATGATGGCAGCGCAATATCCAACGAACAGACGGCAAAACCAAAGGGCCCAAAGGCATTTGCTCATAAGATAAGGTTTCCAAAGCCGTCAAAGGAAGATCTTTGATCCGTTTTTCAAGTAGACTGTCAGCCTGATACCGAAAGCGCCGTACATTCGTTCTTTGATAACATACCGATGATTGGGCTTTGCAAAGAACACATGGCGGTTTTTTCGCCGGGTCCAATGAACTGGTACCTAAAACACACCGGCTCATTCCGCTGTCACAAACCCAATGGATTACCGGAAACCCCGCATTTCTTACAGCCCATGAAGTAATTAAAGAAAAGCCGGCATTTAAACTTAACCCGCTCAATCGTGTAGAAGCATTAAAAAAAAGAAATGGAGCTTCCTGTTCTTTAATATCCGTTTGTGCAATTCTTGCAGAGATGCTCTCTATCCGACGATTATGCCTGTTCTGTATCAGCCTGCGCCGCAGGGCAGAAATGATTTGGTCAATTTTCATCATAAAATCTATAAGAGAAAACTCTAGTCATTTACCCTGCGTAATTTTTTCAGCGAAGACAGCTCACTGTCATATACCTGTTTCACGCCATCGCCTACGGCCTGCTCAATAACCCGAATGTACTTTACCAGTTTTTCAAAACCGCTGGGTTCAACCGATGCCGCCTGATCGCTGCCCCACATGGCACGATCCAATGTAATATGGCGTTCCACCAGACAGGCCCCCAATGCAACAGCAACCACGGAGGGAACCAAACCGACTTCATGACCGGAATATCCGATTGGAATATTGAATTCTTTATCCAGCGTCTCTACCATCTTAAGGTTTAATTCTGATGGTTCACAGGGATAAGCGCTGGTAGAATGCGTAATAATCAAATGATCTTCACCCAGTACTTTTACCGTTGAGCGAATTTGTTCCATGGTAGACATCCCGGTGGACAGAATTAAAAGCCGACCGGTTTCCCGTAAACGCCGCATGAGAGAGTGGTCTGTTAAAGACGCCGACGGTATTTTATAACATACCGGAGAAAACTGTTCCAGAAAATCAACCGATGATTCATCCCATACCGATGCAAACCAGTCAATGCCGCATTCGTTGCAATAGCGATCAATTTCCCGATATTGATCTTCGCCAAACTCTACTTTATACCGGTAATCCAGATAGCTGATATATCCCCAGGGAGTTTCCCGCATTTGATTTCGTTGTGCCGGAGGTACACATAATTCCGGTGTTCGTTTTTGAAATTTAACTGCGTCAACCCCGGCTTCTTTTGCTTTTTTAATTAATTGTTTCGCAATACTTAAATCACCGTTATGGTTAATGCCAATTTCAGCAACCACATAGGTGGGATAACCCTTTCCAATTTTACGGTTTCCAATCATTTCTGCTTTAGCCATTCAAACTCCTTTCTGAAAGTACCGCTAAGATCATATCACATATTTCTCGCACAGCGCCATACCCCCCCTTACGGCCAAGAACCCGATCAGCCGCCCGCAGGGCCTGCGGTTGAGCATCGGCTACCACTACAGCACAGCCAACGATCTCAAAACAGGGAATGTCATTAATATCATTTCCCAGATAAACAACATGCTCAGGTGAAATTCGATGTTCCTGAAGATATTTTTGCAGCACACTCGCTTTTTCTTCAATGCCCTGAAGCACCGCCACCCCCATCTTTTTACAGCGGGCTGAAACGACCGGATTAACTTCAGAAGACAATACCATGACCTCAATTCCGGCTTTTTTCAAACCATGAATGCCATAAGAATCGCTCCGGTAGGCTGCAACCATTTCTTTGCCGTCTTCATTCACGAAGACCCGATTATCCGTAATGACACCATCAAAATCAAGGATAAGAAGATCAATTTTTTCAGGAAGCGGCCGAGGCTTTTTCCCCGGATGGACAAAATCCAACTCCCCGGAATATGCCAGATGTTCATATTTTTTCCAATCGCCGGGAGTATCAATATCCACCGTATAAGAACTGTCCAACATAACCGGCAGAATACAATCTCCGGTCATGGAGTGCTTCTCTAAAACTGTCCGGCTGCGAACAGCATCAATATGCCCGGTCTGCCAGTAAACCGGAGGCAATATTTGCCGCGGCGCATTATATGGCTCGGCAATTCCTTCTACTTCTAATAAAGGCTGCATACGTCCGCTGGTTTGATCAATTCGCCACATTTTATGCGGGTTTTGACCTGCCGGAACTACTCCGCGGACACAATCTGCATCCGGATTTTTTAAAAGAAGCTCAACAGCCTGATCAATTAAACCCTGCGGACGAAAGGGAGACGTCGGTCGAAGCTGAATAATAATTTCAGGGAAATAGTTTTCATGCTCAGCCAGCCATCTCAGCGCATGTTCAAAGACCGGTAAATCCAAAGAACTGTCTCTGGCAAATTCTGCCGGCCTGAGAAATGGGGTTTCAGCCCCATATTGCCGCGCCGTCACAGCAATGTTTTCATCATCGGTTGAGACAATCACCCGCTGTACTGTTTTTGCCTGCAGGCCTGCCGCAATACTGTAAGCAATCAATGGATACCCGGCAAAAGATTTAATGTTTTTTCCCGGAATCCCTTTGGAACCTCCCCGTGCCGGAATCAGGGCCAACACTTGCGGTTGTGCTACCATGCTGTCCACCCCCCATCAACCACCAGATTAGACCCGGTCATATAGCTTGAAGCATCCGATGCCAGATAGAGAATAGCGCCATTCATTTCATCCAGATGAGCCATACGCCCCATCATGGTTCGGGCAGAATAAGCCTGTGTAAATGTATCATCATGATGATTATATACGCCACCCGGCGTCAGCGCATTGACCCGAATATTCTTTCCGGCATAATAAGCTGCAAGATAACGGGTAAAGCCCAGAACACCTGCCTTTGTAACTGAATAATATGCAGGCTTAAACTGGGGCGGCTGACCTGGTTTTACATAAATCCGTTGATCCGGGCCATTTAACCCATAGGTTGAACAGATGGTAATAATGGAACCCTGCGATTGCTTTAACATGTAAGGAACAACTGCCTGAGAAGCAAGAAACATTCCCGTCAGATTGACATCCACCGCCTGGCGCCATTGCTCCAGAGGGTAATCTTCAAAAGAATTACCATGCGCCCCTTCATGGCCAAGGTCAAATTTAGGGTCCATGGCGGCGCTGCAAACGAGCACATCCATCGATCCATAGTTCGCTTTAGCAAAAGCAGCCATAGACTGAGCAGACTGCGGATCGATAACATTGACCTGACAGGGAACCGCCTGATACCCTGATGCAGTGATGGCTTCGGCAGTTTTAGCCGCCAAATCCATATTCAAATCCGCCACAACTACCTTTGCGCCCGCTTCTGCCAGAGTCTGGCAAAACTGTTTGCCTAATAATCCTGCCCCTCCGGTTACAATCGCCGTTTTTTGATCCAATCGAAACTTATCCAATATGGTTGTCATTCAATCCTCTTTTTATTTCAGACCAAAGATAATTCCATCTTCAAATTCAACCAGAATCGGAAGATCACCTGCCACATCCTGCATCCAGTCTTTTCCTTCCTCATCCGCAAGAATATCCTGATATCCAAAAACAGCAATAACGCTTGTTCCATTCAAAACACTTTCCCGTATCCTGGCGACATCCGGTTGATAGTTCTCCCACATCTTACCGGTCGAAGGATTCATGCGCGAAGGAATAATTGCATTTTTTGCCTCAGATTTCATGGGTAAATATAAATTCCTCCATCATTTCCCTGATA
>CAZEEL010000014.1:0-30447 GCA_964511135.1 uncultured Leptolinea sp. | reverse complement strand
TCCATTTCACCCCCCTCTGGCAAAATCTGTTGCCTTTTCTCTTTTTATAAAAGCAATCCATCTATACAAAAACAAAACAGCGTCCCCCGGATCAGAAACCAGGGGGACGCTGTTCATTTTTTTATGGATCTGTTTTTTAATTCATCGCTATTTTTTGAAGATGATGCGGACGATTGGCATAGGTTCTGCTGATGGCAGCCTCAGCAAGCCTGGTTTGGGCTGCTGATTCGTGGGTAATCAGCCCAAAGCGGGAAGCGCCCAGATAAAGAATTTCATGAATTAATTCCTGATAGCTGATTCCGGCAGCATTGCAAATCACGCAAATGTCAGAAAAATCAGGAGTTAACCCGGGCAGGGTATTAATCTCAATCAATCGCGGGGCGCCGTCAGCGGCCATACGCATATCAACCCGGGATATGTCCAGCGCTCCAATGGCGTTATGGGCCTGAATGGCTAACTCCTGCATATGGCGGGTCAGTTCAGGGCTGATGGGAGCCGGGCAGATAAAACCGGGAACCCCTTCTCCGCCCAGAGGCATTGATTTGGTTAAATTTCCATACACCCCGGGGGTGACAGAAGTGCTGTGATCCACTTCTTCAATCGGCAAACGGGCGAAGCCATCGGTCTGGTACCATTCAGGGTGACGGGTAAAATCCAGGGCGTCTTCCCGCCCAAGCACGGCAACCGTGAATTCCCGCCCGGGAAGGTATTCTTCTACCAGGGCAGGTTGTCGATAGGTTTTCAGCACCCAGTTTACCTGGTAATAAAGATCCTCTTCGTTTTGGACAATGGATTTTCCGTTCATTCCCATGCCGGTGCCCTCGCGGGCTGGTTTGACAAAGAGCGGAAAGTGAAGTTTTGGATCCAGCGCCTCATCTCCGGTAACGAATTCCTGGAAATCAGCAATGGGCAGCCCCGCATCGCGCCAAATTCGTTTGGTCATGGTTTTGTCCAGACTGATTGCGTTTGCCAGAACGCGCGAAGCAGTATATGGAATATGCAGCAGCTCAAGCAGCGCCGGAACCTGCGCTTCACGGGCGTCGCCGCCTATCCCCTCTGCAATGTTAAAGCAAATATCAGGCAGGAGTTTACTCAGTTTTAAAGGCAGTGTAGCATCAGCATTCAGAAAAATGGTATGATGCCGATCCGTTTCTATGGCATTACAAATTGATTGAATGGTTTCAGGTTTGTCAAACTCCGCCCCGGCATCTGCGGGTTCATGACTGTGCAAAGAAACCCCCTGGTTAACTTTGACATTCGCAATCACAGCCACCCGCCATAAACCTGCCGGCAGCGGGTTGGGATCAGGAGGATCGTCTCCTTCAGGAGCTGCCTGTTCCTGATCAGATACATTAAGATTGGCCAAATCGTCCATTTCATCCTTTTAAAACAAATGTAGTTTATAACCGAGCAATTATACAAACAATTGACAGAAATGCAATGTTTCAATGTTAATGTTCAATGTTAATGATTCAAAACCATTCGTTATGGAATATTGACTTCAATGCTCGAGATCAGTGAATCCAACAGATTCAGCCGTGGGGTGAATTCGCTTTGCGGGACGGTTTCAAGCATGTGTTGGACGCCGCTTAAATAATTTTCATAGTTTTTTGTCAGTTCGTCGTATTGAGCTGCATTTAATTGCGAATGGTCCTGAAGATCAGGGTGAGCAACAGGCATCCTGACTGAAACGTAATACTTCCCGTCATCACTGATTCCCTGGTAAGTGAAAAACAGGTAGTCATTGGTAATTTCACAGATATCCTGTGCCATAAAAGTAATATAACGAATGCCATTTCCATTTCTGAATCTCATAAAAGCGGCGTTCGAATGAAAAACCTGAGCCGCGTTGGCAACCGGCAAAAAAGGCAGATAGCCGCTGTCTGGTATATTCTGACTGCTCAGCAGGGCTTGCAGGAGGTTAATCTCTTTTTCACAGTGCGGGTTGATCGCCTTATAGTCTTCTATCCGGTATATGCTGATGGATGGTTCAAAAACGGATGAGGTATGCGGGTAATTCGCCAGTTTAAAGTTCCATGTTTGCGGAATTCGCCAATATTCATTTTCATCCATATTGGCAGGAATCAGTTCGAAATCAGCATGATTTCCCAACGGATCGGGAATAAGAAAACGCACATTTTCTTTTTCAATCAGAAAACCGGGGATGACAATCGGGGTTTCCTGAGAGGTCATGGTTGGAGCCTCAGAAGGGGTTTCCTGCAGAGATCCGACCGGAGTTGAATTCTGATTTAGAAAAGGCAGTTTCGTAAATAAATCATCGGGGGCTAGCGCGAATACGGCTGCCCCTGCACAGGCGCAGATCATGCATAGCGCCAGAATGATGATAATCACCCAGAGCCAGGTCTTCCTGGCTTTGGGGGCCGGGGCTGCCCGATAACCGGCAGCCGGCGGGGAAGAAGGCCCGGCCTGAAAGGCTGTTCCCGGCGGAACAGGATTGGGAACAGGCGTTGAACCGGATGCCGGATCAGTGGATGGAATAAAATCTTCATGTCGGATGGGAGCTCCGCACTGAGAACAAACGGTTGCTTCGTTGTGCAGTTCACCTCCGCAATTGGGGCAATGGGTTAAATCAGGGCTCATACAGACTCCTTTTTAAGATAAAACGCTCAACACCGGTAAAAGTTCCAGTTTGCCTGTGTTTTGCATTTTTATCTTCATTAGACATCATTGTACTCAGTACAGAACGAAAAATCCAGATTAATAAATATACCTGACTGTAATACAACAATACAAACCTAAGTTCGCCATAAGCATAGCCTTCAAACTCCAGGCGGCTCTGCCGAGCCATGCAAAACCATAAGCCTCCGCTTCATTTCCCGCATCCATTTTCAATCATCTGATGGTTAACCCCGGTATTAGCCTCATTAATCATATTAATAAGAATTTATTCTTTCCTCTTGTCAATTTTCGGGCATAAGGTATAGTAAAGGTTATTTTAACAGCTTGTATGACAACTCTTGCGGAGCGTTCATAAACCTGTTCAAACCACTGGAGGTCCATTTGAAAGGAACCGTTACTGAAAAAATTCTTACTGCCCATTTACTGCAGGGTGAATTAAAGACCGGCTGCGAAATTCTGATGCAGGTCGACCAAACCCTGACACAGGATTCAACCGGCACGATGGTGTATCTGCAACTCGAATCGATGGGGGTCGATCATATTCAAACCCAACGCTCGGTTGCCTATATTGATCATAATATGCTTCAGGCCGGTTTTGAAAATGCCGATGATCACACCTTTATTCAATCCTGTGCTGAAAAATATGGAATCGTTTTTTCAAAACCAGGAGGCGGAATCTGCCATCAGGTACACCTTGAACGGTTTGCCCGGCCCGGAATCACCCTGATCGGTTCCGATTCCCATACCCCAACCTGCGGCGGGCTGGGCGCCATCGCCATTGGCGCGGGCGGGCTGGACGTTGCCGTAGGAATGGCAAAAGGCTATTACAACCTGCAAATTCCCAGACTGATGAATGTGCGTCTGACGGGTATGCTTCAACCGGGCGTCAATGCCAAAGATGTTATTCTGACCATCCTTGAACAACTTACCGTTAAAGGCGGTGTTGGCTATATCCTTGAATATTCAGGCGAAGGAGTAAAAAACCTTTCAGTGACAGACCGGGCAACCATATGCAACATGGGGGCTGAACTTGGCGCAACAACCTCTGTTTTTCCATCAGACGGGCAAACCCTGGCCTTTCTCACCCGACAGGGCCGCCCTGAAGATTTTCAGCCGCTCCAGGCCGAAAAAGATGCAGTGTATGATGCAGTTCTGGATATAGATCTGTCGGCGGTTCAACCGATGGCCGCCAAACCTCACTCACCCGATGCCGTCGCTTCCGTCAATGCCCTGCAGGGGCTGAAAATTGATCAGGTCTGCATCGGCAGTTGTACCAACTCTTCTTATGCCGACCTGATGAAAGCCGCCCTCATCTTAAAAGACCGGCGGGTTCATCCCGAAGTCAGCCTGACACTGTCTCCAGGCTCTTCAAACATTCTGCGCATGCTTTCTGAAAATGGCGCACTGGCCATTTTCGTCAAAGCCGGCGCACGCATTCTTGAATCTGCCTGCGGGCCCTGTATCGGCATGGGCCAGGCTCCAAAGAGCCAGGCCGTTTCACTCCGAACATTTAACCGGAATTTCCGCGGCAGGTCAGGCACCATGGATGCACAGGTTTATCTCGTCAGCCCTGAAACAGCGGCAGCCTCAGCCATCACCGGTGTTTTAACCAACCCAACTACTCTTAACCTGGATTTCAGTATCCAGGAACCGGATTCCTATGGCCGCAGTGATCACTACTTTATATTCCCTGAAGACACCCCCCATCGTAAAGAAATCATCATGGGGCCAAACATCAAGCCCTTCCCGTCCGGAACACCCCTGACAGAGAACCTGACAGGCACAATCTTATTAAAAACCGGCGACAACGTTACGACCGATGATATTGTCCCCTCAAATGCCAGGCTGCTGCCCTACCGATCAAACATCCCCCATCTTGCAAACTATTGTTTTGGAACCCTTTGCAGCGACTTCAAAGCCCGTGCCGAAAAGAATCAGGGCGGGTTCGTTACAGGCGGCGAAAATTACGGTCAGGGATCCAGCCGTGAACATGCCGCGCTGGTACCGCTCTATCTCGGTGTTCGGGCTGTGCTGGCGAAAAGCTTTGCCCGTATCCACCGCTCAAATCTGATCAATGCCGGGATCCTTCCGCTGGTATTCGCAGACCCCGCCCAGGCAGAATGGCTGGAAGAAGGAGACTGCCTCACCCTGGAAAACATTCCGAATTCTCTCGAAAAAGATTTACCCATACCCGCACTGATTAAAAATAAACACCAAACCATTCAGCTGATCAGCAACCTTTCCCGGCGTGAAAAAGACATTATTCGTTCCGGCGGCTTTTTAAACTATGAAAAAAACCGGAAGATTGAGGCAAAAAAATGACAACCAACATTACCCTGATTCCAGGAGACGGCATTGGACCGGAAGTTACCCGGGCAGTATGCCAAATTCTGGACGCTGCCGGCTGTGATATAAGCTGGGATGTCCAAACTGCCGGCGCTTCGGTATACGAAACCGAAGGTGAACTGCTCCCCCGGCGGGTTTTTGACAGCCTCGAACAAAACAAAGTTGCCCTGAAAGGGCCAATCATGACCCCCATCGGTACGGGTCATCGCAGCGTAAACGTTGCCCTGCGTCTTAAATATGATCTGTATGCCAATGTACGGCCCTGCCAGTCTGTTCCCGGGGTAAATACACGCTTTGAGAATGTCAATCTGGTCATCTTCCGCGAAAACACTGAAGACCTTTATGCCGGCATTGAGAAAAAGATCTCTGAGGATGAGTTCCATTCTATCAAAGTGATTACCCGTTCCAAATCAGAACGCATTGCCCGAGCGGCTTTTGAATATGCAGAGAAAACCGGGCGCAAACAGGTCACCGTAGTAACCAAAGCCAACATCATGAAATTGACCGACGGGTTATTTCTGGATGTTGCCCGCTCGGTTGCCGCCCATTATCCGCAGATTATCCTTCAGGAAGTTTTGGTCGACGCCATGTGCATGAACCTGGTTATCAGACCCGAACAATATGACATTATTCTGACCGAAAACCTGTACGGAGATATTCTTTCAGATCTGTGTGCCGGGCTGGTCGGCGGGCTTGGCCTTGCCCCAGCCGCCAATCTTGGCGAAAAGATTGCTGTTTTTGAAGCCGTTCATGGCACTGCCCCGGATATTGCCGGCAAAAACATCGCCAACCCGACCGCCTTATTATTGGCAGCCTGCCTGATGCTGGAACACCTGGGGAAAAATACCGCCGCCGAACATATTCGTGCAGCCCTTTTCAGAGCGCTGGCTCATTCCAATACCCGCACCACCGATCTTAACGGAACTCTGACAACATCAGAATTCACCAACGTCATCATTAAAAACCTGAGTGAATAAACAAGGAGCAGCATGGATCCCAAAAATCTGCTATACGAAAACAAACATCTGCTGGATCTGATTGATCAGAACAGCTTTATTGACCCTTCACTGTATGCTCAATATCACGTTAAGCAGGGATTACGAAACGAAAATGGCACCGGTGTTCTGGTTGGCATCACCCGCGTGGCCGGCGTTTACGGCTATGATGTTGTCGATGGGGTAAAAGTACCCCAGGAGGGAAACCTCGTATACCGCGGCATTCAACTGAGTGAGCTGGTGGAAGGTTTTCAAAGCGCAAAGCGCCCTGGCTTTGAAGAAACCACCTTCCTTTTGCTTTTTGGAAAACTGCCAACCGCAACCGAACTGGCAGAATTTGAATCTGTTCTCACACAGTTGCGTTCATTCCCCAAGCATTTTACAGAAGATATCTTCTTTAAAGTACCTTCGAGAGATATCATGAACAAACTTCAGCGGGTCATCCTCAGTTTGTATTCATACGATGAATTTGCCGATGACACTTCACTGGCCAATGTCACTTTGCAATCTTTAAACCTGATCGCAAAAATGCCCATGATGCTGGCGTATGCCTATCGTTCAAAACGGCATTATTTTGACGGAACTTCGCTGATCATCCACAACCCACAACCGCAATACGGCACCGCAGAAAACCTGCTCCACATGTTGCGTGAAAATAAAACCTTTGAACCCTGGGAAGCCGAACTGCTGGATTTATGCCTGGTGGTTCATGCAGAACATGGCGGCGGTAACAATTCAGCGTTTACCACTCACGTTGTCAGCTCCAGCGGCACCGATACCTATGCGGCCATTGCGGCAGCAGTCGGCTCATTGAAAGGCCCAAAACATGGCGGAGCCAGTATCAAGGTCGTTGAAATGATTGATGATATTCAGGCCAACTGCGACTGGAAAGACGAGAATGCGTTACGTGACTATCTGCACCGCATTTTAAATGGCGAGGCGTTTGACCACAGCGGCCTCATTTATGGAATGGGTCATGCCGTCTACACCCTGTCAGACCCCCGTGTGGTCCTTCTCAGAGAAAAAGCCCAGGAACTGGCCGGCCAGGCGGGGATGGAAGATGAATTGCTGCTGCTCAACCGTATTGAAACAATAGCCAAAGAGCTTCATTGTGAACGCAAAGGAAATCATGCCACCCTCTGCGCCAATGTTGATTTATACAGTGGCTTTGTATATAAAATGCTCAGCCTTCCGCGAGGAATTTACACCCCGCTGTTTGCCGTTGCCCGCACAACCGGCTGGTGTGCCCATCGCCTCGAGCAAATTCGAGATAAGAAAATCATGCGCCCGGCCTATGTCACCCTGTCAGAAAATATGCCTTATCTGAGCATGGAGCAAAGAGTATAAAACTCTGATTCCGGAATGCCTGATCCACACATCAGGCATTCCGGAATCATACCGACCTTCTGTATGATCAGAACTCAATCGCCTGACAGAGATGATCTTTTTAAAATGATTTAAATTCCGGACAATCACGTTTGTTGGATGAAAGCCACACAGGCACAGCAAAGCCATCTGTTTGGGAAAACATGGATGGCTTCGGCCCAAAAAAACGGCCCCGCAACCACAATTTGTGTGTGCAGGATGATCCTGAACGGTCGTTAAGGTAATATTTCCTTAGTGTATCTTTCTTTCATCCTGATGAATATGGATGCCCATAACGCCATTCTGACGATCAGGGCATATATAATGTAAACTTCCAGTTACGATCCTGCTGCTCCAGTTTAGATTGGCTCCCAAAAACCGAATACCAGATTGTTCCCGGTTTAAAGCTATAAGCAGTCCCATTTTCATTTAATAGTTCCAATAACTGATCTGATGCTTCTCGCTTCCAGGTCAGAGCATTAATCATCCCATCACGCGCTGCATAGGCTTTACCGCTCCCGATCATGGGAACATCAAATACCTGGTTCTCATTCTCCACCTGGTTATAACGGGTAAACAAAATCACCAGGTTATCTGCCGCAATCTGCCTGCCGGTTAGTTGATCATACAGCGGAGCATATTCTTCATCCAACCCCGACTTTATCTCTGAAGAACGATAATAACGCCTGGTACCCGGGTCATAATCCCAACGGTTATACATGCTTCCTGAAAAACGGGTAAAAACAACATCGGCTGCCGGGCCATTAACCGGTCCTTCATCAGAAAAGGCCAAAGGGGTAAATTGAGGTTGAATGTCTTCTATTCCATATTTCTCATACACCGGGCCCAGCAAAGTCGTATTCACCATCAAAGCATTCACCCCTTTCGGATCATAGCGATAAAAAGCAGGCTCCGTATTGGGTCCTTCCCGAATCAGGTTTTTTCCGAATTCAGCGCTCAGCAGACTTTCCATCAATTCTTCATACGCCCCGCCGAACAGGAGAACCCCTGAATACATCTGAATAATCTGCATATCAATATGCCGGGCAGAACGCACAGGCCCGGCCTGTTCAGGCCGGTTTGCATAATACACTGCCGCAAATCGGGTATCTCCGCTTTCGATGGCATATTCATAAACATGATCTGCCAGCGACAGCCCCCATTGCGGACGGCTTTCACGGGGAACATTCTGAATTTTTATAATTAAAGGTCTTTTTGCCAGATCATCCGGATGACTCATGGGAAGATGTGTCAGCGGGTTCAGAACCGGCATCTCAGAGGAAACCGTTTCGGCCGGCAGGGTTTCAACAACCGGTACAGCAGCCTGCCCTTCGGTCGCCGGGCTGGGAGTCAATCTCAGAATCGCCGTTTCTTCAGATAGCCCTGGCGTCACAGAAACTGCAGATTGCGGCGCACAACTTCCCTGAAAAATAAAAGCCAACAGAACCACCGTCAATAAAATTTTCTTTTTCATATTCCCGCAATTCTAACATCTTTCAAAGGTATAATTCACCAACATGCCTTTTAAGCCCCCCCTTCCACGCTGGATAAACTACGCCGCACTCGCGGCAGTTTTGGTAATAACAGCCATCTGGCTGCATTTTACGCCCCCTGGCATTGAAGGCAAAATGATGGCCATCGGTTATGCCGTTTGTCATCAAATTCCTGAACGCACTTTTTCCACAGGGCATATGCATACCCCTCTTTGTGCCCGCTGCACAGGAATGTATATTGGCATTCTGTCTGCCCTGTTGATTCAAATATTGTCTAAACACAAAGGCGGGTACCCGGCGAAAAAGTTTTATCCAATCATGATCCTGTTCATACTGGCTTTCGGAATAGATGGAATAAATTCTTATTTACACTTCTTTGAGAATGCACCGCATATATACGAACCGCAAAATCTTTTCCGCCTTCTCACCGGTTCTGGAATGGGCATTGATATTGGGCTTCTGATCCATCCCATATTCCATCAATCCACCTGGAAAGACGAAGACCCCCGACCGGCAGTGGACCAATGGAAACAGATCGCAGCCATCCTTCTGCTTACTGTCATCATTTCCATCGCCGCACATTCTGAAATTGCTACCTTTTTATATCTGCTCTCGTATGTTACTATAACACTGGTTATTTTTACGCTGTCGTCTGTTTTTACTGTTTTATGGATTTTAATCCTGAAATATGAGAATACCTTCCAACATTGGAGAGAGATCATTCCTTTTGGTCTCGCCGGACTGATCTCAACCATATTCTTAATTTCACTGATGGATTTTCTTCGGTTTCATTTGACAGGAAGTTGGATTAATTTTTTCTAATTATGTATAATCAGTTTGAACACAGGAGAGAATAATTTATGTACCAGTACCCTTCCAATCAACAATACCCTCCCCGATACCCAACGATTTATACCAAAACAAGCACATGGGCGATTATCAGCCTGATCGCCAGCATTTTAGGCTGGCTTGGGCTATTCGGCTTTGGCGGTATTGCCGGCATTATCTGCGGCTATGTTGCTAAAAGCGAAATTAATAACAGCCGGGGCACGGTCACAGGGAGCGGTCTCGCAACCGCCGGACTGATTTTAGGATGGGCAAACATCATCCTGGTAATACTTGCTGTCATTGTTGCAGTTGTAATGCCCCTTCTGGGAGTTGCCCTGTGCGGCGGCGCCGGCATCGTTGATAGTATTCTCAATCAATAAGCCAATCATTTTATTTTTGGAGGAATTATGTCATCTTATAACCCTGAACCATCCTATCCGCAACAAGATCCCTATCAGCAACCGCCACAGGATCCCTATCAGCCCATGCCCATGCAGGATCCCTATCCGCCAGCCCCGCAAAAATCCGGGAATAAGACTTTAATCATTATTCTGGTAGTCGTGGGCGTCCTTTTATTATGCTGCTGTTTAACCGTAGCCCTGGTGGCAGTTCTCGGTTCAAGCGGTGCTTTTGATGATTTCTCCGCAATTCCTGCCTTGAAATTGCTGATCTAAGCGAAAAGCATTTCCCGAATACGAAACGTTCCTGGCAGCTGAAAGAGGAGCTTTACTTCCTCAATGGCTGCCAGGGCTTTTTGTTTATCAGTTTGAGAACAATCCAAATCATTAAACTCTTCTTCATCCAAAAGCAGCCTTTTTCCATCCGGAAAAACCAGGTAATCCAACGCCAGATCAACATAACTTAATTGGCTGCCATTCAATACAGCAGGAGCAGCCGCGTTACAATACCAGCATTTTACCGCTCCGCTGTCACGGTCATAGATTTCAAAAATATTAAACCAGCGGTTGAAAAAATAAAGTTCCAGAAAGCAATCCCCTTCTTTTAAAACAATGCCATGAAACGGAAAATCCGGTCGATTAAAAAAAGCTTTCAGCAGCATCCCTGAAAAAGGCACATGTTGCTCAACCACGGCCGGGTACCCCCATACATCTTTCCCCTGGGTATCCCTTTTCATTACCTGAATAGTCGAACCCATTAAGAGCATCTTTCTTTTTCCTGAGAATCACCCGCCTGATAGAGCATCCATTGACCGGTATCGATTTGCAGTCCCAACTCCTGCCCAACCTGCCATGTACCCGGATCCTGCGTTTCAAAAAACAGGCCGCCGACTTCAACAATCACTTTCTGTATCTTTCCCAGAAACACCAGATCTGCAACCCGGGCTTTCATCCGACTTTCAGACACCTCTGTCAGGCTCAGAGAGCTTCCTGGAACAAGAAGAATAACCGCATCGCCCGTTTTCCATTCACCGGGATGGGTTGAAGGCAGATGAAACGCTCCCAACGGCGTATTCACCAGCAAAGGATGAACCGATTGTACTTCTCCCGATATGTGATTGCGCTCACCCAAAAAATCTGCGACCCACAAACTGACCGGCCGCCGATATACCTCCAGGGGTGTCCCAATTTGCACAAACGTTCCCTGATGCAAAACAGCAACCCTTTGTCCGATCCTGTAAGCCTCTTCCAAATCATGCGTAACATAAACAACCGGCACATTGGCTTGATGAATCAGATCCCGTAATTCGTTTAAAAGAACATTTTTCAATGATTTATCCAAAGCGCCCAAAGGTTCGTCAAATAATAACAACCTCGGTCTGGCTGCCAGGGCCCGAGCCAGAGCAATTCGCTGTTGCTCCCCGCCCGAGAGATCGGTCACTCCCCGTTTCTCAAAACCTTCCATATTGACCAAAGCAAGCGCCTCCCGGACTTTTTGTTGGATTTCATCCTGAGGAAGGCGCTTCATTCGCAAACCAAAAGCTACATTTTCAAAAACCGTCTTATGCGGAAAGAGAGCATAATCCTGAAAAACCAGACCGAACTCACGCTTATGAATGGGAACAGAAGTAACATCCACGCCATCCCACAGAATTTGTCCCTTTTCCGGATTTTCAATTCCGGCAATCATCCGCAGAATAGTCGATTTCCCGCTGCCGGATGGGCCCAGGATACACAGAGTTTCGCCTTTGTGAAGGTCAAATGACACATCCGACAAAAGAAGCTTCCCTTCATAGGTTTTACAGATTCCCTTTACCTCAAGCATGAACTAATTCCTTAATAAGCTGTTTTCATCCAGGCTTTCCATGATAAAAACAGAAAGCGCGCAAACCAGCATCAGTATAGCAGACATCGCCATTGCCTGACCGTAATTTGAAGCCCCGGGCTGAGAAAGAAAACGAAAAATCGCAATCGGAATCGTTGGCATATCCGGACGCGACAAAAAAGAAGTTGCCCCAAACTCGCCCAATGAAATGGTAAAACTAAAAATGGCCGCCGCCAGGAAAGGTTTCATTAAAACAGGCAAATCCACCTCCCAAAGCACCCTCCATGAAGAAGCGCCCAAACCGGCAGCAGCATAACGCAGCGTTTCCGGAATGGACTGTAAAGCAGGAGCCAGTGTCCGCACAACCATCGGAATGGCTACCAGACTGTGCGCAATGGGCAAAAGAAAAGAAAAGGACCGTACATCCAAAGGAAGTTTATTAAAGACTAACAGAAAGCCCAGCCCCAAAGTAACTGCAGAAGTACCCATGGGAAGCATCAAAACCAAATCCAGCAAGGTCTTTGCCAAACCGGGCCGCTGAAGTGCCATGGCAGCCATCCATCCCATGCTCATCGAAATGAGCATTGTAACCAGGCCAATGATCACAGAATTGCGAACCGCTTCCATGGGAGGAACATAAAAAACAGACTGACGCTCATTTACCCCCAAACTGCGATAGTAATCCAGAGTCAGGCCGCTTTTCACCTCGCTTCGCTGCCCACGGTCAGCTTCCAGGCGCGTCACAGAGCGAAGCCCCAAAGACACCATTGGAAAGACCAGAAAAACAATAAGAAATAAACAAACCAACCCGGTCAGTATTTTTTCAGAAGGTTTGCGAACAGGCCGAAGTTTTTCATTACGGGTGCGCGGTGAAATTTTTATTTTTGACCGATTCAACCAATGATTGATTAAAGTAACCGCCAGCGTACACAACAACTGAATGAAAGACAGAAAACCGGCCATCGGAAGATTGAAAAAATACATTGCCTGTGTATAAATCTCTGTCTCAAGCGTAGCCTGCCCTGGCCCGCCCAACAGTAAAACGACTCCAAAACTGCTGAAATCAAAAAGAAATACCAGCAACGTTGCCGAAAGAATAACCGGCAAAAGCAGAGGAAAAGTCACATGCCGCCAGGTCTGAAAGGGAGAAGCGCTCAGCGCCCGAGCGGCCTGTTCATAACGTTCATCCAGTTGTGCCCAGCCTGTGCCCGTGATACGAATCAGGATCGAAACATTATAAAAAACATGAGCCATTACAATAGCGCCCAGAGAATTACCCCATGCCACAGGCGGGCTTTCCAGCTGAAACAGCATCATCAAAAGCAGGTTAACCCAGCCACGCGGGCC
The DNA here is from genome assembly GCA_964511135.1 of uncultured Leptolinea sp. Classification (GTDB taxonomy): domain Bacteria; phylum Chloroflexota; class Anaerolineae; order Anaerolineales; family Anaerolineaceae; genus UBA4782. Next base: position 17,210 of record CAZEEL010000014.1, on the reverse strand, counting down.
CAGCATGGCATTAAATGCAGCCGCCACCACAACGGTCGGCAAAATAAAAGGAACCGTCGTCAGAATACTTAATAACTTTTTCCCCCGAAACTTAAAATGTGAAAATACCCAGGCAGCAGGCAGCCCAACCAGCAATGTCAAACCGGTAGATAAGAATGCCTGGTAAAAAGTGAAGCCTGAAATTCGCCGGATTCGGCTGAGATTAAACCCAAACAGTCCGCTGGCAGACCACTGCACAAAAACTTCTTTAAGAATGGCTGCCAGCGGTTGAAAATAAAAGAGGAACAGGAAAACCGCCGGGAGCAGCCAAAACATCCAGGCTGTTTTTTTCTTTACTGAGGCGGCCAGGTTCATACCATGATCGCCATTATCGCAGCATCAGTTGATCCCAATCCAGAATCCACTTTTCTCGATTGGCTGTAATTTTCTGCGGGCTCAATTCAGCCGGTTGATCAGGGCGTTGTGTGTAATTCACAAAATCTGCAGACAATTCGGCTTTCTGATTGACCGGGTAGACAAACATCTGCATCGGAATATCGTTTTGGAAAGCCGGGCTCAATACAAAATCAATAAATTTTTCAGCCAATGCACGGTTTTGCGTTCCCTGCAAAATGCCGGCAAATTCAATTTGACGAAAACACATATTGTCTCCAACCAGTGAAGCGGTCGGAGCGTCATTTACCGGCGGATCAGCAAATATTACCTCAGCCACCGGGCTTGAGGCATAAGAAACTACCATCGGCTGACTGCCCTTACCCGAAGAGCCGCTGAAATTTGTATAGTAGGCAGTCTCCCAGTCATTCACAATGATGACTCCATTATCTTTCAACTGTTTCCAATAATCCAGATATCCATCTTCACCAAAGTGAACAACCGTTGCCAGCAAAAACGCCATGCCAGGCGATGATGTAGCCGGGTTTTCAACAACCAACAACCCTTTATAGGCAGGGCTGATCAGGTCTTCAAAACTTGCAGGAACTGTCAGATTCTTTTTTGCAAAATATCCTTTGTCATAATTAATGCAGACATCCCCATAATCAACCGGCAGGGCTCCAAACGCCGGGTCCAGTTGAAAATCAGCAGGAATATCGGTCAGGAACGGACTCTGATAACGCTCAAATATACCTTCATTCAAGGCTCTGGATAAGAACCCATTATCGACCCCAAACAAAACATCTGCCAGCGGAGTTTTTTTGGTCAAAACAGCTTTGTTGACCAACTGGCCGGTATCACCGCTTTTTATAAAGACAAGCTGTACCTGATTTTCTTCTTCAAATTTTGCTGATGCCTCTTCACTCATTGAAAAGGAATCATGGGTCATCACCCTGAGAATACGTTTTTCCGGAGAAGCTGCACCGGCCATGTGGGTTGGCGTTAAACCCGGGTCAGCCGAAACGGTTGGCACAGCTTCGGTTCGAACAGGAGATGAAACCGGTTGACAGGCGCCCAGAATCAGAATCCCCCATAAACCAATCAACAGAAACATTTTTTTATTTTTCATTATGCACCCTTTGCAGTTCGAGTATGAATAAAACACAGCAACCCGGCTTTGACACGCACTGAAGCAAAATCAGACAACATCTGGTTGCTGATTCCCCGGGTTTCGCCAAAGTGCAGATCTTCATCATTCAATGGATAACGAAGACCAAGCGTGTTAACGCCGGTAACATATTCATCAAACGGTATGAGAGAGATCATATCGCCTGCCTGACCGGAAAACTCCTGACACGATCGAATCAGCCCGGCTTCAACCAGCCCATCATCAAAGCGAATGTTCCACTTCAACAAGTCCTGTTTAACCAGCAGCAGGATATTTCCCAAAAAATGATCGCTCCGGCCGCCCATCCCCCCGGCAATCAGAATTTCTTCCGGATGTTGCAGTTTGGCATGTTCCAGGGCCAATTCCAGGTCGGTTTGATCTTTTGCCACCGGGTATTTATAAACCGCAGGGCATACCCGTTGCAGCCGTTCCAGGTCTTCGCCAGGCAAAGAATCAAAATCACCCACCAGAATGTCAGGAATTAACCCCAACCGACCGGCGTAGAGAGAGCCGCCATCCACCCCAATAATAAAATCATTTTCCCGCAAGACAGCAGACATCAGAGACAAATCCGGGTAAACCCCGTTGACAAAAATAACTACCCGCTGAACACACATAAAAAATTCCTCCGCTGAGACGGAGGAATACAGGCTGTCATCATTTCCCTCCGCCGGCATAACCCGGATCAGGTAATAAGGGTCGAGAACTCATCGTTCTCCTCTCAGCCAAAAAGGCTCCCCGTTGCATTTATTTAAGACAGTATAACACAATCAGGTCATATCAAAACAGTAACTATCGTCCTCTTTCAATCTTTAATAGTCGGTCTGGAGCTCTGCCCGCGGCCCAATTCCTGGGCACGTTCATAGGCAGCCCAGATCGCTCTGGCCAAAGCCGTACGAAACCCTGCTTTTTCCAGATAATAGACAGCTTCAGCAGAAGTCCCGCCGGGTGAAGTGACTTCATTCCTTAACCTGGCCGGATGAGTAGCTTTATCAACATAATAATCAACCGAGCCGCTGATGGTCTGCACCACCAGTTGTTCAGCAATCCGACGCGGCAGACCCATATGCACACCTGCATCAATCATCGATTCCATAAACAGAAACACATAGGCCGGCCCTGTGCCCGATAAGGCAGTAGACATATCCAGATAACCTTCATCTTCAACAAATATCTCTTTACCAAAGGCGCTGAAGATTTTTCGGGCTTCTTCCATATGTGCCTCAGGATGTTCACCGGTAATTGTCCAAACGGTTACACCCTCACCAATTTGAGCAGGTGTATTGGGCATAGCCCGTACCAGATAAGGATGGTTTAACCCCGTTCTGATTTTTTCCAGGGTTGTACCCGCCACAATGGAAATAACCAATGCCTGAGGTAAAATTTTACCCTGTAAACTCTTCATGACCGCTTCCAAACGCTGCGGTTTGACCGCCAGAATGATAATATCCGCCTGTGAAGCAACCTTTGCATTATCCGTATCCCCCTGAATCTGATACGTTTTAATCAACTCATCAACCCGTTCACGCCGCGGGCCGGCAACAAAAATAGAATCAGATTGAACAACCTCATGACTGATCAATCCTTTAATAAAAGCTTCGGCCATCACCCCCGGGCCAATAAGACATATTTTTGTGTTTACATTCATACAGTCTTCCTCTTATTCTTTATACCAACTGGCATAGATTGCCATTGACAAGGCATGATGAGAACTTTGATCAACATTGACCAACTCGCCTGCTTCTACCCGGCCCTGAAACCCCAGCATCATATCACCCATCGCATGATAAAGCGTTAAGTAAGAAGCCTTAATGGCATAAGCCGTCATTAATACAAACAGGGGATCCGGGCTTAAAATTCCACGGCAGGCCTGTAAAAGAGAAGGGATCATTCGATAGAATTCCCAGACCTCTCCTTTGGGGCCGCGGCCAAATTTTGGGGGGTCTAAGATGATCCCATCATATTGAGAACCGCGCCGTTGTTCCCGCTCTGCAAACTTTAAGGCGTCATCCAAAATCCAGCGTATACAGGTCTCGGGTATTTTTGAATCAAAAGCATTTTCTTTGGCCCATTGGATACTTCGCTTTGAAGCGTCCAGATGAGTAACCTTCGCCCCCGCCTGCGCCGCCGCCAGCGTGGACATGCCGGTATACCCAAACAGATTGAGTACTCTTTTCCCAGGCTGAGAATTTTTCAATATCTGCATGAGCCAATCCCATTGAGGAGCCTGTTCGGGAAAAACTCCCACATGGCGGGAGGGGCTGGTTTGTACCCAAACGGTCAGACCCTGACGGGTTATCGTCCATTTCGTTGGAAAGCTGGTTCGATACTTCCAATGACCGCCGTTTTCTTCGGCAGTGGTGACAAAATAAGCATCAGCTTTCTTCCACTCCGTCTGAGACATGCCCGGGCTCCAGACAGCCTCCGCTTCAGGGCGGTCAAGCAGAATGGAACCGAATCGTTCCAGCTTTCGGCCATCTCCGCTGTCAAGCAAAGCATAATCTGACCAGCCTGTTTGAATAAGATTTACCGGTAAGGGAACGGTTGTCGGCATATCTGCGTCTGACTCCTGAATGAAAATTCAGTATACCAGCATCCGCCCTGTGCCGGAAGAATTTACTGAATTTGTGGTTATAATAACCACAACATTATTTCAAAAGGACACATATGACTTCAATTTTCGATTCAGTCATCGATCGATTACATTCTGACAGCATCAAATGGCGTCAATTCCCTGAAGATGTACTCCCCATGTGGGTCGCCGATATGGACTTTGCAACCCCGGCTCCAATCATGGAAGCGATCAAAAAACATATGGAGCAAAAAGTATTGGGCTATGGAATCGATCAGCCTGAATTAAAAGAAGTAATTGCCGGGCGCATGCAGTCTCTGTATCAATGGACCGTAACGCCGGAAGAAATTACGTTTATCCCCGGAATCGTTCCCGGGTTTAATCTGGCAGCAGCCGCAGCCGCCAAACCCGGCGGTGAAATCTTAATTCAGACGCCGGTTTATCCTCCCTTTCATGGTGTAGCCGGCAACAATCAAATGATCCAAAAAGAAAACCCCCTGATTCGAGAAAAAGATTACTCTTATTCGGTTGATTTTCAGCAGTTTCAGCAACAGGCAGATTCCAACACTTCCATTTTCATCCTTTGTAACCCTGAAAACCCGGTTGGAAGAGCCTTCAGCCCCGCCGAGCTGAAGCAAATGGCAGACCTGTGTCTTAAGAACCAGACCATTATCTGCTCAGATGAAATCCACTGTGATTTATTAAAACCCGGAGTAAAGCACACCCCGATTGCATCATTATCCCCTGAAATTTCTCAATCCTGCATTACCCTGATGTCACCCAGTAAAACATTTAATATGCCCGGGCTTTTCTTTGCTTTTGCTGTTATTCAAAACGAAGACCTGCGAATGAAATTTATCAATGCGGCCCAGGGAAAAACAGGCCACATGAACATCCTGTCACAACCTGCTGCTTATGCCGCTTATACCCAATGTAATGATTGGCTGGAAGAATGTTTATTATATACGGATGAAAACTGCAAATATTTAACAGAATGGCTTGCATCCGAAATCCCCCAGTTAAAAGTTACCCCTTCTGAAGCTACCTATCTGGCCTGGATCGACTGCCGTGAACTTGAACTGAATACCTCGCCTGCAAAGTTTTTCCTTGAACATGGAAAAGTAGCTTTTAATGCCGGTGAAAGTTTCGGTCCAGGGGGCGAAGGGTTTATCCGTTTAAACTTTGGTTGTCCGCGCAGTACACTGCGCGAAGGATTGAAAAGGATGACCAAAGCCATTAAAGGCTAAAATGAGTCAAACGTTTCAAAAAAAATCGTTAAACCGTCCGGTCGGTTGCGGGGCGGTTCTGTTCAGCATCCCGATGTTGCTGGTAAGCGCCTTTTTATTGATATACTTCTGTCTGCTGGCAACCGGAGGATTGTTGATCATCGCTGATCCGCTTCGAGAAACCGATGCCATCGTAGTCCTCAGCGGCGGTTCTGACCGTTCGCGGCTGGAAGAAGGCGCCCGGCTTTTCAAAAATAAACAGGCCCATTGGATTATTCTGACCGAGGTGACACCCCGTTCAGGCGAAAGCAACAGCAATACCACCGCGCTTTCCAAAGAAGTCCTGTGGGAACTTGAAATTCCCGATTCAGCCATTCTGGTTACCCATAAAGCTGCCGGCAGCACCCAGGAAGAAGCCAAAGAAGTCTGCGGGTTGATGAAAGAGAAAAACTTTCAGACCGCAACCGTGGTCACCGACTCCTATCACACCTTCCGAACCCGTCTGATATTCGGAAAAGCAATTACCGGCTCTGGTCTGCACATATCCGTTCACCCGGCCCGCAACAGTTGGTACCGCTCAACAACATGGTGGATGACAAAAGAAGGCCGTACAGCAACATTCAGTGAATATACAAAAATATTCGGGTTTTGGCTGGGGCTGGAACCTGAACCACTGGAACAGTAAGCATCCCGTGGTCTATTTCTGACATCGGCACCCTGAAGGTTGACCCCGGCTCAGCTTTAACCCAGTCAAAACAGAAGCCTGCCTCAGGCGAAGGGCAGCATATCCGGCAACATTTTATGCAATCAGCATGGCAATAAAATTCAGAAACAGCTTTACCCCATAGAAAATGATAACAATGCCGCAGAACTGATTAATGGTTCGTAACACTTTTGCATTGAACCGGTTGCTGAACAGAGAAATTACGAATGTCAGCACGGTAAACCATAAACAGGAAGCCAATACAACCCCTGAAATAAACGTTATAGACTGTGATGGCGGCAGAATTACATAAAAAGCGCCCAGCATCATGGTGCTGTCAATCAGCGCCTGCGGGTTAAACCATGTCACCACAAAAGCAGAAGAAACTGTCTTTCGAACAGACAGTTCATTCTTTGACTTTTCCAGCTCCGCGGTTTTCGATCTCAGCAAGCCAACCCCAATATATAAAACGATCAAACTGCCCGCCAGCAGAATTAACATTTGCAGCCATTCATACTGCTGCATCACAGCGCCAATGCCAAAAAAACTGGCCAGCACCAGCGTGACGTCAAAAAATATGACAATCAATGCAGTGAGTAAAGCCCGACGAAAAGAATGGGTTAAAGCTGAATTAATCACAAACATATTTTGCAGGCCAATGGGCGCAGCATAAGCCAACCCCATCATTAATCCCTGTAAAAAGTAAATCATTTCGTCTTCTCCATACAACAATCCAATCTGATCGTAAACCGTGTGATCCGGGTATTTGAATGTTCCCTTCCCGTTTTCATATACGCCATGTGTCTTCACGCGTACCAGGATAACACATGGTAACAATCCATTCCCAGCCGCAGAACGGTCAGCCTGCTCACGTCTGAACACCCTGGAACACGCCAATCCACCCTGGAGATGATGAAAGACCAGACGTATGGTGTCCGGAACAACCCAACAGCATCCTCCGGCTCAGAGATGACCGGTGTACAGCACAGCAGGTCATGTTACCTTACTGCCGGTCATTTGCATAGGCTGACAAACAGTCTGACAAACCGCAGAGAGCTGCCTTCAGCCCCGCCTGTCCGGAATCAATATCGGATCTGAACCCTGCAAAAAATCCTGTTTGCAGACACTGCACAAAACATGCTGCCGCCCGCAAACGGCCAGCCCTGTCCCCAATCCGGCCCATGCCCGGCAAAAGTACAGTCTTATATACTGCCTACAAACAACACACGATAAGGATTATAATTTTAAAAGGAATATCCTGTTTCATCAATCACAATTACAGTTTTGGAGGAAGTCATTATGGAAAGATTAGTCATGATTCCGGGCCCTACACCCGTTGTCCGTTCAATCCAGGATCAGATGGGCCGCCCCATACAGGCCTTTGGAGATCCTGAATTTGTGGCCGATTATAAAGGCGTCATTGATGATTTACGCACTTTATTTGGTTGTGACGGAACATGCTTCGTAATCAATGGCAGCGGAACCCTGGCGATGGAAATGGCTGCAGCCAACGTTACCAAACCAAACGATGCCGTCCTGATTTTAAGCAACGGTTATTTCGGAGACCGGTACGCTGAAATCTGTAAACGGCGTAACCTGGATGTTGACGTTCTGCAATCCATTTGGGGACAATCGGTAGATCTTAATCTGGTCAAAGATGCCTTAAAAAACAAACGCTACACAGCGGTTCTGGCTACCCATGTTGATACCAGTACCGGTGTTTGCCTGCCGCTCCCGGCTTTAGGCAAAATCATGAATGACTTTCCGGAAACCTTGCTGATCGTAGATGGCGTTTGCGCTACAGCCGCAATCCCCGAAGATATGCGTGAAATGAACATCAACATTCTTCTCACCTGTACCCAAAAAGCCTTTGGCGTCGCGCCCGGGCTGGCCATGGTTTGGGCTGACCAAAAGGCGCTTCAGGCACGTGAGAATTTAGGAACCATTCCCGATTACTACATCGATTTCAAACAATGGATCCCGGTAATGGATAACCCTGCCAGATATTTTTCGACCCCTTCCGTAAATCTGGTCTGGGCTGTCAGCGAAAGTGTGCGCATTATCCAGGAAGAAGGCCTCAGCCATCGATATGACCGCCATGTCAGAAATGCCAGAGCCGTTCAAAAAGCGCTGGAAGCGCTTGGTTTCAAAATTCTGGCTGAACCTGAAGTACGGGCAGCAACCCTGAGCAATGCCATTTACCCTGAAGGCATTGACGATGCAAAATTCAGGGCAAAACTCTACGAAGAAGGGATTGTAGTAGCCGGAGGGTTGGCTGCTTATGCCGGAAAAATGTTCCGACTGGGGCATATGGGCAATGTAACCACCCATGAATTAGCTGCTGCCCTGTCTGCCATTGAGAAAGCCCTGGATTCCTTTGGCAAACTACCCAAATATGGTACCGGAGTGGGTACCTTTTTGGAAGCATTAAAGCAATAATTTGATTGACTTTTCTTTTTTCCTCTCATACACTTAACCCATGCTGGCACGTGTTTATTCCTGTGCAATATTAGGGTTAGACGGGGTGATTGTTGAGGTTGAAGTGGATACCGGCTCCGGTCTGCCGGGTATGACGATTGTCGGTCTGCCGGATGTCGCCATTCAGGAAAGCCGTGAGCGCGTTCAGGCAGCTATACGCAATACCGAGCTGGATTTTCCACGCAAACGGGTTGTCGTCAATCTGGCTCCTGCCTCAGTCCGCAAAGAAGGCCCTGCATATGATCTTCCCATTGCAGTTGGCGTACTTGCCATGCAGGAAATGATTCCGCTCGAACAGTTGAAGAATACCCTGATCATTGGTGAGCTCTCTCTTGACGGCTCCCTGCGCCACACCCGCGGCATTTTACCCATGGCTGCCCTGGCCAAAGAAAACGGCTTTCAGCGGGTCATTGTTCCCTTCCCTGATGCGGATGAAGCAGCGCTTATTCCTGAATTAAAAGTAATTCCGGCTAAAAACCTGACCGACCTGTATCTGTACCTGACCGGCAGGCAGGAAATTGATCCGCATCATCTGCAAAACAAAAACGACTGCAACTCAGCCATTCTGCAAACCGATTTTCAGGAAATCAAGGGGCAGGAACACGCCAAACGGGCACTGGAAGTTTCTGCCGCCGGAGGGCATAATGTGCTCATGTCTGGCAGCCCCGGGTCAGGCAAAACCCTGCTGGCTCGGGCCCTGCCGTCTGTTCTGCCATCCATGTCAATTGACGAAGCTTTGGAAGTAACCCGCATTTATTCTGTGGCTGACCGGCTGTCTGAAAATTCACCCCTGATACAAAACCGGCCTTTTCGCGCACCCCACCATACAATCAGCCACGCCGGTCTGGTTGGCGGCGGGAACTGGCCACACCCGGGCGAAATCTCCCTTGCGCATCGGGGCGTTCTCTTTTTGGATGAACTGCCTGAATTTGGAACCCGGGTTCTGGAAGTCTTACGCCAGCCGGTAGAAGACAAAACCGTTACCATTTCACGGGCACAGGGATCCGTCAGTTTTCCAGCCAACTTCATGCTGATTGCAGCCATGAACCCCTGCCCGTGTGGTTTTTACGGCGACCCGGTGCGCACATGCACCTGCGCGTTGGGAGCCATTCAAAAATATCAAAAAAGGATTTCCGGCCCCCTGCTCGACCGCATCGACATTCAGATCAATGTGCCCCGGGTAGATTATGAAAAGTTAAGTGACAAACGGCTGGGAGAATCTTCAGACATTATTCGCCAAAGAGTAGAAAACGCCCGGTTAATCCAAAGAAACAGATTTGCAGCGCATGGGAGCGCCGTGTCCAGCAACGCCGACATGCATCCAGCTGAAATCCGGCAGTTTTGCCTTCTCAATGACGAAGGCAAAGCCCTGATGAAAACAGCCATGCAACAGATGAATCTGACCGCCAGAACGTATCACCGCATTTTAAAACTGGCCCGCACCATTGCCGATCTTGACCAGTGCGCCAGCATTCTGCCGGCTCATCTGGCTGAAGCGCTGCAATACCGCCATCGTACAATGGAATAAATCATTTAAAATTTGCTGACGGCATATTCCCGCCGGCTTCTGCCTGAAGCAGGTCAATTCTTTTCCGTATCTCCTCAACGGCCTGGCCCAACGGAATCATAGAATGCTCTGATTCTTTTCTCAGCTTCAAATCAACACAACCGTCTTTCAGAGTCTTTTCTCCCAGCGTCAGCCGAATCGGGATTCCAATCAAATCAGCATCATGGAACTTCGCCCCCGGACTTTCCTGCCGGTCATCAAACAGCACCTCAATGCAATTCTTTTCCAGTTGAGCATAAAGCGCAGCCGCGGCTTCTTCACATCCCTTCAACCCAATAAGATGAACCTGAAAAGGAGCAATGCTGATCGGCCATATTAAACCCATATCATCATGGTGCGCTTCAGCCGCACAAACCAGCAGCCGTTCCAGCCGCAGTGTATAAGAACCCATCCTCACCGGTTTTAAGCTGCCGCCCCGGTCGGTATACTGACACCCTATATCATCGCAGAAACGGGCGCCCGGTTTAAGAAGCGTTCCGACTTCAACTCCCCGCACTGTCCGCAGCGCCTTCCTGCAATGCGGGCAGCCGCAGCCATCTTCAGCCATTGCAATATCTGTGACCACATCAGCCGTAAAATCCCGCCCATAATTTACATTTAACAAGTGAAAACCGTTTTCATTGGCTCCAGCCACTGAATTGACTGAATGCTGAATACTGTCATCTGCAACAATCAGAACATCTTTCAAGCCTGCCGGAGAGGCAAACCCCGGTACGGTTCCTGCCTGTCGGATTTCATTTTCTGTCGCCAAACGCAATTCCTGAGCCCCCAGGGCATTCATCAACTTGTTTTCATTCACACTCAGATCACCGCGAATCACGGCAAGCACCAGTTTTTCTTTCAAAGCCTCTTCTTCAGGTAAAACAGCCACTGCCAGATAAGCTTTCGCGATTCGGCTCTTTGGAACAGACAGAAAGACAGATAAAGCTTCAATGGTCGAGATATCAGGCGTTGCAACTTTTTCAACCGGAAGAAGAGGCTCTGAACGATTCTGATCTTTTGTAAACTTCGCAATCTGTCGATTGGCTGTATATCCGCAGGAATCACAAATCACCACCTGATCTTCACCCATCGAAGATAAACAGATCAACGAATGAGCCAGACTGCCGCCCATGACCGCAGCATCTGCCTCTGCCTTTATCATCGACAGACCGCAACGATGAACGACCTTTAAATATGCCTGAGCATGCACCTCGTACTGATGCTCCAATCCATCCCAGTCAGCGTCCAGACTGAAACTATTCATCACAACCGATTCGCGCAGCCTGGTTAACCCTGCCCGCAATCTGAGATCATCCCAGGATTTGGTTTGAATCTGATAAATCAGGCGGGGAAGCTGCCTGTATGAACGAATTTCTTTCTGTACCATATCAGCAACAACTGCTTCATCCGTCATCCCCAAAGCCCTGTCAGAACCATTTTGATCGGCAAGTTGACTCATTGCTGAACCGGTTTGCCGTCCGCTTTTTGTATCCTTCATATCAACAGGGTACACCACCGGCATGGCAATCTCCTGCCCGCCAAGCGCATCCATCTCCTGACGCAAAATACGCTCAATTTTATCGAGCGACCGTTTTGCCAGATGCAGATAACTGAAAGCTCCCGTACTTAACCAACAGATATAACCAGCCCGCAACAAAAGCTGACAGCAGCCTGCCGGGGCTTCCCGCAAAGTGTTTCCAAACAAATTGCTCATTTTCATGAACAGAATCCTCCCAATATTTTTAAAAAGGTGCGCTGTTTTTTCTTTCCGTCGGCCTTCACGATCCAGACAATTCTACCGGATAACAAAAGGTCAATAAAAGGTTATTGATATCATCCTCCTTCAGTTCACCTGTATAATATTACTTAAATAAAGGAGATCCAACTTATGAAGAATTCTATTCAGGAACATATTCAAAAAAACATGGCTGCCGGTGCAACCTATGTCGATGCCCGCTGGTACCCTTTTGAAGAAACCCAGGAACTGACAATTTGGAACGGAAACCTGAAACAAGCTTCTGTTTCCAGAGAAAGCGGAATCGGTGTCAGAGTACTCTATAAGGGCGCCTGGGGGTTTTCTGCCAGCTCTGACATGAATAACCTGTCTGCCATCTTTGAGAAAGCGCTTGATAATGCCAAAGCTGCTTCTCAGAAAGTAACCTTTCCGGTTCGGCTGGCTGAGAAAGAACCTCTCCAGGCATCTTTTACCAGCCCCAATCAGATCGATCCGTTTGAAGTACCGCTGAGCCAGACCATTGATTTTCTGCGCACCATGGATCAGAGCCTCAATCAAACCGGCGTTGCGCAGCGGGTGGTTACACTGTCATTTGATAAAAAGAAGATTTTATACTTTGATTCAGAGGGCAGTACGATTGAGAAAAACATCATTGAAACCTTCCCGCAGATGATGGTTTTAGGAATTGATAACGAAGGCAAAAGCCAGGTTCGAAAATACCGCCCGGCACTGGATAAACCCACCCGCGGCTGGGAAACGCTGAATCCGGCTCTCTTTCTGCAAAACGCTGAACGAATCGTAAAAGAATTGAACGAAGTTCTGACCGCTGACCCCTGCCCAAAAGATTACCGATCCGTTATCCTCTTACCCGGGATTATGTTCCTTCAGACTCATGAAACCATCGGCCATGCGCTTGAGCTCGACCGCATTCTCGGCTACGAACTGGCCTATGCCGGCGGATCATTTGTAAAACTGGAAGACTTCGGAAAACTCCGTTACGGATCTCCCAGGCTGACCGCCCGGGCAGATGCTACCCTGCCAAACTCACCCGGCAGCTTTGGGTTTGATGACGATGGAATTGAAGCACAAAACAATCTGCTGATTGATAAAGGCATTCTGGTCGGCGCCATCACCGGCCGCCAGATGGTTGAAGAAGCCAACGCACGCGCCCGCCGCCAGATATTTAATGGCAGCGGCGGAACCAACCGCGCTTCTACCTTCTACAAAGTGCCCATTGAGCGTATGACCAACATCAATATTGACCCCGGTGAAGACGGAACGCTGGAAGACATTATCAGCAGCACTGAAAAAGGCATTGTTCTTGACGGCGAAAAAAGCTGGTCCATTGGTTCCAATCGTGAGCAATTCCATTTTGCAACTGAAATCGGCTGGCTGGTAGAAAATGGAAAAGTGACCAAAGTGGTCAAAAACACCACCTATAAAGGGGATACGGTTAAGTTTTACAACTCACTCAGCGCAGTCGGAGACCATTCAACCTGGAAACTGGAATTTGTCAATAATTGTGGCAAAGGTCAGCCAAACCAGGTGATGCAATTAGGCCACGGCATACCGGTCTGCCGTTTTGACCAGGTTCAGATTGGAGAATAGTCATGAAAACAACCCAAAATCTTTTAAAAGAACTTCGGCAATATGCAGTCGATAAAAAATATACCGCAGACATCCTGTATCACGAAGAAGAAAACTATCTGATGCGTTTTGCCAATTCAGCGATCTCCCTGAACACCAGCGAACATCTGTACCGGTTTGAATTCACGGCCTATGACGGTAAAAAAAGAGCTTCGTACAGCCTGATAACCAGCCTCGATAAAGTAGATGAAATGAAAGCCGGGATCGATAAAGCCGCTGACATGGTTAAATTTGTTGAACCGCTCAGTTATCAGTCATCAATTCCCTGCTACAAAGAAGATTATATTGACGAACAGGCTTACGATGCCGAACTGGCCAATCTGACCAACCAGGACCGGCTGGATTATTTCAACAAAGCAAGTCATGGCCTGCTGAATAATAATCTGCAACTGGCAGGAATTTTTGCTTCCGGCATTAACACCCTTGCCATGATTACAACATTAAGCGAAAACATCTATTATTCACGTACCACAGACGCACAGATTACCGTTGTAATTTCACATCCGGTTCTCAAATGGGAAGTCATCGCCGAACAATCCGCGCAAAAGAAATCAGACCTGCAACCTCAGGAATTGCATGAAGAGCTGGAAATTATGATCGAACACTACCTGAACGATTTCTCTCTGCAGCTTCCGATTGGAAATTACGATATTGTTTTTGGACGAAGCGCCATTGCAGAAATCTTGAATTACATGAGTTACATCAGCTATCACGGCGGAACCTGGAAACGCGGTGAATCCTTCCTCGATGAATCCAGTCTTGAGAAAAAAATCTTTTCAGAGAAATTTACCCTGACAGATGACCCATCCCAACGGGAGACCTTCCCATTCCAGCATGATTTAATGGGCATGAAACGCAAACCCTTTACCATTTTTGAAAAAGGAACCTTTAAAAACTTTTTATGGAATCAGGAAGATGCAGATGAATTTGAGCAGACTCCCACCGGGCACACCGTATTTCATAACAGCATCAGATTACAGCCCGGAAATCAACCGGCAGCCGGTTTAAAAGACCTGCTGGGATTACCCCGAGAAAAAGATATTCTTTACATCCCCTATATCCACTACATGAATATTGTTAACCCCTCTGAAGGCATTGTCACCGGCAGTTCACGTTTCGGAGCCTTGCTGCTGCGTAAAGACGGAACCGTCGAAGTTCCTTACAATGTACGGCTGACACTCAGCGTAATGGAAATCTTTGGCGATAAGATGGATTGGTTATCTTCTACCGAAGTTGCCAATAACATATCCCTCAGTTACGATGCCCGCAACCCGGTTGCCATCATAACGCCCCTGTTCATGAAAGTGTGCGACCTGCCCGTTTCACATTCGAATGACAGCTATTAAAATGACAGAGTAATCTTACCGGATTACCCTGAACCCACTGAGTCATTCTGACTGCCTTGTGCGGCAGTCAGAATGACTCAGCCTTTTCTTTATATTTTTCATCCAGCCTGCAACTCTTTGCCCTGCATTGGCTCTGTATTTTTTCGCTCTGCGCTGGACAACCTTTCCGCTTCGGAAGCGGATCAGAAAACCGCAAAACCATTTTGCACAGGAAGAATCAACCATGAAAATACCGGCAGAAAAAAAGAACGGGATGATCGGCTGCGTCTGCGCCATTATTTGTGAAACACTGTTCGGATTGAGTTATCTTTTCACCAAACAAATCACCGAATGGGCCAGCCCATTGACACTGCTCAGTTGGAGATTCATCTTTGCCTTTCTTCTGATCTGCCTGTGCATTCTGACCGGAATCATCAAAATCAGCTTCAAAGGAAAGCCGTTGCTGCCGCTGATATGGATTGCGCTTCTGCAACCGACCATTTACTTTTTTGCAGAAACCATGGGCATCCGTCTGACAAGCGCCTCAGAAAGCGGCGCCATCATCGCCTGCATCCCAATTGTTACCCTTCTGGCTTCTTCATTAATCTTAAAAGAAAAACCGACAAAATTTCAGACAGCCGGCATATGCGTTACCCTTGCCGGCGTAATCGTCTGTGTTCTTGCCAAAGGAATGGATGCATCCTTTCATTTGACGGGTTACATCATGCTGTTTATAGCAGTCATTTCATACAGCCTTTATATGGCGCTTGTCAGAAAAGCCCATGCGTTTACCAGTGCAGAAATCACCTGTGTTATGCTGGCATTCGGCGCCGTCTCTTTTACCGGCATGGCGCTTTTCGAGAATATAAAATCCGGTACGCTGACAGAATACCTGACGCTGCCATTTACCCATTCTGATTTTCTGACTGCAGTCCTTTACCTGAGTATCGGGTGTTCCGTTCTCGCTTTTCTGCTGAGCAACATCGCCATATCACGTATCGGCGCAAACAGGGCGGCCTCTTTTATCGGAATAGTAACCATCGTATCCATCCTGTCTGGCACGGTGATTCTGGGTGAGCGTTTTACTTTGATACAGGCCATTGGAGCAGCGCTGATTATCAGCGGCGTATATCTTGCAAATTCTGCAAAAACCAGCTTTTTCAGCTTTTTGCGCCGATAGCGCAAGACCCCAGGTCTGGCAGAGGTCGCTTATTCCAAATTGAATGATTTTTTACCTGCCCCCCTGGTACCTTCCCCCATCCAAAAGACGTAAAAAAAGTTTTTCAGCATGATTTTGAGCGTATGTATCGCTCAAAATCATGCTGAATCCTGTGTTATTTTATCCACGATCCATACTGACAACCTGGTGCTCCCAAAAATGCCAGTCGCCAAAACGTTCTTTAATAATTTTCTTCCCCTCTCCCGGGTTGCTTAATTTCAACAATTCCAGGTCCGCATCCATCATAATTCGTACCAGTTCATGAAACTTAACTTTCGGCTTCCATCCCAGTTTCTGTTGCGCTTTGGTTGGATCTGCCAACAGATAATCTACCTCTGTCGGACGAAAATATCGCGGATCAATTTCTACATATTTCTGCCAGTCTAATCCAACATACCCAAATGCTTCCTGCAGAAATTCCCTCACCGTATGTGCTTCCCCCGTTCCCAACACATAATCATCCGCATCTTCCTGCTGCATGATCATCCACATGGCTTCTGCATATTCCGGAGCATACCCCCAATCCCGCAGCGCATCCAAATTGCCCATAAACAGCTTTGTCTGTTTGCCCGCCACAATCGATGCAACCGCCCGCGTAATTTTACGGGTTACAAAGGTCTCTCCCCGACGGGGTGATTCATGATTGAACAGAATTCCATTGCTCGCAAACATCCGGTAGCCATCCCGATAATTGCGCGTCATCCAATACCCATATAATTTGGCAGCCGCATAAGGACTTTGCGGTTCAAAATGCGTGATCTCGCTTTGCGGCGGTTTCGCAGAGCCAAACAGTTCACTGGTCGAAGCCTGATAAAACTTCGCTTTCAACCCGCTTTTCAACAACGCTTCCAGAATTCTGGTAACCCCAAGACCTGCTACATCGCCTGTATACTCCGGCATATCGAAACTCACCCGAACATGACTCTGGGCTGCCAGGTTGTAAACTTCATCCGGCCGGATATTATGAAAGGCATCATAAAAACATTCGCTGGTAGAAAGATCTCCATAATGTAAAAACAGGGCAGGTTTCTTCCCATTCCCATGCGGATCAGCATACAGATGATCGATTCGTTTGGTATTAAATGTACTGGAGCGGCGGATGATCCCATGAACTTCATATCCTTTGGCTAACAACAGCTCTGCCAGATAGGATCCATCCTGACCGGTAATGCCGGTAATAAGCACTTTTTTCATTGACTCAAATATCCTTTCAAAA
>CAZEEL010000013.1:0-30874 GCA_964511135.1 uncultured Leptolinea sp. | reverse complement strand
ACTGATTATTATCATTAACGTTCCGCTCTCAGCCAAATCAACGTAATAAACAAATATCTTCGGATATGGAAAAAGTGATAATATTCCGGTTTTACGAGAAAGAATCATGGGCGGCATCATAATATTACTTATTGAAGGAAATGGATCAACTCGGCCCTCTTATCACAAAGGATTGGTGAATAAGGGGTATGAAGTTTACAGCGTCCCCAATGGCTCCAGCGCGATTGAGCTGTTTAATCATGAGACGCCTGACGTCATCGTGATCGATTCTTCGACAATGCGAACAAACGGGAAGCGAATCTGTCAGTCGCTCAAAAATAAGGCACCCAACATTCCCATTATTCTTATTACCAACCAGCCCCAGGCCATAAAAGAGGGTTTTCAGGCAGACATTATCTTAATCGAGCCTTTTACCATTAAAAAACTGGTCAACCGAATTCAAAACTTCGCACCCACAAAGAACACAAGCATTTTTAAGGTTGGGCCTTTTGAACTGGATGAAGAATCACGCATGGCCAGATGCGATAAAAAACAGGCCCGTTTAACGCCCCGGTTAGTCGCCCTCCTGAAGCACCTGATGGAAAAGCCCAATGAAGTAGTTGAGCGGAAAGAGCTGTTTCTCAAAGTCTGGGAAACGGATTACCTGGGCGATACCCGCCCGCTGGATGTTCACATAAGCTGGCTGAGACAAAAATTAGAAGAAAACCCGCGCGAATCAAAATATATTAAGACCATTCGCGGAGTAGGCTATTTCCTCGATATTCCGTCAGATTCTGACACTGCTCCATAACTGTTCGCCTGAGACGCTATTCCTGGGTATAATTTTTAAAATTATCATAATCCGTTTTAATTCATGAAACTTTATTGATGGGAGAAAGAACATGCTCGACATAAATCTGGTACGAGAAACCCCTGAAGTTGTCGTCAATGCACTTCACAACCGGCAGATGGAATCAGCTTCGGTTTATGAAATCCAGGAACTGGATAAAAAACGCCGCGCCCTTCTGGCTCAGGCAGAAGATCTGAAAGCCGAACGCAATTCTGTTTCAAAAGAGATCGGAAAAAGCAAAGACTCTCAGGAGCGGCAGCAAAAAATTGAATCCATGCGTCAGGTGGGTGATAAAATCGCAGCATTGGATGAAGAAATTACCCTGACAGAAACACAACTGAATGATTTGATTTCAAAAATTCCGAATATTCCTGATGCGTCGGTTCCCTATGGCAAAAGCGAAGAAAATAATATTGTAGTAAAAACAGTGGGAAAACCCAAAGAGTTTTCCTTCCAACCGCTGCCCCATTGGGAACTCGCCCCCAATCTGGGTATTCTCAATTTTGAACAGGGCGTCAAACTCTCCGGTTCACGGTTCTATGTCCTCAGCGGCGCCGGAGCAAGATTGCAACGCGCTCTGATTGCCTGGATGCTGGATTTGCATCAAAAACAGGGGTATTATGAAAAATATACGCCTTTCATGGTTAAACAGGAAACCATGTTTGCTTCAGGCCAGCTCCCAAAATTTTACGATAATCTCTATCATGACGACACAGATGATTTCTGGTTTGTGCCAACCGCTGAAGTTCCTCTGACAGGAATTCATATCGGAGACATATTCGAAGAAAATCAACTTCCCAGACGATACACGGCCTATACCCCATGTTTCAGACGCGAGAAAATGAGCGCCGGGCGGGATATTCGGGGCATTAAGCGCGGCCATCAATTTGATAAAGTGGAAATGTACACATACGCTCTGCCTGAGCATTCTCAACAGGAATTGGAAAGAATGCTTGACAATGCTGTAGAAGTTTGTGAAAAGCTAAAGCTCCCTTACCGAATTCTTCAGCTTTGTACCGGTGACCTTGGCTTCAATGCAACCCAAACCTTTGATGTTGAAGTCTGGGCTCCCGGCTGCAATGAATGGCTTGAAGTATCTTCAGTATCCAATGTCGGTGATTTCCAGGCCCGGCGAGCCAACATCAAATACCGTCCCACAGATGGCAGCAAACCCCGCTGCGTGCATACACTGAACGGGTCAGGCCTCGGCATGCCGCGTACTTTAATATCTGTTCTTGAAACCTATCAACAGGAAGATGGCTCTGTCGTTGTACCGGAAGTTTTGCTTCCCTGGATGGGCGGAACGGATATTATTTACCCGGAACAACCATAATATCTGCATGACATTTGACTGGAATGCTGTTTCACACCTTCTGTTGCCGGTCATAACCCTGCTTACGATGGTTGTCGGGCTGCTGAGTCTGCTGACGATGATCATCCCGGGGCTTACCATCATTTGGGCTGCAGCGCTGGTTTATGGAATCATTACCGGGATGCAGGGCTGGGATTGGTTCTTTCTGATGGGCATAACCATCCTGATGATCATCGGCACAACAGCAGATAACCTGCTCATAGGTGCTCAAACCAGGGCAAGCGGAGCCCCCTGGTGGTCTGTGATTGCCGCTATGATTGGAAGTATTGCAGGCAGTATTCTGTTACCTCCCCTCGGGGGTATTCTGGCAGCTTTGATCCTGATCTTTGTCATCGAATTTGTTCGTCTGCGAAACTGGAAACAGGCTTACGGTTCACTGAAAGGAATGGTCACCGGATGCAGTCTGGCGGCTCTCTTTCGGTTCACGGTGGGAACAGTCATGATAATAGTCTGGTCAGTTTGGGCATTTCTGATCCATAAACCAGTTTTTTGAACAGGTTGAATTCGGGATAAGATCTTTCGGTGGATCAGGATGCGCGGGCACAGCGAAGCCGTCTGTTTTGGAAAACGGATGGCTTTGGCCGGACAATGGCCTCACAATGACCCATGGTGGGGTATAACATGCCTGTCCCGAAGAACGGTCATTAAATAAGATTTAAGACTTTAAATACATTAAGCGATGAAATGCGCTTACTTGTTAAGGAAAGGAGATGAATCAATGCCCCCCTTTACCAAACAGGCAATCATTGCTTCATTTCTAAAGCTTGCAGAAAACGTCCCGCTTGAGAAAATCACGGTAAAAGATATCGTCGAAGATTGCGGTGTTAACCGCAAAACCTTTTATTATTATTTTAAAGATATTTACAATCTGATTGATGAAGTAATCCAAACAGAACGTAAAAAGATTCGTTTCCAACAGTCGGAATGCTTTTCATGGGAAGACCACACTTTACAAATGCTTCAGTTTTTACAGGAAAACAGGAAGGTGTTCCTGCATATTTACAACTCAGTCAATTATAAAACGCAGGCCGAATATCTATATGAGATGAGCCGGGAATTCATAAGCGCCTATATTAACGAACAGACACAGGGATCACCTTATGATGAATCATATACCCAACTCCTCATTAAATTTTATGCTTTTGCAACCGTTGGCATGGCGCTTGAATGGATCAATAACAACATGAAAGAAAAACCGGAAGAAATTGTAAAACAGCTCAGTATATTGTTTCATACCACTGTCCCTTTCGCACCGGAAATTCAACAGCCAACCGTTCACAAAAAAAGTAACAGATTGGGATAAGTGTCCTAATTCCGGTCAAAAAAGGCTCTGTGTGTAAAATTTCCTCACCATACCTCTTTTGACCATTGTTAATCCCTGCGATTCACTGTATTCTGGATATACAGAAAGAAGGTAATCGCAATGAAAATGATAAAACGTATTAAAAATCTGTTTATACTCGTCTCGATGGTCACATTGCTGTCAGGACTTGTCCTTGTAATATGGCCAGCAACTTCAGCAAGCACCATTTGTCTATTGATCGGCATTCTTCTCACGATATCTGGCCTTGTTCGCATAATCGGATATTTTACAGACAGCTTATATCAGCTGGCATTCCAGTTTGATTTGTCTCTTGGCATTCTTTCCATCGGGTCTGGCATATTACTGATACTGAACCCAAACTGGCTGATGACCGCCCTGTCGATAGCCATTGGAGTATTTCTGCTGGTGGACAGTATTTTTGCAATTCAAACAGCCATTGAAACCTGCCGTTTTGGCATTGCATACGGATGGATCATTCTGATCTCTGCAATCGCTTCGACATTCCTGGCAGTTCTCCTGATTGTTGAGCCATTTTCAGGGATACAAACATTAACCATGCTGCTTGGAATTTCGATGATGATCAATTCGATTAAAAATATAACCGTTGCTGTTTTTACAACACGACAGTTTAAAAATATGCTTCCTGACCAATAAAGCATAGATCCAACAGTGAAAAACTGCTTAAAAATCGGGTAAAAGGCTATCCATGGATTGGGTAGCCAATTGCCCACACCGCCCGTACGTACGGTTCCGTATACGGCGGTTCAACCGTTTTCGCAGACTTTCAGATAATCGTCGCTCACAGAATCCATCCACGTTCGGCATTCTTGTCCCTGTCAAAATACGGTTGATCATGGAATCTGAGCATCATAAACCGGTTTGGCCGTTTGCCATTTCATGCACATTCCATTCTTTCCGTCCAGAGCATTCAGATCTTTATCCCTTAAGTGAACCTGCCCCCATCAGACATTCCATGCCGGACAAACAAAAAACAGGCTGTCGAAATCACATCTCGACAGCCTGTTTATTAAATTCAACGCATTACAGCTTCTTCTGCGTTTATGTGCCTTCTTCCCATGAGTTCAGATAATCCAACTGTTCCGTTGTCAGAGAATCGATCTGAATTCCCATAGAAGCCAGTTTCAAACGGGCAATTTCACGATCAATATCTTCCGGAACAGAATAGACTTTATTTTCCATAGACTGATGATTCTGGGCCATATACTCAGCACTGAGAGCCTGATTGGCAAATGACATATCCATAACACTGGCCGGGTGACCTTCAGCAGCAGCCAGATTAATCAGACGGCCTTCGCCTAACAGATAAATCCGCCGGCCATCCATCAGTTCATATTCTTCAACAAAGGGGCGTACCATCCGCTTATTCTTTGCCATTTTTTCCAGGGCAGAAATATTAATTTCGACATTGAAGTGGCCTGAATTAGAAATAATCGCACCATCTTTCATCGCCTCAAAATGATGTTTGTCAATCACATTAAGATCACCGGTCAGCGTACAGAATATATCTCCAATTTTGGCAGCCTCTTCCATGGGCATCACCCGGTAACCATCCATCACCGCTTCCAAAGCCGGCATAGGATCGACCTCGGTTACAACTACATTGGCTCCCATGCCGCGGGCACGCATCGCCAGGCCCCGGCCGCACCAGCCATAACCAGACACCACAAAAGTTTTCCCTGCAAGAAGAATATTGGTCGCCCGTGTAATACCATCCAAGGTTGATTGACCGGTACCATAGCGATTGTCAAAGAAATGCTTGGTCATGGCATCGTTCACAGCAATGACCGGGAAATTCAAAGCCTTATCGGCAGCCATCGCCCGCAGACGAATCACCCCGGTAGTCGTCTCTTCCGTTCCCCCCAGCACATCGGTCAGCAATGCACGGCGATTCTTATGCAAAAAGCTGACCAGATCAGCGCCGTCATCCATGGTCATCTGAGGTTTGTGATCAAGCGCAGCCTCAATATGCTGGTAATAAACCGCATTGGTTTCTCCCTTTATGGCATAGACCGGAATTTCATAATGAGAAACCAGAGAAGCCGCTACGTCATCCTGAGTAGACAAAGGATTTGAGGCAACCAGCACCACATCAGCCCCGCCTGCCTGCAGCGTACGCATCAGGTTGGCTGTTTCAGTAGTTACATGCAAACAGGCTGAAACACGAATTCCGGCCAGAGGCCGTTCTTTCTCAAATCGCTCACGGATTTGTCTGAGAACCGGCATTTCACGTTCGGCCCACTCAATGCGCAGCCGGCCGCCATCCGCCAGTTTTAAATCTTTTACATCACATTTTGACATTCGTTTTTCTCCCGGAAATCTCTTTCCTCATTCCTTAATTTTAGATAATTCATCCAACGCATGATGATCGTCAAAAAATTGCCGATATCTTCTCACAAATTCAGCAGGGGTATAATGATGCGCCTGTGTACCCGTTTGTTCAAGACAATACGCAGCCGCCAAAGACCCCACCCGGCCGCAGGTCTGCCAATCCAACCCCAGGCAATAAGCGCTGAGAAAACCACCGCGGAAGGCATCTCCCACCCCGGTTGGGTCCGTCACCGTTTGTGTTGGAATAATCGGAATCTCATATTTCTGCTTTTCATTATAAATGACAGCGCCTTTTTTACCCAACGTAACAACCACCACTTCGACCTGATTAATAATGTCGGCAGCAGCCATGCCTGTATGCTTTTGCAACAGCTCAAATTCATATTCGTTGACAAACAACATGTATGCCCCATCCACCCCCTGCCGAATTTCTTCGCCCCCCAGTCTGGCCAGTTGCTGACTGGGATCATACAGATAGCGATAGCCCAACTCTCTGCATTCCTGAGCATACTGCGTCATAGCATCCGGAGCGTTTGGCGAAATAACCACCAGATCAGGGTTCAAAGCAGCCAGTTCACGCATGGACATCTTTCCGGCATCCGCCATTGCGCCGGCATAAAAAGTAGCAATCTGTGCATTCGACAAGTCAGTATTCACAAAAAAAGAGGCCGTAAACTTCCCCTCAATCACCCTGGCAAAGCGGGTATCAACTCCCTGTTCTTCCAAACGCCTGCGATAATCGCCGAAATCTTCACCCACTGTTGCAAACAAATAAGGCTTCATTCCCAATAAAGAAAGCGTATAGCAAATATTCGGCGCCACTCCGCCCGGTTGTCTGACCATTTCATCAACCAGAAAAGACAGGCTGAGATGATCCAGCTGCGAAGGAATAATATTCTCTTTAAAATAACCGGGGAACTTCATCAAATAGTCGTAAGCAACCGAACCCGTACAAACGATCTTGCCTGTATTCTTCATAACACCTGCCTGCATAAAAAATGCTCTCAACGAGAGCTTTCTGGAATACAGTTAGTTTAACATGCAGAATTCGAACTGTCAAAGTTAATTTGATATAATAATAATGCCAAAATAAAATTTGCAGAATATTTTCACCGCATATTATCAACATCATAAGCTGGAGAAAGAGAGAGACGGAAATCCATGAAAAAAACACGCCTTTATTTTGTATTAGCTGTGATTCTGATGTTCAGTCTGGCCTGTGGTATACCCAAAATTAAAAAAACTTCAACTCCCACCCCGGAGCCAACCACAGCAGTTCCTTCAGAGGAACCAACCCTGGCTGTACCCACACAGGCTGCTTCCGCCAAAATCACTGCCGATTCTTCTTTTGAAGAAATTCTTCAGATATTGTACGATGAAGAATATATCAGTTCCACCGATGGAGCAATCCATGAGCTGGATGATTTTGAAGAAACCACCCAATTGCTGGATAATTACGACTGGTACTATACCGACTACAGTCTGGATAATTTTGTACTTGCAACCCATTTAAAATACGAGGTTGCCGACAATAATGCCGATTTATTCAACACCGGCTGCGGCTTTATTTTCCGCTTCCAGGATTCAGATAACCATTACGCAATTACGTATGATCTGGATGGAAGCACCCAAATGTGGTCATACAAAAATAACGAATATACCGATGAAGGAACAGGCAGCTTCCCTGCACCCAAAGTACCCAAAGGCGAAGCTGATCTGATCCTGATTGCAGAGCAGGATCAGATTACCTTCTTTGTTGACGGTGAGCAGGCCTTCCAAACCAAGTCCAATAAATTTTCCGGCGGAAAACTGGCTTATGTTTTAATGACCGGCACTGATAAAAGCTTTGGGAACCGCTGCAGCTACAGCGACACCCGGATTTTGGAACTGCCATCTTCCGCGACCGGACTGAGCAATACACCCATCGTCGATTTGGGCAATAATAACAGTATGACTCCCGATTTTAAAAATGCGCTTGACATGCTGAAAACCGATGGAGCCATCACAACTACCAATGGCGACTATTTCACCCTGGATGACTTTGATGAAAAATGGGCCCAAATTGGCTGGTACCAATGGTACGAAACCGGACACAGCCCAGGCAATTTTGTCATTAAAGCAGATATGACCTATGCCAGCGCCATTAAGACCCCCGACTGGGCTAACGCCGGGTGCGGCTTTGTCTTCAGACTGCAGGATTCAAAGAACAATTATGCCACCTTCTTTGCCCAGGATGGAAACGTATACATGTGGGCATACCAAAACGGGAAATATGTTGAAAAAGGCCGCGGCTATTACGGAAAGCACAGCGTAGAAGGCAGCGCCAACATTATCTTTGCTGCAGAAGACAACAACTTTACTTTCTATGTCGATGGAGTAAAAGTGTTTAACAAAAAAGATTCTGCCTTTTCAGACGGCGAGTTATTCTACAGCCTTCAGTCTGGCACCAACAAAGACTGGGGTCAGCATTGCACCTTTACCAATGTCGAATTGCTTGAACTTCCCTGAACCCCTCTTGCCAACATTTGGTAAAATAACCTTGAAGCTCCGTACAACGGAGCTTCTTTTTTTACGTATACAAAGTATGAATAAGATGACAACTTCCAAAACGATCCTGCTGCTTCTTTCTTTTTCCCTTTCAGTCTGGCTGCCAGGCTGCAGTCAAGCAACAACACTTCAGCCAAACCAAACCAGCCAACCGACATCATCTGCCTCCGGTACAACCCCTGCGCCTGTCAGGCAAACACCCTGTCTTACAGAATCCGTATTGCTTCAAACCCCGCCATCGGCTGCACCGCTAAAAACAGAACCCGCTCCTCTTTCAACAATGGTCTCCATATCTGAAACTGCACTGCCAACCGTTACCCTGCTGGGACACAGCTACCTTAAGAACTGGCGCTATCTTCTCACTTTCAAATTTTCCGCCCCCGTTTCCGGTGAATACATCGCCAAAGTGGATAACAATAAAACTTATTCCTGCTATACCCTTCCAGATCAGCCTGAACTGTTATATTGTCATGGCCCCCTGACCGGCATTGATACCACTCTGCAATTCGAATTACAGAAAAAAGACAATCACAAAAGCCTCCTTGAGGGCTCCTTTTATATACCGTATTTTCTGCCTGAAGATTAATCGCATCTTCTCTTTTGCGGCCAAAATCAGAAAAATAGGCTGCACTTTGAAGCCTGTTCATCCTGCGGGTTTTCATGCTTTTTTTCAGCCATATCCATTACGGCTGAGTACCATAGGGTATCGGAGACCGCACCAACATTATCAACGGGCCCGAATGGTTTGACCCCGTGCACAAATTCGAATGCCATCTGACATGAATTGTGTCAGATGGCCGCAAAGTCTTCTGTCATCTTCTGTCAAAGTCTTCATTGCACAGACAGACAGGTTATGGCATAATTACAGGCTGAACAGCTGTGATAGAAACGAGTAATTTACCTTCTCCCTTCAGCGAACCCGGTCATGGTGCAAGCGGGCAGGCGCAGGGTATTTGAAAATCCTTCTGGAGCTGCAATCTGAACAGGGTTTCCTTAATAAGAACGCCGGACTGGTCTGCCGTTATCCTGACTCGGAGATAAAATTGTCTCTGGCTGAGCGCTCACAAAGTGAGAACCAGGGTGGTACCGCGGGTCATCATGTCTCGTCCCTCATACGGATGAGATTTTTGTTTTTTTGGAGGAAGGATGTTTAAACCAGTTTCACCGAAACTAAATGTTATCACAATGGAAGAAGGCGTCTTACGCTTTTGGAAAAGACATGACGTATTCCATCAATCCATGGAACAACGAAAAGGCGGAAAACCCTATGTATTTTACGAAGGCCCCCCAACCGCCAACGGAAAGCCCGGGATTCATCATGTTCTGTCACGTGCCTTCAAAGATATGTTCCCGCGCTTTCATACCATGCGCGGTGAATATGCGCTTCGGCGCGGCGGCTGGGACACCCATGGCTTACCGGTCGAAATTGAAGTTGAAAAAAAACTCGGCTTCACACAAAAGAAACAAATTGAAGAATATGGCATCGATAAGTTCACTGCACTGTGCCGTGAATCAGCTTTTTCCTATATCAAAGACTGGGAAAAACTGACTGAACGAATCGCTTTTTGGGTCGATTTCGATACAGCCTACATTACCTATACGAATGACTATATTGAAACGGTTTGGTGGATTTTGCAGCAGTTCTGGAAAAAAGATCTGCTGTATCAGGGGTTTAAGGTAGTTCCTTACTGCCCCCGCTGTGGAACCCCCCTTTCAGATCATGAAGTTGCCCTGGGGTATAAAGAAAACACCGTGGATCCCTCTGTCTATGTCCGATTCCCACTGGCAGACCAGCCAGACACATCTTTCCTGGTTTGGACAACCACCCCCTGGACACTTCCTTCCAATGTCAGCATTGCGGCCGGGCCAAATGTTGATTATGTCAAAGTCGAACACACCCTGCCTGAAGGCGGTACTGAAAAACTCATTCTGGCCTCCAGCCTGACAGAGACAGTTTTCAAAGATGAGCCGGTAAAAATACTGGAACATATAAAAGGAAAACAATTAAAAGGGGTCAAATATCATCCTCTTTACACCTTCCTGCCTTTGGAAAAACCCGCCCATTTTGTTGTTCTGGCTGATTTTGTTTCTACAGAAGATGGTACCGGTCTGGTTCATATTGCCCCGGCTTACGGCGCCGATGATATGACGGTTTCTTTCGAAAATAATCTGCCCATATTGTCCACCGTTAATCCCGATGGAACATTCATCCCGGAAGTGTATCCCTGGAGCGGCGTCTTTATCAAAGATGCAGACCCCGGCATCATCCGTGATTTGTATGAGCGGGGATTATTATATAAATCCGGCAGCTACAGCCACACTTATCCTTTCTGCTGGCGGTGTGATTCTCCATTGATGTATTACGCCCGGGCAACCTGGTACATTCGCACCAGCCAATTCCGTGACCAACTGGTCAACCTCAATAACGACATCAATTGGTACCCTTCACATATCAAAAACGGCCGTTTTGGAAACTGGCTGGAAAACAATATCGACTGGGCACTGGGCCGTGAGCGCTATTGGGGAACCCCGCTGCCGGTTTGGGAATGCGAGGGCTGCCATCATCAGGAATGCATTGGATCCGTCCATGAGTTATCAGAAAGATCCGGAAGAGATTTAAGCAATCTGGACCTGCACCGACCCTATGTTGACCAGATCATTCTGCCCTGCCCCGAATGCAGCAACGATATGAAACGGGTACCTGAATTGATCGACGTCTGGTTTGATTCCGGCTCTATGCCCACAGCACAATGGCATATCCCGTTCGAAAATAATGACGCTTTTAATCAACAGTTCCCGGCTGATTTTATCTGCGAAGCAGTTGACCAGACCCGCGGCTGGTTTTACAGTCTGCATGCGATCAGCACCCTGCTGTTTGAGAAAACATGTTTTAAGAATGTTATTTGCCTTGGGCTCATTTTAGACTCCAATGGGCAAAAAATGTCAAAATCCCGCGGGAATGTGGTTTCACCCTGGGATGTCATCAACCAGCACGGTTCAGACGCCATTCGCTGGTATCTGTATACTGCCAGCCCTCCCGGGCAGGAACGCCGCTTTTCTGCTGATTTGGTGAGAGAAGTTGTACGTAACTTTACGATGACTTTATGGAATACCTATTCCTTCTTTGTAACCTATGCCAATCTCGACGGATGGAAACCTGATCTTTTGGCAGAGCCCGAATACAGCCCGCTGGACCAATGGCTGCGTTCTGCCCTGCACACCCTGGTAAGAGATGTAACCCAAGCATACGAAAATTACGACAGTCTGGGAGCCACCCGCCCCATTGAAACCTTCCTTGATCAATTATCCAACTGGTACCTGCGGCGTTCACGCCGCCGTTTCTGGAAGAGTGAATCCGATGGCGACAAACAGGCGGCCTATGCTACGTTATACGAAGCCCTGGTGACGCTCAGCAAATTAATTGCTCCGGCCATGCCTTTTATTGCAGATGAAATCTATCAAAACCTGGTACGCACCGCCTGCCCTGACGCCCCGCTTTCCGTACATCTGACCGACTGGCCTGAATATGACCCGTACGTGATCGACGAAAAGTTAAACCGCGAAATGACCCTGGTCATGAAACTGGCTTCGCTGGGCCTGGCTGCCCGTAACAAGGCCCGCCGTTCGGTACGCCAGCCCCTCAGTGAGGCAGCCTTCGCGGTAACCAATCTCGAAGAAAAAGAAGGAATCTTTAAGTATGTCGACCTGCTGGAAGATGAATTGAATGTTAAGAAAATCCGAGCGCTGGATACCGCAGGCGAATCCGTATCATTCAGCCTGAACCCGCTGCCCAAACAGCTGGGCCAGAAATATGGGGCCAGGTTCCCGGCCATCCGTCAGGCAATTCTGGCCTTAGACGCAAGCCAGGAAGGCCCCCGCCTGATGGCTGGTAAAAGCATTCAGGTCATTTCCAATGGCGAAAACTATGAAATACTCCCGGAAGAGATCGAAGTACGCCTGCAGGCACGTGAAGGATTTGCAGTAGCTTCAGAAGGATCCTATCTGGCAGCGCTGGTAACCGACCTGACCCCTGAACTGATTCAGGAAGGCCTTGCGCGTGAATTTGTCCGCAGAGTACAGGACCTGCGCAAACAGGCTGAGCTGGATATTGCCGACCGTATTGTTCTGTTTTATGACGTTACACCCGGTTTGGCCGCAGCCATGCAAAGCAACGCCGAGTATATTCAAAACGAAACGCTGACCGTAAAAATGGTACTCGGAACCGTCCCGGAGAATCTCACCACCATGAGTGATCTTCTGGACGAAGGACGGGAACAACTGACAATTGGTATACAAAAAGCTTAATCACGCAAATACAGGGTACAATTCCTGCTGATTTGGAGAGTGTTCTTTTGGAAAACAAAAACAAAAAATATATCCTGTTGGCAGGAATTGTCACCATAGTTGTAATTTTGGATCAATGGACCAAGAGCCTGGTCCGCAACCATTTAACGCTGGGCGAAACATGGATGCCCTGGGAATGGCTGGCTCCCTATGCCCGGATTGTTCACTGGCAAAATAATGGGGTTGTCTTCGGCCTTTTTCAGGGGCATCCTGAAATATTCACCGTTCTCACTTCGGTCATTGCAGTCATTATTCTGATCTACTTCCGCCGCATCCCGGCAGAAGAAAGAGCGCTGCAAATTGCTCTTTCAATGCAACTCGGAGGAGCGATCGGAAATTTAATTGACCGGCTGCTGTTCAACGGCCATGTGACCGATCTTATCTCTGTGGGAACTTTTCCCGTCTTCAATATTGCCGATTCAAGCGTTACCCTCGGGGTAGCAGCCCTGTTAATCGGTTTATATCTGGAAGAAAAAAACCTGAAGCAGCCAGCCGACTCTGCCCGGCAGGATGACAACCATAACAACCGCACGGAAAGCGATGACAATGATCATGCTGACACCGCTTTTCCTCCTGCCCAATCATGAACACAATGCCGTTTTCATTTATCCAGGATCAGGAAGAGCCTGAGCGCTTGGATTTATTTTTAGTACGCAACCTTTCTGATTTTTCGCGTTCCAGAATACAAACTTTGATAAAAGATGGAAAGGTTACCGTTGATGGCAAAGTTATCAGTAAAATGAGCTTTCCCGTCCTGCAGAATCAAACAGTAACCATTGAAGTACCAGAATCAAAACCCCTGGAACTCATCCCCGAAGACATCCCATTAAATATCATTTATGAAGATCAGAACCTTCTGATCATTAACAAACCAGCCGGGATGGTTGTACACCCTGCTGCCGGGCATCATACCGGCACGCTGGTGCATGCTGCTTTGGCTCATATCCCTGATCTCAAAGGCATTAACGGCCTTCAGCGCCCGGGAGTAGTTCACCGACTGGATAAAGACACCTCAGGATTAATCATCTTCGCCAAAGATGATCATACGATGCATTGGCTGCAACAGCAATTTAAAAATCGCCAGGTTCAAAAAACGTATATAGCCCTGGCAGACGGCGCCCCCCCTACCCCTTCGGGAAGAATAGAGACCGCCATTGGCCGTGACCCGGCCAAACGAAAACAAATGGCCGTCGTCGCTGAACAAAAAGGCCGTGAAGCCATTACTGAATATCTGACTCTGGAGAATTACCCCAATCACACCCTGCTTGAGGTACATCCGCAAACAGGCCGAACGCATCAGATCCGGGTTCATCTGGCATTTCTGGGCTGCCCCATCGTCGGAGATACCGTTTACGGCCGCAAAAGAAAAAGCCTGCCGATCAAGCGGCAATTTCTCCACGCCCGTGATTTGCTGATCACCCTCCCGGGTGAAACAACACCCAGAAAGTTTACTGCTCCATTAGACCCTGAATTAGAAGAATGGCTTCAAAAGTTAGATCAGGAGAATAAGAAAGAAGGCAAACGATGAAATGGATTGACCTGCGTTCTGATACAGTAACCCAACCAACTGCCGCTATGCGCAAAGCAATGGCTGAGGCCGAAACAGGTGATGATGTATACGGCGAAGACCCAACGATCCAGGCATTGGAAGAATACTCGGCCCACCTGCTGGGAAAAGAAAATGGTCTGTTTGTCCCTTCGGGTACGATGGGGAATCTGGCAGCCATGCTGACCCACTGCCCGTCGCGCGGCAGTGAAGCCATTATGGGCACTCAGGGCCATACCTTTTATTACGAAGTCGGAGGTCTGGCAGCTTTGGGCAGCATCATGCCCCGCACGGTTCCCAATTTGCCCGATGGCACCATTCCGCTGACAGATCTGGAAAAAGCCATTCGAGGAGATGACATTCATTTTCCGGTAACCCGCCTGATAATTCTGGAAAACACCCAGAATCGTTGCGGCGGAGCCGTGATCAGCAAAGAATATACAGATCAGGTAGCTGACCTTGCTCACCAATACCAACTACAACTCCATATTGATGGCGCCCGCATATTTAATGCCGCAACCGCATTAAATATAAAACCGGCTGCGCTGGTTGAAAAAGCTGACAGCGTCACTTTTTGCCTCAGCAAAGGTCTGTGCGCCCCGGTTGGAAGTGTCTTATGCGGCAGCCGCGATTTTATCCAGGCTGCACGGAAAAACCGTAAATTATTGGGCGGGGGTATGCGCCAGGCTGGCATATTAGCGGCTGCCGGTTTGGTTGGCCTGAAAGAAGTAATGCCTCTGCTGGGAGAAGACCACCGCCGTACCAAAGATCTGGCATACGGTTTAAAAAACATTCCAGGTTTGATCGTCGAAAACGACCCTCCGCAAACCAATATGGTTTATCTTCGTCTGTCTGATTCTTCCAAAATCAGCGATCAGGAATTGATCCGTCAGGCCAAAGAACAGGGACTGCTCTTCATAAGTATGGATCAGCGCCGATTCCGTCTGGTAATACACCATCAAATTTCAGACGAAGATATACAACAGGTTCTTCTCATCTTAAAAAAACTGACCGATTAATTGTATCGAGGCTTTAAAAAGCCGTGCATTAATCATGCTGTATCGACTTAACCATTGTACTTTTCAGTGGTTAATAAAAAGGGCACGCATGGATAGCTGCACCCTTTGATATAATTAAAAAAGTCGGAGAGCCCAACCGGCACCCGTCAGAGGAAAGATGGAAAAATTTATCACATACGATCAAATCAATCAGGCTGCCGCCTTCATTCAGACCCAAACAAAACATCAGCCTCAGACAGGGCTGATTTTGGGTTCAGGCTTGTCTGATTTGGCTGATCTGATTGAAAACCCGGATACGATCCCTTACACATCAATCCCCCACTGGCCCGTCTCCCGCATTCAGGGGCACAACAATCAGCTGGTTATTGGGCAATTGGCTTCTCAAACCATTGCTGTAATGCAGGGCCGCACGCATTACTATGAAGGCTACAGCATGAGTGAAATCACCATGCCGGTAAGGGTACTGCAGAAACTGGGTATGAAAACCCTTATTCTGACCAATGCGGCAGGAGCCATCAACCCGGATTTTGTTCCCGGAGATATCATGCTGATCACTGACCTGATTAATATGATTGGCATGGGCGGCAACAACCCATTACGCGGGCCCAACCTGGAAGAATTTGGCCCCCGTTTTCCGGACATGAGCCAAATGATGGATCGCGAACTAATGGATATTGCCCGAAAAATTGCAAAAAAAGAACAAATCTCACTCCGCGAAGGCGTTTACAATTCACTGGCCGGGCCTTCTTTCGAAAGTCCGGCTGATTTACGGTTCTTACAGATCATCGGCGCAGATGCCGTTGGAATGTCAACCTCTCCTGAAGCCATTGTCGCACGGCACGGAAACGTTCGAGTATTGGGAATATCCGGAATTACAAATAAAGCCAACCTGGATGGAAATACAGAAACCACCCATGAAGAGGTACTGCAATCTGCAGCAACCATTCTTCCAAAACTTCAAAGAATTATTTTAGGAGTGTTAGGCGAACTCTAAATGAGTTCCTTATTGCAGTTTCTTCAAACCTATGAAATCCCTCTCTATATCATGTTGGGTATAGTGGGGTTGTTTTATATTCGAAAATTAATCCTCTCCTGGAAAGAGTGGCGCATGGCGCTTTTTGGGCTCGAACGGGATATTGCCCAAAATCATTTTGTAACAGCGCTTACCATGGTGATCTTATTTCTATTAATAGCCGTGTCTATATTTTTTATGGTAACTTTTATCGCACCAACCTTCCCCGGCTTAAACGACTTAATGACCCCAACCATTGATATTGCAGCTACAACCGGAACCGTCAGTCCCGTTGTACAGGAAGCAGCCAGCACCAGTGTTCCGCCTGCAGAGGCAGCAAACACCACCGGGTGTATCCCCGACAAACTGGAATGGACTCAACCCAAAACCGGCGAAGAGATTTCGGGCATTGTCGAATTAAAAGGAACCGTCATGCTGGAAAACCTCGGTTTCTACAAATTTGAGTTCAGTCAGCCCGGGGTCGAAACATGGCAGGCAATTTCCAGCGGGAATATGCGGGTTGAAGATGACACCCTGGGAGGTTTGTGGGATACTTCAAAATACATTCCAGGCGAATATCTGTTACGATTAACAGCCTATGACAATGACCAGACCGAATATCCCCCCTGCATCATTCCAGTACGGGTGATTGCCCCAACCCCATAAGGAGTTTTGGAATGCCTGAAATACAAATTTACCCTGCCGCTGTTGAAGACCTTGAAAGCCTTGCCGAATTAAAAGGATACTACGAAACTACCCATGTCTGGCAGCTGGAACGCACCATTGAAGATTTTCAGATTTCAACCGGTTTTCGTTTATCCCGTCTGCCGCGGCCAGTGAGGGTAGATTATCCCCGATCCCCTGCTGTTATTACACAAGACTGGCTGAATACATCCATGGTATTAACAGCCCGTCTGCATGAGAAAATTATCGGCTATATCCGGATGGATGAAACAAAAATTCCCAACACCATCTGGATCACTGATCTGGTAATAGAAACACGGCAACGCCGGCAGGGAATTGCTACAGCCCTGATACTGTCTGTTCAGGATTGGGCGTTGCAGCGCAATATAAAATGTATTACCATCGAGATGCAATCAAAAAACTATCCCTGCATTCAACTGGTACACAAATTGGGGTATGAATTCAGCGGTTATATTGACCACTATTATACGAATCATGACATTGCAGTAATCTTTTCAAGTTTTATCCGCTGACAGGAAAATCTTTTTAGTTATGGAAGTTTTATTCAGCTGGCTTATCGCCATTCTTAAAACCATCAGCCAGATTTTAATGGCCGGCGTAGCAATTACCGCATTTTCTATGCTGCTCTATGCCATGACCTTTAACCTGCACCAAAAGGTTGCCCGTGCTTTTTCTCTGGTGATGGTTTGCGTTGTAATCATCTACACTTCAGAATCACTTGCCAGCACCATCACTGATCCGGCCGCTTTATCCTTCTGGTTAAAAACACAGTGGGTCGGAATCATATTCCTCCCGCCGGTATATCTGCAATTTTCAAACAGCATATTGGCAACCACAGGAAAACCCAGTAAAGGAAAACGGCTGGTTGCCATTATTGCTTCCTACATCATTTCATGCGGATTTTTGGTTTTACTTATCACAAACCATTTTGCAGGCAGCCTGATCAGCGATGGAATCACATTGCCGCATCTGCGCCCCCAGCCTGGGGCTTACCTGTTTGCCATCTTTTTCTACATTTCAGTGGCATCCTCCTGGTACAACTTTATCCGCAGCTATCTGAGAACAACCACATCTTCAAGTCATCGGCGTATGGGCTACCTTTTATTTGGATCATTGTCGCCGCTCATTGGAGCCGCCCCCCTTCTTCTCTTTGGTTCAGGAATTATTCGAACTTTTAATTCCGTTTTTTGGGCTGTTTCTGCATTTAATTATTTTCTCGTCCTCATCCTGCTCATTCTCATGGCATATGCCGTCGCATTCTTTGGAACCGGTCAGCCTGACCGTCAAATTAAAACCAGGCTGCTTGAATGGCTGATGCGTGGCCCACTGACTGCCAGTTTAACCCTGGGGATCATAACCATCACCCATCGCGTCGGAGTAATCACAGACAATCCTTACCCGGCTGCCATCCCCATCCTGGTAGTTGGCTCCATTCTATTAATCGAATATCTGATCACGCTCGTTCTGCCTGTCGCTGAAAGATATCTGTTCTGGGGCGAAGAAAGACATGAGCTGCAAACCCTGCAACGACTTAAAGACAGCTTCCTTACCCAAAAAGACATCCAACAATTTGTAGAAATGCTGATATCTGCTGTTTCTGACCAGCTACAGGCAAAAGGCGGTTTTATCACTGCCAATACCAACGGCAACATGAATCTTCTGTATGCCTTTGGCCATAAACCAACCAAAAATATTGAAGCTGAAATGGCATCTTTGCTGAAAAAAGATGACCTGACCACCCTCTCGTATTTTAAGCAAAACGATACCCTCTATATCCCATTATCAGAAATAAAAAATCAGGGTAAAACCATCCTTCTGGGTATTCTGGCTTTGGATCAGGTTGTTAATTACCCACTGCCAAAGGATGAACAGCAATCATTTAATGTCCTTCTGGAGCGCATAAAACTGGTACTGCGGGAGACCGGTTTACAGCAGAATATTTTCTCTGCCATTCAGGAATTCTCTACCGATGTAGAGAAAATCCGTCAGATTCGGGCAGTCGGCCGTTTTGGCAGCAGCCAGGAATTAAGCCGGGATCTGCCGGAACTTCAGCCAGACATGATCCAGGTCGTCCGTGATGCATTAATCCATTACTGGGGCGGCCCGCGCCTGACTGAATCACCCCTGATGCAGTTAAAGATTGTTCAACTGGAAGCGGCTCAAAATTCCGGAAATTATACCAATGCGATTCGTTCTGTTCTTAAACAGGCTGTCGATAGAATTAAACCCGAGGGAGAACGACACTATACCACTGACTGGATATTGTATAATATCTTAGATTTGAAATTCCTGGAGGGTCAGAAAGTCCGAGATGTTGTAAAACGCCTCGCCATTTCAGAGGCTGATTTTTATCGGAAACAACGGGTAGCCATTGAAACCGTCGCCCGGGAAATCCAGTCAATGGAAGATCAGATATCTTAGAAACCGACTATTGGTCACATTCAAAAGGCGCCCTATGTCTTTTACCACCCTCAGTGATAACAGTTTTGATAACATGAGCTACCGACAGGATGATGGCTGGTGGAACAGTCTGTTTTCCAAAGAGTACGCCAGCCCAGAAGTCAGAGATTCCTGCGAGAAAGAAAAAAAAACTGCAGTACGCAGATTTTCTGAACAGGACTGGGTACTGGTTCAGCATCTTTTCGAACACGATCAGGTCGCTGAATTTGAAGTATTTGGGGCCAACAAGGGCGGGCTTTTGGTTCAGCGCGAAAAAATCCAGGGATTTGTTCCGATTTCTCATTTGATTGAATACCCCTGTGATCTTCCGAACGAACAAAGAATGAATTTTCTTTCGGAGTACATTGGAAAAGTCCTTTCTTTAAAGGTGATCGAATGTGAATACAGCCAGGATCGGGTTGTATTTTCTGAACGGGCAGCTCAATCCGGCTGCGGAACCCGCAAAAAGATTTTTGATATTCTGAAACCAGGAACCATCGTCCAGGGCACCATCACAAACATCACCAGATTTGGGATTTTTGTGGATATTGGCGGAATCGAAGGTCTGGTTCATATCTCTGAAATTTCCTGGGGCAGGGTACAGTTTCCGCTTACCCACCTCCATGTTGGTGATATCACCGACGCCATCGTGCTTCAAATTTGTGAAGACAGCTGCCGTGTAGCGCTCAGTATCAAACAGCTGCATCCCAATCCCTGGAATGAACTCGCTGAAAAATTCCAAAGCGGAGATCTGATCGCGGCAACCATCACATCATTAACGAATTTTGGAGTCTTTGCCAGACTGGAAAATGGTATTGAAGGTTTGATCCATCATTCCAATTTAGACACACCCGATACAGTTCATTTATTAAAACCCGGAGAAAACGTGGAAGTTAAAATTCTGCAAATAGACCCCGAACGGCGGCGATTAAGCCTGGGACTGGTTTCTGCAACATGAAGCCCAACATAAAACCGTCAGGCGCCCCGCAAACAACGCCTGATTCATCAAAATCCCGTTCGTCTCATATTCCGCCCTGGCTTGAAAGCGTGGCAGGGTTTTCATTGCGCTTTGACCGCTTTATACGGGATATTACCGGTCTGTTTTTACTGACCATTTCCTTTCTTTTATTGCTTGGCCTGCTGGATATCAGCAAAGGGGTTGCCTTAACTCCCTGGGTCAACCTGACCCGGCGCTGGCTGGGTTTTGGATCTTACGGTCTGGTGATACTCTTAATTCTGGCAGGCATTTTGATCCTGTGGCGGGGAGCCAGCGATAAGCCTTTCCTCACTTTAGGTCAGGTACTTTCACTGGAAGGGAGCCTTTTTTCAGGGTTGGCTGTTCTTTCTCTCACACACGGCCATACCGTAGAAAGAGCAGAACAGGGGCTGGATGGAGGCTATATCGGATGGGGCCTGGCAGAATTATTAAACCGTACTTTTCCGGAACCAATTGGCCTGATTCTTTTCATCTTTATTTTTATATATTGCTGTCTGGTCGGGTTTGGTTTTGCCCGCATTCTTGCCCATTTACTGGATCGATGGCTTTTAAGCCCTGAAAACGAGCCTGCTCATCTTCAGGATGGGGGAATTGCCCCCCCTGAAAACCTGTCCGTTACGGAAGATACTGCCCTGGCTGCCGAAAACGCAATGCCTGCAAACGTATCTCCCGCCACCATCCGTTCTGAAGGCCAGCTTCCTCCATTAAATATACTTATAAAAGAACAAAGCAGCCAGCCGGATCATAACAACATCCATACCATTGCCAGTGGAATAGAACGAACATTGCTTGAGTTTGGAGTTCCAGCCCGGGTAGTCAGTTTTCGTGTCGGGCCCAGCGTGACACAATATGCGGTTGAACCCGGTTTCAGTGAAAAAACCGGCCCCGACGGCCAGATCATACAACAAAAAGTAAGAGTCGCGCAAATTACCCATTTGCAGCGCGATCTGGCTCTGGCTTTATCTGCTGAACGAATTCGAATTGAAGCTCCGGTTCCAGGGCAGTCCTTTGTGGGTATTGAGGTTCCAAACGAACGCGTTTCCATTGTGCGGCTTCGCACAATTCTTGAATCAGAGGTCTTTCAACAATTCAATGCGTCTCTGCCCATTGCAATGGGAAAAAATGTTTCAGGCCAGCCGGTTTTAGGCGACCTGAGTCGTATGCCTCACCTGCTGATAGCCGGAACCACCGGTTCCGGTAAATCTGTATTCATTCAATCACTGATCTTATGTCTGGTCATGAACAATACCCCGGCTGATCTGCAACTGGCCATGCTGGACCCAAAAATGGTCGAACTGACCCGCTATAACGGCCTGCCCCATTTGCTGGGAAAAGTTGAAACGGAAGTCGAACGCATTCTGGGTGTTCTGCAATGGGCAACCGAAGAAATGACCCGGCGCTATAAATTGCTGGAAACAACCCGCAGTCGGGATATTGAAAGCTATAACCGTAAAATGCAGCGCCGCCAGCAACCCACGCTTTCCCGCATTGTAATCGTCATTGATGAGCTGGCCGACCTGATGATGAACTCCTCTGATCAGACCGAACCGGTCATCATACGCCTTGCCCAATTGGCCCGTGCTACCGGTATTCACCTGGTAATCGCCACCCAGCGACCCAGCACCGATGTGGTTACAGGGTTAATTAAGGCAAATTTTCCTGCCAGAGTGGCTTTTACCGTGGCCTCAGGTGTAGATTCACGGGTGATTCTTGATACAACCGGCGCTGAAACATTACTGGGGCGCGGAGATATGCTTTTTCTCAGCCCCGAATCAGGCGCGCCTGTCCGCTGTCAGGGAGTCATGGTTACTGACAAAGAAATTGAGCGGGTAGTCAATTTCTGGCAAAAGAATGTCGGCGCTTCCGCTGAGACAGAATGCCCCTGGGAAGACATCATCCGTTCTCAGGCTGACGGCCCTGATGACGATCTGCTTCCCACAGCAGTCGAAATTGTCCGCACCGCTCAGCGGGCTTCTGCATCCCTGCTCCAAAGGCGTCTGCGGATCGGGCACCCCAGAGCCGCCAGACTGATCGATACACTGGAAAAGCAGGGAGTCATTGGCCCGGCAGTTGCCGGAGGAAAAGAACGTGAAGTTTTCTATGCTCCCGATGATGGAACGGACCCTTATCAGGATATAAATGAACACACCGATGATGAAATCTAAGATGACCTATCATCAGAAGACAAACAATAAGAAAAGGTAGCGCCTCATGCCCAAGACAGTTATTTCTCCATCCATCCTTCAGGAAAATGAAACTTTCACAGATCTTATGCGGAAAGTATTTAAAGGAATTATTGATCCTGTGGCTGCATTTCTCAATCGTCTGGGGTTAACACCAAACACAGTCACTTTAGCAGGTCTGGCAGGTCACTTCCTTGCCGGCTGTCTGGTATTCAAAGGATGGACATCCTGGGCTGGTATTGTACTTCTGATCCTGGCTCCTTTGGACGCCCTGGATGGAGCCATGGCCCGCCAGCGGGGCGAATCCAACAAATTTGGCGCCTTTACAGACTCAGTAACTGACCGGTATTCAGAATTCGTCATTTTTGGAAGCCTTCTTTTTTATTTTGCACTCCGGCAGGATTGGATCACATGCGCCGGAGTATACCTTGCAGTATCCGGTTCGATCATGGTATCGTACATCCGAAGCCGGGCAGAATCGCTCGGTTTTAATGCAAAGAATGGCTTATTGAGTCGGTTGGAACGCTATATCATCCTCATCGCCTGTCTTATTTTTAACATTC
Source organism: uncultured Leptolinea sp. (assembly GCA_964511135.1). Lineage (GTDB taxonomy): Bacteria > Chloroflexota > Anaerolineae > Anaerolineales > Anaerolineaceae > UBA4782. Next base: position 7,645 of record CAZEEL010000013.1, on the reverse strand, counting down.
CAATCATTGCCATCTGGCTGATCGCCGTATTTTCTCATTTTACCGCTCTGCAACGCATCTTTTATATACGCAAACAGGCGTTCTCAACACAGGCAGAGTCTGCCCCCCTTATCATTGAAAGGAAGTAATCAATATGTTTATACGTGAAGGTTTTTGGCTGGGCCCCATTTTTATTTACTTTTATGCAGTCATTATTCTTGCAGGAGTGATTGCTGCCTCCTGGCTGTCTTCTTCTCTGGCTAAAAAGAACGGGTACGACCCGGATACAGTATGGGATATGCTCCCCTGGATTTTAATTGGGGGCATTATCGGTGCCCGGCTGTGGCATATATTCACCCCGCCCGCATCCATGGTTGAACAGGGCATTACCACCATGTACTACCTGACTCACCCGCTGGATGCCATCAATATTCGCAAAGGCGGGCTTGGAATTCCCGGCGCGGTTATGGGAGGCGTCTTCGCATTATGGATCTATTGCCGCAGGAAAAAAATAAATACCCTGGTTTGGCTCGATTTTCTGGCTCCGGCAGTGGCGCTGGCACAGGGCATTGGCCGCTGGGGAAATTTTGTTAATCAGGAGCTCTACGGTGCACCGACCAACCTGCCCTGGGCAATCTTCATTAATACTGCCCATCGTCTGCCTGGCTTTGAAAATATAGAAACCTATCATCCTTTATTCCTGTATGAATCACTCTGGAACCTGTTTGTTTGTCTGTTGCTGCTTTATCTGATGAAAAATTACAAAAGCTGGCTGATAGATGGAGATATCTTCCGCTCGTATCTCATTCTCTATCCATTCGCCCGCTTCCTGCTGGAGTTTCTCAGATTAGACCCTTCTCCTATGGGCGGTCTGAATATCAATCAGACATTAATGGCCATTGTCATGATCAGCTCAATCATTTGGTTGATACTGACCCATCAACATCGACCGGAACTCCCCGTTTCAGAAAACCCTGCCTCAGAAGTCTCTGACATCGACGACGACGACGACGACGACGACAGTGAAAATGAGACCTTATCAGATACTGCTCCAACGGCCCCAAGCCCGGATATTGCCGAAGAAGAACACAAAAACAGGCAGGAAGATCACATCGATGAATAAAATCATGGTGCTTGGCTCCGGCCACGCCATCCCTGCCCCCGGGCATGACAATGCCCACCTGCTGATAGAGGCAGACGATCAATTCGTATTGGTTGACTGCGCTACCCACCCCATCCAGAAACTGGCAGAGATTGGTTGCTCACCAGACAAAATCAATGATCTGATCCTGACCCATTTTCACCCTGATCATGTATCCGGGGCACCCCTGTTTTTTATGGCCATGTGGCTGCAAAAACGGCAGCGCCCCTTAAAGGTGTATGGGCTGGATTTCACGCTCAGCCGTTTGGAACAAAATTTAAGTCTGTATGATTACCAAAAATGGCCTGCTTTTTATGGTCTTGAATATCTGACAATTGCTGAAAAGCCCCGGCAGATGGTACTTGAATCACCCGCATTGAAAGTCACTGCTTCACCGGTAAAACATGTTATCCCCAATCTGGGGCTGCGATTTGAATTCAAACATTCCGGTAAAACAGCCGTCTATACCAGTGATACCGAACCCTGCCAGGCAGTGGCCGATTTGGCCCAAAACGCAGATGTACTCATCCATGAAGCCGCCGGCGAAGGAAAAGGACATACTTCACCGCTCCAGGCGGCTGAAATTGCCGCTCGGGCTCAGGTAAAATCTTTATGGCTGATCCATTATGATTATCAGGATAAAAGTTTAGAACAACAAACAGAGAAAGCGAAATCCGTTTTCAACGGTCCAATTCACCTGGCCTGCGATTTGAATGAAATCGTGATGGACTGATCACCGATTAAAAACAAAAACTTTCCCCAGTCAGAATTCCCCTGAAGAAAGCCGCCAAAGAAATAAAAGCGGCTTTCTTCAGAGCGATCAAAGACATCCTGACTGCTTTTCTTGGGTTACAGCCGCCCATATTCTGCCACTTAACCAACACGGCAATCCCCCCCAATGAGACATGGAACAATATTTTGCCTTCTTCTACATTTCCTGCTGACTGAGTGTCTCTTTCAGTTTTTCCATAACCACAATCGGAGTTGGGTCTACCTCATACAAAAAAGCCAGATAATAAGCCAGATAATCGCCAAACAGAACTGCCGACCACATCTGCTCCATGATCGACTGTCCCATCGCCTGATATACATTGGTTCCAATCCCGCGCAGTTTCAATTCCTGCCGGGTTAAAGACGAACGCAGTTGATTGCGGGCATGCTCCTGACCACCGGTAATGAACAAAACAACCAGCTTCTCGAGCAGTTGGGCAGGGCATTGCGTCCCGGCCAGCGTATTATGATCCATCTCCGGCAAAACTTCAAACTGGGCCCAGGCCTTTGCCAGTTCATTGATCTGCCCTTTCCATCGCCGTGCAACAGGCGCCAGAAAACCTGACCCGCTGACACATACCCAGCGCTCAAATAAAAGGCCCGCCAGTTGCTTGGCAGCGTTTTTCTCTGCAGGAACCACAGGACGGATAACTTCCTGTAATTTTTGCATCACAGACTGCGCTGCAAAAATTTCACTTTCAGCCGAAGCCATCAGCCCCAGCCGATAGAACAAAGCTAAAAGCAAACCGAACGTCCAGCCAACCGCAGAACGCGGCTGACCCAGATGGTTAAACTTCCAGCAAGGCTGCTGATGTGCTTCAGCCAGGGCAGCCAGCCTGCCCCCGCGCGAAATTGAAATCGTGCTGCAGCCCTGCAATAAAGCCTGCCGATAAATCGACAGCGTTTCTTCGGTATTCCCTGAATGAGAAGAAGCAATAACCAAAGTGTCGCTGCCCACTGCCCAGGCCGGCAGTTGATAATCGCGCACAACCACCAACGGAATCGGCAGCATGGGTTCAACATAGGAGGCTGCCAGATCTGCCCCAATCGCAGAGCCGCCCATCCCCGAAATCACAATTTTATTTGGTACACCGCTGACAGATAAAGGTAATTCTGTTCCCAACTTCCAGGCATTGACCAGTTGCAAAGGAAGTTCTTCAATAAAACTCAGCATATTGCTGTGATCCATTAAAGGATATTGGTTTAAATCATCGAAAGAAATCAAATCAGGAACCTGCTTTCATAAAATAACAACCGTTCGGGATAATCCTGTATAGACCCATCGTGGTCACGCAAGGCCTTTCTTGCCAAAAGCCATCCATCTTTCCAAAAACAGACGGCTTTGCTGCACCCACATGATCATTTATCCAACGAAAGATATGATCCCGAGCTCACATTAAAACAAGATCAAAATAAGATCAACCTTGCTCTCTTCTCAGAGAGCAAGGTTGATTTGCAAAAAACAAAAACGGTTATTTCAAGGCTTTGACAAGCTGTAAAAACTCATCCCATTCTTCCTGAAACATATTGATCGTTACATTGTTAAGATTTAAATTGTAGGTGGTTTCTCCATCCGGTTCTTCAGCTTTCCAGACAGAATAATTATCAGTTTCCACCATTACTTCGATTTTTGGTTCTTCTTCGTGGCTCATGGTTGTTTTTATCCTTTCCTAATAGTTTTTTATAAATCTTCTGAAACCATTCTGCAATCTTACCCCAGAATGGGAACTGCTTCATCAATGTGGGAGGGATTTTAACATATTGTATACCCGCCCAGGGATCCATATCCAACATTTTGCAAAAACCATACTGAAATATCAGTTTCAGCGAAGCCACTACCGGCGCCGCCAGCAAAACACCAATTAAACCAAACAGATTCGCTGCAACCAACGCAGCCACCAAAACTGCAGCCGGGTGAATCTTCAAAGAATTCGCCATCACCCGCGGAGTTAAAGCATTATCCAGAAAAAAATCTGTCACCATACTGATTGCCAACACTACAATGACAAAGCGCTCCGGTTGCAAACCAAATATATTTGAGCCCTGAAAATAAGCGACCAGCCCGAACGCAATCCAGGTAATCCAGGCCCCCAGGTAGGGAATAAAACGAGCGCAGCCAGCCAGAATGGCCAGAGCATAGAAATAGCGCACCCCCAGGCCGCCCAGCAGAATGGTATACACTGCAAAAGCGGAAAGAACAATAATAAGCTGGCCTCTTAAAAATGAGCTCCATATGTTACTTAATTCATGACTCATCCGCTGCAAATCATAGTGATATCCGGGAATATGGAGTAAAAACTCCTGAGGCGAGGCATTGTCAGATTCTGACAAAATAAAAAACGAAACAAACAGGACAAAAAACAACCATCCAATCGTTTTTGCAGTTCCGCCGGCAATAGACCCGATAACCGATCCCAGGTTATTAAATACAGGTGAAATCAGACGCACTAATTCATTGATCAGATTTTCTACACCCGCATTATCCAGATTGAATTGAAAAGGCCCCAGGTGAATGGGATTTTGGGTAATCTGATCCATGAATAAGGGAAGATTATTCACTACCTTCCCGATGAACTCCCCCAACCCGGACAATTGATCAACCAGCGCCACCCCACCCCAGACCAATAATCCAATGACCACTGCCAGAAAAACCAGGTAAATGATAAAAACAGTCCATTTCCACGGAATTCGACATTTACTATGGATCGTGACTGTCACAGGGTGAAGAAGATAAGGAATAATCACCGCCAATAACATCGGCCCCAACAGGTATTGAAACCGTGACAGTACCCAGATAAGCAAACCGAAAAAACCAAGAGCTGCAATCAGTTTGGTATTGTTGGCCCAAAGCGGCGAGCGCTGCGAATCATCCGGCTGCAATTCAGGCTGCATCATTTTTTACCTGTAATCATTTTACAATTCATTAAAGCAATATGTTTTCGTCTTTAGGTGGTAATACAACCATAGCCAAATAATTTATAAATATGACATCCAATCGGCGTCATCGTCACAATCGTTACAGCAATGACAATACAAAGGAAAATGATTCCAATAATCAGAAGAATCATTGCCCAACGCGGAAGGCCATTGGATACCTCTTCATTAATCGGTTCTACGGATTCAACCGGATCAGCATGCACCAGCGGTTTCGCCGGCTGCGGAGGAGCAACCCGTTGGATTGGCGGACGGTTTGGATGAATCGCCGACTCAGATACAGATTGAGGCGGCACAACTGCGCCCGGCCGTTTGTAAGCCGGAATATCACTCAAACCCGCCGGCATGGGCTGCGCTGTTCTGACTGTGCTCACCGGAGCGGGAACCACCGGAGACACCTGACTGCTGTTTGCGGCTGCGTCAGCAGCCGACAGATGCACCGGTTTTTTGGCCGCAATAACCGGATCATACACCGGGTTGGCGATTGTGGCATCCGGATCAGGATTTATCATTTCAAACAGGAAAGAATTTTTTTCTCCCAGTGTCACAAGATCGCCGTCTTTTAAGACATACGAAGAATCAAGGCGGGTACCATTCACAAAAGTTCCATTGGTCGAACCCATATCCTCCAAAACATATTCTTCGCCCTGAAGGTGGATATGTGCATGCAAACGCGAAATCTCAGGATTGCGAATAACGATATCCGATTCACTGTCACGTCCGATTACAGTTGCAGGTTTTACCAGAGGAAATATCAGCCCTTGATTGGTTCCGCTTTGAAAAATAACTCGATAATTGGGAAGCATACCTACCTCACGGTTTGGTTTTATAGCGTAAGTGTAGCATGATTGAGACAGACTGACAACAAAGACCATGCCCACAGAATACAGGAGGAAACACCATCTGACATTGCAGAAGCAAATTCAGTCTTCGCATTCCCTGACCCAGGTTTCAAAACTCAAAACAGTCAGGGAATGCGGGCATTTTTGTCCTACCAGCTTTAAACATTTTCCAGATATCGGGCAATTTCCCAGTCGGTCACATGCATTCGATACGCTTTCCATTCTTCCTGACGGGCGCGTACAAACGCTTCCAGCGCTACGCTTCCCAGAGCATCCTGTACGACCTGATTCTTTTTCAGTTCTTCCAGCGCCTCACCCAATGAACCCGGCAGTTCAGAAATATTCAGGCGCCGGCGATCATCTGCAGTAAGCTCGTACACATTAATATTATTCATGGGTTCCGGAAGCGGAGGCTTTGTATCAATTCCATCCATCCCGGTAGCCAGCATCACAGCCATTGCCAGATAAGGATTACAGGATGGGTCCGGACAACGTAATTCGGCCCGGGTAGAATTCTTCAAGCCGGGGGTGGTACGCGGAATACGAATGAGCGCTGAGCGATTCGTCTGCGCCCATCCAATATAAACCGGAGCCTCATAACCAGGGACCAGTCGTTTATAAGAATTAACCGATGGAGCCAACACCGCAGTCATTCCGCGGGCATGTTTTAACTGACCGGCAATGAACCCATAGGCAAGTTCAGAAAGATGATATTCATCATTCTCATCAAAGAAATAATTGCGCCCGTTTCCATCTGAAAGAGATTGATGACAATGCATCCCCGAACCGCTGACTGCATAAATCGGTTTGGGCATAAATGAAGCAATCAGATTATGCTGCGCGGCAATCGCTTTGACGGTATATTTTAAGGTTAATACATTATCCGCCGCTTTAAGTGCATCGGTAAAGCGGAAATCAATCTCATGCTGGCCGCGAGCTTCTTCATGATGACCAACCTCAACTTCCAAACCCATCGTCATCAGCGCTTCAATCAATTCGGTGCGAACCCGTACGGCTCCATCATTGGGCGAAAAATCAAAATAGCTTCCAACGTCATAGGGAACCGGATGAACATTAGACCCATTGGTGGGGTTAAACAGGAAAAATTCCGGTTCCGGTCCTACATCAAATGTCCAGCCGCGTTGTTTGGCTTTCGCAAGCATCCGCTTGAGCACACCCCGCGGATCGCCAGGAAAAGGATCCATATTTGGCATATAAATATCACAAAAGACCCTTGCCCGTTTCAGCTCTTTGGGTGACCAGGGAAGTACCGCATAACTGTCAGGGTCAATGACCAGCCGCATATCGCTTTCCTGAATACGGGCAAATCCTTCCACTGAAGACCCATCAAACCATACGCCTTTTTTTAAGGCGCCTGGTAATTGTTCAATCGGGCTTTCTACACTTTTGACCACACCATTAACATCCGTAAACTGATATGACATAAATCGGATGTTATCTGCTTTTACCCGTTCCAATAATTCCTGATTATCCATACTTCCTCCTGTATACCCATTCTTCCGGATTAATCTGTACCGGACTGATTTTTCTGAAACATTGTCATTCATCCATTGTTTTGAACCGCCGCCCCTGCCGCCAAAAAACAGCCTTCGTCTTTTATTTTACCTGATCTTCTCATCAAACAGCCCCTTTGCAGACTGGAAACCTTCTCTGAAAACTTTTATAGTCAGATTCAAGCGCTTATTTTAACGTGAATTCGGGATAATACCTTTCATTTTAGATGAAGGATCACAAAGGTACAGCAAAGCCGTCTGTTTTGGAAAAGATGGATGGCTCGTCGGCCAAAAAAAGCAGCCCTCAACGACCCATGATATGTGCATGCACATGATTATCAAACCTGACGTTATTTTAAACTTTTTGTAAAGAACCGTAAATCGCAGCGATAAGTATCATCTATTTTTACAGCCTGTCAAGAAATTAATGAATCTTTTAATGAAGCTGAACACGATAAAACCAG
>CAZEEL010000012.1:0-33114 GCA_964511135.1 uncultured Leptolinea sp. | reverse complement strand
ATATCATGCTTTTTCTTTTGTGCAGAGATTGTATAAAAAAAAGCACTCAACACTCACAGATCATGCGCAAATAATATTGCATTGCAACAAACTCTGTATAAAACATAACCCTTCATAAAAACATTAAGGGGCTGCAAAAAAAGAGCAGCCCCTGCCTTTTTTAAAAGAATATGATTCACCAGACTATAAAAAGAAAAGAAGCCTTTCCCGTAGTGAAACTGAATTACATCCCTGCATACATTGAAGCACTATGTTTTTAATAATTGATAGCTCGAAGGAACTAGAAACAAAACGCCCATCAGGGAAATAACATGAATACGGGATAATACCTTGCATTGGATGAATAGTCATGCAGGCACATTGAATCAATCCATATCATCCCGCAGCGCATCGATGATGTTTTCTTTTTTGATCCTGCTGACGGCATACATCATAGTTACAAAGATGACAGCAAGCACGCTGAACACACTGATTCCGATACTGGCCCACGGAAATACAAAGTGGATACCATCTGCCCCGCCGATAAACATCCCTTTGTAAATCAGCCAGGAAGACACTGCTGCGATGGGAAGCCCGACCATCAATGCCCTCATTCCATAAAAGGCACACTCGATACACATCATGCGATTGAAAGAACGTTCAGACATCCCCACCGAGCGAAGCATAGCAAGCTCCCGCCGGCGCAGCCTGATATTCGTAGAGATCGTGTTGAACACATTGGCAACCGCAATCAGCGAAATCACAATGATGAAAGTGTAAGCAAACACATTGGCAATAAAGATATAATTGCGGTTCTCATCCATCATCGAATAGATATTATACAGGTTGTATGCGGATGTAACTCCCGCACCCTGAATCATCATTTTCATTTCAGCCTCTGACTGAGAGGGATTCTTTGAGCGAAATGTAAGGCCTTTAACCTTAATATCCATAGGTCTGTCAGAGGTTTCAAACTTTTCTCTGAGCGAATAGGGAGCCATCACCTTAAAAGTATAAGGCAGCTGTTCAACGTTTCCTGTAAAAAGCAGTGTATCAGGCGGTACGGCGTTTACAAACGTAATGCTTACGTTTTGCTCCTGTTCCGGATTCGGTTTTCCATTTGTTTCGGGCACGATGGAAAAATTCATGGAAGAGCGCGTGAACATATCGCTAAGCTGGTCAACCTCCGCCATCTGATGGGCTTTGTCTTCCATTTTGGCAACAGCAATCAGTTTCGCAGATGGCCCGATATATTCTTCTGCCGGCAAGCCCAGACTTTCAACAATATTCAGATAAGTACTGTCATCCAGAAACTGGATATCCATAAGCAGGTTAACCATTTCGTCCGGCAAACCCCCCCCCCTGCTTTCACGGTAAGCGTCTGAAAGCGCACCTGCTTTGACAGCGCAGGGATACGTTGTATACGCCTGATATGAGCTTTCATAAACCCCGTCAGCGGTTTTCAGTTTGTTATAGAGCTGCAGCATTTTGCTGTCGTCCATATCCTGTACAGAAAGGCCAATATCATACGTAGTAAATGATGTTACCTGCTCCGATGCATGCTGTAAATACATGACAAAGGAGCTGGTTGAGATAAACAGCACTATGCTTAAAACAAGCGACAGTACAATACTGCGATAACGGCTCCTGTTTCTTTTAAAGTTCTTCAGTGCAAGAGTGCCCTCAAAACCATAGATGCGCCCTGCCAGCTTTGAGGTTTTCACAGTTCCGGATTCCAGCCTGACCACATTCGTCTGGCGAATACACTCCATCACAGGAATGCTGGCAGCCTTTTGAGCTGGAATATAGGCTGAGATCAAAATCGTGACCATACTGCCCAACGCCGCAACGACAATCGCAGGAACAGATGCCGTCAACGTTAAAGGTACAGCACGGTAGAGAATGTTTCCAAAATTTCCGGACACAACGGAAATCACAAGCCCGATGCTGGCAATGCCAACAAGTATGCCGATCGGGATGCCAATGGCGCCGATACAAAACCCCTCAAACAACACCGAGTTTCTCAGCTGCTTTGCAGTGGCGCCCACCGATGCAAGAATCCCAAACTGGCGCATGCGTTCGGTCAGTGAAATATTGAAGGCATTGTAAATCAGAAAAACCGAACCAAGCATGATGATGGCAATTACCACGCCGGCAATCGAGTACAAAAGCGTATTGAAAATTTTATCTCCAGGATCATCTGAAAGGCCCATGAAACGCAGCACAGCATGATTGAAAATATAAGCAGATCTCCCGGCGGTAATGCCTGCGTAAGCACGAACCGCGCGCGGATTTTTCAGCGTGACAAACAGGCTGAAATTGTCCGCCATGTCTGCTGAATCTGTAACTGTAATCAGGGTGTATCCAGGCGCAGAATCGTTTTCAAATTTTGGCGTCTGGCAGATACCAACCACCGTATAAGTCCTCTCTCGCTGTGGCACAAAAGTTTCACCCCCAGAGGTATACGAAGCATTCTGACCAAGCTTCTCGTTTCCTTTCATGCGGTCCCCAACAGCAAGGGTAATCGTATCGTTTACCTTAAACTGAACGCCGCCCTTTGTTGCAACACTTCCTGAAACAAGAATCTCACCGCTGTTTTTTGGCAGCCTGCCTGAGAACAGGGTGATCGGAAGAGCATCAAAGGTTTCCTCGCTGAATCCGGCGATAAAAAGATACGGTTTGTTGGGGGTTTTCCCACCGTCGAGTTCTGCGTAGCCCACATTTTCAAATGTAACCGTGTTTGCCACTTCTTTATCGTGGGTTCGTTCCTGTACGAACGAGGAATCTACGTCCAAAAACGCAACATGCCAACCGCCATATTTCTGAGCCGCGCCATTGGTCATATAGTTCAACAAAGAAACGCCAAAGGTGGTAACGGCTGTGAACATTGCAGCAGACAGAACCACACCGATAATCGTTACAAATGTACGCGTACGGCTTTTTGTCAGACCCTGCAGGGCAACTTTATGAAAAATGTTCATGACCGTCCCGCCTGCCTCTCATCACGCACCACTTTGCCATCTGAGATGCTGATAATGCGGTCTGCCTGCAAAGCAATATTTTCATCGTGCGTAACGATGATCAGTGTCTGACGGTACTTTCGATGGCTTTCTTTCAGCAGATGGATAATCTCCTGTCCATTGCGAGTGTCCAGGTTGCCGGTTGGTTCATCGGCCAGCATGACCGACGGCGCATTCATCAAAGCGCGCCCAATGGCTACACGCTGCTGCTGACCACCCGAAAGCTGATTGGGCAAATGCGTTTTGCGATTTTTTAGCCCAAGCAAATCCAACAAATCATTCAGTCGTTCTTCATTTACTTTCCGTTTATCCATCAGGACAGGCAGGGTGATGTTTTCTACCACATTCAAAGTAGGAATGAGGTTGTGAAACTGGTAAATCAGGCCAACCTGTCGCCGACGAAAAATAGCGAGTTTTTCATTGTTCTGGGCATAGATATCCTGCCCGTCCAGATATACCTTCCCGCTGGTCGGCACATCCACACCGGCAATCGCATGCAGCAAGGTAGATTTTCCGGATCCGGAGGATCCAATGATCGCGGTAAACTCTCCTTTCCCAACAGTAAGCGAAACATGATCCAACGCAGTAACCTGATTTTCGTCTCTGCCATAGATTTTGCACAGATTCTCAATTTTTAAAAATTCCATTATGGAAGTCTCCTTTTTCATAACTTACCCATATAATAGAACTTTCAAGTTACATTTCTGTGACTTTTCGGTGAGAGATTCGTCACTTTTGGAAACGAATCGCAAAAAGTGCACCGCCCTGCGGGTGATTCTTAGCGATAATCGTCCCGCCCTGCCGTGTGATAATGCTTTTACAAAGTGACAATCCAATCCCATACCCCGCAGCACCCGCATTTTTGCCTCGATAAAAACGATCAAATAAATGAACCAGCTCCTCTTTTTCAAAGCCTGCACCACTGTCATGAAGAGAAATCTCAGTAAACAACAGATTGTCCTCACAGGAGATCACAATTTTCCCGTGGTCACCCGCGCTTTCAATACAATTTTTGAGAAGATTCTGAATCACCTCCGAAAGCCAGCCAAAATCGCCCTGCAGCGCAGCGCCTTTCGGCACATCGATTTTCAGTGCAATATCATGCAGTTCCATAGGAATCGCAAGCGCGTGTACCGCAGCATTTATCAGAGTGCTTACCGCAAAATCCTCTCTCTGGAACATTACAATACCCGCATCCAAACGCGATAATTTCAACAGAGAAGTAATTAACCAATCCATCTGTGAAAACAATTCCTCATTTTCCCGCAACAGAGATCGCCGCTCATTTTCGCCAGGGTCTTTCTTCAGCAGAGACAATATCAGATTTGCAGAAGTCAGCGGGGTACGAAGCTGGTGGGCAATATCCGCCAGGGAATCGGCAAGATACGCTTTCTCTTTTTTCAGCAGATCATTTTGCTCCCGGATTCGCAGCGTCATTTTGGTAATCTCGCTTTGCAGAATGGAAAGCTCACCTTCATCCAATTCAGAAATATACAAATGATCATCGTTATGCAGCACAAGGTCGATTTGGTTGGCAAGCTGAGCAAGGCTTTGGTAACGGGATCTGGTAAAAACAAAAAACGCTGCCCCACAGGCAACGGAAAAAGCAATGATCAGAATACCAACCATCGTGTTGATAGAAAAACCAACCGCAACAGCAATAGCCGTGATAACGGCGAACAAAACTGCAAACTGCCGAATCTCTTTATTCCGAAACATAACCGCCCCCCAGCCGATACCCTGTTCCGCGAACGGTCAGAATAATCTTCGGATTGGCAGGGTCTTTCTCGATCTTCTCACGCAATCGCTTGATGTAGACAGTCAGTGTATTGTTATTGACAAACTCACCCGCCGCATCCCATAAATCATCCAACAGATAGTCCCGCGTGATGATGCTTTTGGGGTTGTTGATGAATACCAGGAGCAGGCGGTATTCTAATGCCGAAAGAAACACTTCTCCGCCATCTTTTTTTACAACACCACTGGCAATATCAACATGCAGGCCGCCAACTTCAAAAACAGCAGGCGAATGTCCGCTTTTTCGCAGGGCAGACCCGATCCGCGCAATTAATTCACGCGGGCGAAAAGGCTTGGTAATATAGTCATCCGCACCCATGTTCAGTCCGGTAACAACGCTCGCCTCATCACCGGAGGCCGTCAGAAAGATAACCGGAATATCCTGTGTTTGTTTAATCTCAGTGCATACCGTAAAACCATTCCCATCCGGCAGAAAAATATCCACCAGCGCCAGATCAAAGCGATTCCCATCCAGCATATCAAGAGCTTCCCGCTGCGTGGCAGCGTGTATCACGGTAAATCCCTCCGTGCAGAGCAGCAACGAAAGATTCCTGGCGATCTCCTTATCATCCTCAACCAAAAATATATGTTTCATTCATTTTTGCCATTCTCTGCTTATGGGTGATATCTTCCACCAGCCGGATTTTCCACGGCAGAATACAGCAACAGACCATCATTTGTTCCGTTCAAAATACGACAAACGGATGCCATAAGTCTGGCCTATTCTGCCGGATGCGTATGACAGTCATGCGCATAAATCGCCGCACCAATAATCCCTGCCTGATTGAGAAATTGTGCCGGAATCACTTTTGTACGGGTTTTCAGATAAGGAAAAAACAGGGCATGATTTCGGCTGATCCCGCCGCCAATAATAAACAAATCCGGCCAGATCAGGTTTTCCAATATCACAAGATATTCGTTCAACACTTCAGCCCATTCTTTCCAATTCAAATTCTTTTTGACTTTCGCGGCGGATGAAGCACGTTTTTCAGCCACCTTATCGCGAATGATCAGGTGACCCAACTCCAGATTGGGAAGAAGAACCCCGTTATTACAAATAGCCGTTCCAATTCCGGTACCCAGGGTAATAATCATCACAACCCCAGGAACACCTTTGGCAGCTCCAAACTTTGATTCAGCCAGACCAACCGCATCGGCATCGTTTAAAACATAATTAGATAACCCGGTTACCTGCTGAAAAAGCTGCGGAACATCACAGCCAATCCAGGCTGAATCAATATTCGCCGCAGTCTGACAAATTCCATGAAGGACAACGCCCGGTATGCCTGATCCATAAATCCCTTCATATCCCAACTGACGAATAATTCGATGAATAGTATTGGCAACCGCTTCAGGAGTAGATCGTTCCGGTGTTCGCAAACGAATGCGTTCACTTACAAGCACCCCCTTTTCCAGATCAACCAATGCCCCTTTCGTTGCCGAACCGCCAACATCAATTCCCAAAACAGCCATATCACTCTCCCAATAAATCTACCTGCATTCTTTTTGCACATGGTCTTCGAAACTGACGCTAAAATCATGTTTGCCGCTGTTATCACATAAAGCACGGAAAAAATAATAATCCGTTTCAGCCGGATACGCTACAGCCTGAAGCGCTGCTTCAGAAGGAAAACAAATAGGAGCTGGCGGCAACCCAGGGGAAACATATGTATTGTATGGTGAGTCAAAACGCAAATTTTCCAGACTTAAGGGGTTCGTCCACCAGGTATTCTGCTGTGAATTGTAGCCCAGTGCATATTGAGTCGTTGGGTCACTTTCCAGCCTCATCCCGACAGCCAATCGGTTATAAAAAACCGATGCGATCAACGGTTTTTCTTCATCAACAATCGCCTCACGTTCCACGACAGAAGCCAAAATCAGGGCCTGATACGGAGTAAACCCTCTGTCACTCAGCGCATGCAGCATATCCGGGGTAAACTGAGCCGTTCTGGCCTGAATAAGACCCGAAATAAAATCATGAACACTGGTAATTCGGGCAAAGGTATATTCTCCCGGCGCTAAAATCCCTTCCAAAGAATGCGGGTGGCCATAAAAGGATAAATCAAAACTTTCAGTTTTTAGATGAACAGCTTCTTCAAATTCGCTTTTTGTAAACGACAGGCCCGAACTGCCGATCGTATTGGCAGCCTCTTCCAGCCTCCAGCCAGCCAACAGACCAAACACTACATGATCCGGCGTAGAATCCAGAAGTTCCCAGGCAATTTCCATCATAGTCATCGTCTGCCGCAACTCATACCTGCCCGACTGTATTCTGGTATCCAGCCCGGAATACACCAGGTAATCGACCAGTAAATCTGTATCGGTAATCAGCCCCGCCTGCTTCAAAGAATTTGCCACTGAACGAATACTTTCACCCTGACGGATTTCAAAAGAAACCGGCTGTGGGTTGTTCCCTGCCGCCTGTGTCAATCTATCCTGTCCAAACCAAAGCCGAACCGACAATCTTAATTTCTGCACAGAAGAAAGCGCTGGAGAAGCCGGCCCAAAAACAGATTTTACATTTCCAGGAATGGAAACAAGCATCCACACAATCAAACCGAAAACAACCACCCCTGACAGGATCAGGACAGGAACAAGTGCAGATACTTTCTGCTTAGGCGGCATCATTTCGCTCCTTAAAACAAAGAGAATCCAGATAATCCTGCAAAATCAAAGCGGCCGCCAGCGCGTCATGATGACCAGCCCGCTTCTTTCGCCCCGAACCATCGTGAATCTTTATCGCACGTGCATCCTGTGTACTCCCCCATTCGTCCCAAAGAACAACTTCCAGATCGGTAATACTTTCAATCGCCTTCATCAGGTTAATCGACTTTCGGGTCTGGCTCGTTATCTCACCCTCTTCAGATACACTTTGACCAATAACAATACGCGTTACCCCTAATTCATGAGCCAGGTTAACAATTTTACAGGCATTTTCTTTATGAGAAATACTCTTTAAAACCGAAAACGGCCGGGAAATTCCGGCATTTCCATCACTGAGGGCAATCCCCATGTTTTTTGTACCTGGATCCACTGCCAATATCCGCATTTTATTCCTTTATAACATTAATTCTAAAGGGATACAGCGGCATTCGTTTCAGCCAGCCTGGATACATTCGGATATAACTGGCCGAATCAACTCCTTCCAGATGGGTAACAATGTCCATCGCTTCATCAATACTTTTTGCTTTCAGATATTCCTGCAGGCCGTCTTCCTGAGCAAATGACAAATACTGACGTCTGGCTTCTACAGTCCAGATGGCCTGATCGCCTTCCAATTGAGGCGCTTCAGGCATTTTATATTCAAGCGTATTCGGAATGGCTTCCTGCTGCCCGTTTAATGCGGCATCCATACACAGCAAAATCGTATTTTTAATATCTTCTTTCAGGAAAAAGCTCAGTGTTACCCGGGCCGTTTGAACAACCTGAACATAATCTCCTGGTTTTCCCGGCTCGGGTTGAACCATTTCTTCTATGACTTCCAGAGCCTTAAGCGTATTATCCGGCAAAATCAAATCATCACCATAAATTTTACGCAGCTCTTCCTGCGCTTCAGACAAAATGGTCTGCTGCAACGGTTCTCTGAGAGCTTCTGCATCTTCCTTCGTTACGATTGAAATCAGCACATCCGTCCCGCCGCTGCAGCTTTGAGGATTGATCGATTCAATATCATTCCTCAGTCCCCAGGGAACAACCGTTATGGTTCCTTCACCGAGATTACCAATAACGCCAGGCTGGTTTGCTTTAACAGGGATTAATAGAGGCTTTTTCATAGCCGCCGGGAGCGTATAATCCTGCTCAGTCTGAAAACCTGGCATCGCCTGATTATTGGTTCGAAACACAGAACCCCGCGGTAGAAAAGTCACCTGATTGCTTTTATTAATAACTTCCAACTCACAAACTGCCGGCGTATCAGGCGAATTTTTAGTACCGCTGGTTTTGGCCTGTTGTTTTTGCGTCAACTGTATTTCCTGCACATGGTAAACAACATTCCCGGTAATGCTGGGAGCCTCCAAATCAGGCCCGCCCTGTAAAGTCAGTTGCAGATCCTGAACCAGGGGAGCTGCAAGCAAGTGCACTTCTGCCTGAGGAACAAAACTGCCCAGAAGGACAATCACAGCCAGAATAGAAATCACAAAAGTTAAAATGCGTACAAAAGCCGGAAGTGGTCTGGCGATATACGCCATTCGTTCTGTTTTTAAGTCGTTGGCCGTTTTCCGCTTTCCTTTTTTGGAAACCGGATTAAGCAGAAATTTTCGATCCCATTTAAAAACCCGGCCAGCCGCATCTTCTGCAGCAGAAAAAACCTGAACCCCGGATTGTGCGGCATATTCAATGATCAGAGAATCTCGGGTTACAAAAGCCAAATACTTCCCGAGACGGCGGGCTTTTCGGGTCAATAACAAAAAATCGACTTTGTTTTGAATAAACTGCTGGTTGGGAGGAATATGAATCAAAACCTGTGCACTGGTACATCGATCCAATTGATCGATAACCGTTTCCAGTGAATCAAAACTTTCCGGCTTAATCTGATAAGTGTTCATTTCACTTCTGCCTTGTAAAAATTATACCTGATAACCATAATCCAACTGAAACATTCGTTATAATAGAATGAAATAAAGGTATTAAGATCAATATGGAGGTGATTATGAAACGGGCCTTTTCAATTTTCATTTTGTGCGGTTTGATTTTTTTCAATGGCTGCAGCTCTCATCAAACCCCCACCCCTGCTTTGCAGGATATGATTTCCACAGCCGTTCAGGAAACCATGCAAACCTCACTTGGTTCGCAGGATACGATTGCCACAGCCGTTCAGGAAACCATGCAGGCCTTCCCAACATCGACCTCCGCTCCGCTGCCGGTCATCACAGCCAGCCCAATGCCTGAAACCCCAACCATTACCATGACCCCCACTGTTTTTGCCGACGATATTTTAAATCAATTAGGCGCCCCGGTATGGGAAGCCAACATGCAAAACTGCAACACCTTTGGGCTGTGCACGCCTTATGAAGATGATTATGCCAAAATCAGTCTGGAAAACGGAAAAATGATGATGACCATCAAAAAGGGCGGCGGCTATAGAACCTGGCGGTTATCCGGACAAAAACCAAATAATGCCTACATCGAAAGCACCATCAGTACACAAAATTGCACTCAGAACGATAATTACGGCCTGGTCTTTCGAGCAAAAGATTTCAGCAGCGGCGAAGCATACTACCTGGGCTTCAACTGTGACGGGAGCTATAAGCTTCTCCTCTGGTCCGGGGGAACCGCCAGCAACATAATTCCGTATACCCATTCAGACGCCATCCTTGCCGGCCCCAATCAAACCAACCGGATCGGCGTCATTCTGAAAGGCAATGAAATTACTGCCTATGCGAATGGAAAAGTAATTGCCAGAATTACCGACAACGGAATCACTGAAAGCGGTTATATTGGTGTCTTTATCGCGGGCTCAAACGCTTCCGGTTTTACCATTGAGACCTCCCGCCTGGCCTGCTGGAACATACAATAACAGGTTTGTTTCGTGATCATTATTTAAACCAACATGAACCAATCCCTGCCTTTAAGAACACAAACCATCCAAAAAGCCGGAGAAATTCTGGCTTTACAGCCATTATTTCTGGATACAGAGACAACCGGCCTGGGTAATTCCGATGAAATCATTGAAATTTCTGTTTTTAACCACCAGGAACAGGAAGTATTTCAAAGCCTGGTAAAACCAACAAGCCCCATACCACCCCAATCCAGCCAAATCCATCATATTACCAATGAAATGGTAAATGATGCTCCTTCCTGGAATCAGATTGCTCCACAGATTGAAACTTTACTCAAAGGAAAAGTTGTCTGCATCTACAATGCCGAATTTGATGTACGCCTGATGCGACAGAGTTATCAAAAATACCGGGTTGCCTGGACACCTTCTTTCAGCCCGGTATGTATAATGAAACTGTATGCCGCCTTTATTGGAGACTGGAATGCTCAAAAGAATGATTTTCGTTTCTTTTCCCTGGAAAAAGCCGGTGAACAATGCGGCATATCTCTCCCGAACTCGCATCGCGCCGGTGATGACACCCGCTTAACCCTGGCGATTCTTCAGCACCTTTCCAGGTTACCGGAATGATCCAAACAGAAAAGCATCCTGACTAAAAAATGATTGATCCTGCAATGCTCACGTCTCCGCAGCAAAATGTACTGCAGGCTTTATCACAAAACGCCGTAATTTCCTTAAAGGGACCAGCCGGCTGCGGAAAAACTACCGTTGCCTGTTATCATCTGCGGGCATTAGCCTCCAAACCATTGGCAGCCAGCCAGACCCTCGTTTTAATCCCCCAACGCTCGCTGGCCTCTCCTTATACTGAGATTATGCAAGACCCGGCCTTTGGTTCTTCTGCCGTACCCACTGTTCTGACAATTCATGGTCTGGCTCAACGCACGATCTCATTATTCTGGACCATCCTGCCGGATGAAGGATGGTTTCTGCATCCGGAGAAGCCTCCTGTTTTTCTGACATTAGAAACTTCTCAGTACTACCTGGCGCAGATCGCCGCCCGCACCATAGATGAAAAAGGATACTTTCAGAACCTGCACATTCAACGCCCGCGGCTGTACAGTCAGATTTTGGATAATCTGAATAAATCAGCCCTGCTCGGTTTTTCTCTGGAAGAACTGACTCAACGGCTTATATCAGCCTGGAATGGCGAAAGCGGGCACACGATCATCTACGAACAGGCGCATGAAATTGCACGGAGCTTTCGCAGCTTTTGTTATAAAAATAACCTGCTTGATTTTTCACTGCAACTCGATATTTTTGCCCGCTTCCTGGCCAATCATCCGCTGGTTACAGAATACTTTCGCCGGCAATATGCACACCTGATTTATGACAATATGGAAGAAGACGGCCCGGTGGCTCATGAATTGGTTGAAGGCTGGCTTCCTTACTTTAATACCGCTCTGTTGATCGAAGATGAACATGCCGGGTACCGTTCATTTATGGGCGCCGACCCGCACGACCTCAAACGCTTTGAACCCTATATCCATCAAACCATCACCTGCTCTTCTTCCTTTCAAACTTCCGGCGAAATTCAGTCTTTCTGTACCGCACTCAAACAAAGCATCCAACACAAGACCCCGCTGATCGAACAGAAAGCCATTGACGCCTGTCAACTGCACCATTCCCGTCTGCTGCCCGCCATGATTCAGGCAGTCAGTGATGAAGTTGCCCGGCTGGTTCAATCAGGAATCCCGCCCCGACAGATTGCCATTCTGAACCCAATTCTGAACGATACCCTTCGTTTCTCGCTGGTTGAATCCTTAAAAGCCAGAAGCATTCCCAGCTATAGCGCCCGGCCTTCCAGACCGCTGAATGCCGAACCCGCAGTCAACTGTCTGTTAACCCTGGCAATTCTGGCACACCCCCAGTGGGATCTGGCGCTGGATTCCTATGCTTTTCGCCAAACCCTGATGATTGCCATTGATAATTTGGATATGATTCGGGCCAGCATATTAAGTGAAACGGTTTTTCGAACCCTTGCCGGACGGCCCGAGCTGTCTCCTTTCAGCCGGATTACCAACCCAAAGAGGCTTGAGCAAATTACCTGGTACTTCGGCGGTCAATATGAAGTCTTACGCCAATGGCTTGAGCAATACCGCCAACAGCCGCCGGATTACCTCGACAGCTTCATCAGCCGCCTGTTCGGCGAGGTTTTATCTCAGAAAGGCTTTGGTTTTCATTCATCATTGGAAATGGCGTCTGTTACCAAAAGGCTGATGGAATCTATTCAAAAGTTCAGAAAAGTCATCAGCAGCTTTGAACAGGATGACACATCAGATATTGGCAGACGGTATGTCCAAATGATTCGTGATGGGGTCGTTGCTGCGCAATATCTGCTGCCTGAATCCGGCCGCCCTGAGGCGGTTCTTATTGCACCCGCTTATACCTTCCTCATGGGCAATCACCCGGTTGATTACCAGTTTTGGCTGGATATTGGAAATTTATCCTGGTCTGAACGAATTGACCAGCCATTAACGCATCCATACGTTCTTAGCCGCAACTGGACAACCGAACGCCGCTGGACTCATCAGGATGAAGTACAGGTAGCGCAGGACAATTTGGATAAAATCACCGCCGGCCTGGCGGCCCGCTGCGGTAAAAAGATTTACCTTTATTCCTGCGGCATCAATGAACAGGGGCAGGAACAAAGCAGCCCCTTCCTGACCGCCATGCAGCGCATCAGCCGAGCTGTCTGCCGCAAAGACAGAGAAAGCCCCTATGTTTAAACCCCGCCCTACCCAAATTCCCATTCTGGCATATACAGGCGGAAAAATGGGCATATCTGCTGTTCCCGGCAGCGGGAAGACCACCACCCTATCCAATCTGGCTGCAAAACTGATCATGGGTGATTTTCTGCAGGAAGAGCAGGAAGTCCTGATTGTCACCATGTCCAACTCAGCCGTCGATAACTTCAACCATCAAATTGAAAAAATACTTACAGAAGCCGGCTACATTCCAGGAATGGGCTACCGGGTTCGCACCCTGCACAGTCTGGCCAATGACATCATTCGCCGCAAACCTGAACAGGTTGGGTTGGATAACGCCTTTCAGATAGCGGATAATTATATGCAAACCAGCCTGCAAAGAGACGCCATTCTAAAATGGATGAGACTGCACCCTGACGTCATCCAGAACTGGTCCTCTGACGACAGTCTCCCCTGGAATAAATATCAAAGCAAATGGGAAAAACTGCTGTCAGATACAGCCACGGCTTTTATCGGCCAGGCAAAAAACTATGGGCATGAACCGGAAAAAATCAATGCCCTTCTTGAACAGCATCCGGAAAAAAGCCCTCTGTTATACTTCGGCGCAGAAATCTATCAGGACTACCAGCAGGGTTTACGCTATCGCGGAGCCGTTGATTTTGATGATTTAATCCGTCTGGCCTATAAAGTTTTAATTCTGGATTCTGACTACCTCAACGAACTGCAAAACCGCTGGCCGTTCATTCTGGAAGACGAAGCCCAGGACAGCAGTCTGAAACAGGAAGAAATTCTGCGTCTGTTAAGTCAAAAAAACGGAAACTGGGTTCGGGTAGGTGATCCCAATCAGGCAATTTATGTAACGTTTACCACAGCCAGCCCTGAACACTTAATCCGGTTTATTCAATCCCCGGACGTCACGTCCCATCACCTGCCGGAATCCGGGCGGTCTGCACAGAGCATCATTCAACTGGCAAATGCCCTGATTGACTGGACCAATACCGGGCACCCATATCCCGAAGTCAGAAAAGCGCTCAGACTTCCGTATCTGCAACCCACTCAGCCTGATGATCCAAACCCCAACCCTCCTGACCAGCCAGAATCCATCAGACTGTATATGAAAAAAATGAGCTCGGATGAAGAATTAAATCAGGTAGCCCGTTCGTTAAAACACTGGCTGCCCGAACATCCTGAAGAAACGGTTGCCGTTCTTTCAGCCACAAATACACATGCCGAAAAGCTCGTTGAGATTTTGGACACCAACCGCATACCCTATGTAGAATTATTGAAATCCAATCTGGATACCCGCAGCAGACTGCAATTATTTATAAAAATCCTGCAGCATATTCATGCGCCCACCCAACTGTCTACCCTGGCCGATATCTACACCGCACTGCATATCCATCCGTCGCCTGATGACCTCCAGCGAATCGTCAAAAACCTGCTCCTGACCTGTCAGGACGTCGTTCAATACATATGGCCAACCCACGCCCAAACCTGGACAGATGTTTTTCCCAGTCTCAGTGAAGGGTCAGAGATCATAAACGAACTGGATCACTTTCGCATCCTCCTGCAGAAATGGCATAAGGCCAGCCTGTATCCCATAGACCAGTTTATTCTGATTACCGCAGCCGATATATTTACCGATCTTCAGGATCTTTCACTTTCCTATGCCATAGCCCAATCACTGGAACGCGTTGCACGGGAAAACCCTCAGGCTTCCATGCATACATTTATCCATCATTTACAGACGCTTTCGAAAACAGGCGGAGATTTAAAAGATACATCAGAAGAAAATACCGGGTTTATACCCGAGTTACACAAAGGAAAAGTCGTGGTATCCACCTTCCACAAAGCCAAAGGACTCGAATGGGATCGAGTATACCTCCTGTCGGTCAACAATTATGACTTCCCCTCCGGCGATGATGCAGACAGTTACGTATCAGAAAAAGAATTTGTTCAAAACCAGGAAAACCTGAGCGCTTCAATCTTATATGAACTGGAAAAATTAGTGAATCCTTCTCAGTTAAACATAGAAAGTCATTTAACCGCGAAACAACAGGCGCGCTATGACCTGGCGGCTGAACGATTAAGAGTCCTGTTTGTAGGCATCACCCGCGCAAAAAAAGAACTGATCATCACGTGGAATACCGGCCGAATGAATCAATGTCAGCCAGCCCTGGCTTTGCAGGCGCTTGATCAATATTGGCAGCAAAGAGAACCGCTATGATTTTTCCATCCGGCTTTCACTTTTCTCAATCCAGCCTGCAGGATTATATCAATTGCCCCCGCAGATTTCTGCTTCGTTATGTTAAAAAGCTGGAATGGCCGGCGCCCATAACCGAGCCCATCGAAGAACGGGAAAAACACCTGAACAATGGCCGCAGTTTTCACTTGCTGATTCAGCAATATCTGGCAGGTCTTGACCCGGTCAGACTGGAAAACAGCATCCACGACCCGGATCTGAAAAAATGGTGGAATAACTTTATGCTCAACCATCCGCTGGCTGATAAAAAAGGAACCTTTCTGACCGAACAACTGTTTACCACCTGGGTGAACACCTGGCCGCTGGATGCCAAATATGACTTGCTTGTTCTTCATCCTGAACAGGCAATGATTCTGGATTGGAAAACCAATCAATACCCGCCCAAACCAAAATCTTTTCTGCAGGCCATTCAAACCCAGGTTTACCTGTACGTACTCTGCCAGGTATGGCCGTCTTTCTATGGGCATTCCACCCGTCCGGCATATACGCAGCTTTCGATGAAATACTGGTTTGCGAACTTTCCACAGGAAACCATCACCATCCAATACTCAGAAGATTTGCATCATGCGTTTGAAGAACGCCTGAAGAACCTGATCCAATCCATCAGCCAATCAGAAGAATCGGACTTCGTCGCCACCGATGACCAGCGGAAATGTATTCTTTGTGAATACCGTTCCTGGTGCGAACGGGGAATCTATGCCGGCGCGTGGAACGAACAGGCCGAAGAAGAATCAACCGATCTTTTTGACCTGCTAACCGCAGAGTTTTCAGAGGCCTGGGAATGAACACTCAGCAATACAAACCTGGCAGCCCGGATGAGCAAAAACAACCGGATATTCCGCCGGAGGTATCAGCAGCTTTTTCCGATCATCCATTCGTTGCAGAAATATACTGGCAGCGATATGCGGCCAATGGAATTGATGCCCTGTTCGGGTTTCTCGATCCCAACTGTTACCAGCCGGCCAGCCCTTTTGACTTCCCGGATATGCAGCGTTCTGTAAATCTGATTTTATCGGCCATCCAAACCAAAAAGCATATTGGCGTCTGGGGAGATTTTGACGTTGATGGCATGACCGCCACAGCCCTCCTGGTCGATTGTCTTCGTTTTTCAGGCGCTCAGGTCAGTTACCATATCCCCGTCCGCGGCCCTGAATCACACGGTGTTTCATTGGAATATCTGAAATCCTTTCTCAACGAAGGGGTTCAGCTTCTGATTACCTGCGATACCGGTATTGATTCCCATGAAGCCCTTGCTTTTGCAGCCCGGCAGGGTGTCCAGATAATTCTGAGCGACCATCACACCCTGCCGGAAATCCTTCCGCAGGCAGATACAATTTTGCACCCTCAACTTCTTCCTGCAGATCACCCCTGTCAGGCATTATGCGGGGTGGGCGTTGCCTGGGAACTTTGCCATGCCCTGATGATCACGTCCGAACAGGCTGACAAAACCAAAGATTGGTATTGGCTGGCAGCCCTCGGTACCGTTGCTGACGTCGCCTCCCTGGTAAAAGACAATCGCTATCTGGTTCAGCAGGGCATTCGTTCCCTCAGACAGAATCCCCCCTTACTGATCAAAAAGATTTTTGAGTACAACGAAAGCGATCCGTCTATGTTAACCGAAGAAAATATCGGTTTTTTGATCGCCCCCCGCCTGAACGCCATTGGCCGGCTTGGAGACAGTAACCCGGTTGTCGAAGCGCTTCTTTCAGAAGACCCATTTATTTGCAGTCAAATGGCAAATACCCTTGAACGGTATAATGCTGACCGGCGATTAAAAACGGAGCAAACACTTGCTGCCGCAATGAACCAGATTACAACTGACACTTCATTTGCACAACAACCAGCCGCAATCGTTGCGCATGTTGGCTGGCCGGCCGGCGTGGCCGGAATTGTGGCCAGCAAGCTGACAGAAATCTTTCAGAAACCTGCTCTGGTTATCTCGCTGGATGAAAAAGGAACCGCAAAAGGATCAGCCCGCTCCATTAATGGAGTAAACATTACCCGCGCCATCACGGAACAGGCTGAATATCTGAATGCAGCCGGCGGGCATCCGATGGCTGCCGGGTTCAGTCTTCCGGCAGAAAACCTGGCACGTTTTTCAGCCGGAATTCAGGCCGCGGTAAAAGAACAACTGCGGCTCCTGCCAACAGAACAGAAAACGCCAATCGATGCAATTGTATCGCTGGCACAGGCCGATGAGAATCTGTGTCTGGCTGTTGAGAAACTGGCTCCTTTCGGCCCCGGTAACCCACAGCCGGTCTTTTCTACACCAGATCTTTTGGTCAAAAATGCCTTTTTTCTCAAAAAGAACAAAGAGTATTGCAAATATCTGTTGGAAGATTCAACCAATAACCTGATTGAAGTCATCGACTGGAACGGCGTATTTCCACTGGAGATCAACAGCCGGGTTGATTTGCTGTACCGCCTGCGCATGAATCATTATAAGAATCAATTCCGGAAAAGAGCAGAGCTGGTGCAGGCAATTCTCCGCGAAGACTCTCAGCAAGGATTCCCCGGCGCCCCCCGCTCACTGTCAGTCCGCGATTTTCGCCTGGACACCCGGAAAGGTCTTCACTGGCTGCAGGAACATCCTGAAAAAACCGGCATGATCTGGAGCGAAGGCAGAAGCCGGGAAACACTGAATGGCCTCACCCGTACCGAACTCAGCATAAACCCCACCCTGATCATGGCCGCTACTCCCCCGGATTTAAGAACCTTCAATCAGGTACTCGAAACCGTCCAGCCGAATGAAATCATTTTATTCGCCATTCCTGCACAACCCGAAACCATCAAAGAATTCCTGCAACAAATCATACTCACCGTTCAACAAACACTGAAAAGCGGAAAAAACAGTATCCGCGTAGAACAACTCCATGCAATCAGCGCTCAGCACGAATTTTTCCTTGACCTGGGAATTCAGTTCATCAACTGTCTGGGAAAAGTAACCCTCAGACTGGAACCGGGAGGAAGCTGTCAAATCAGCTCCCCTTCTCTGCCAGACCCATCAAAAGCCCGCCAAATCCAGGAAAAAATGGAAGCCCTGCACAAAGAACAACGCGCATTCATTCAGTTTTATAAAAATGCAGATTCTTCCATGCTGACTGGAAATGACTTTAATAGATAAAGTACAACCCCTGTCTCACAGGAATAGATGCATCATATTTCCAGAAATTGGCTGCTTGCATCCTTAATAAAAACCTGAATAATATCAAAAATTCGGTTCTCCAAATCCCTGTCTTTTTGCATTTTTTTAACCGTACATTCCCAAATAATCAATACCCGAATGCCCTGCCCCATCAGGCTGGAAACAACCTCTTCATCATGACAACGATTCCCCTCAAGCTTGTTTACCCAAAATGCGGTATTTGTTTTGGGAGTATAAGCATATCGGCAGTTTTTGTGGCGATGCCAGTAGCATCCATGCACAAAAACTGCCGCTTTATACCTTGAAAAAAACAAATCCGGCTTTCCCTCTATCAACGCATAGTTTACATAATAACGAAAACCGCGTCTGTGGAGTAAAGATCGAATATACATTTCAGGCCCGGTATTCCGGCCCTTAATTCTTGACATGTTATAACTTCGGGCTTCCTGAGACTTGATATCCACTGCTACACACCCGTTTGTTCTTTTATCAACCCAATACATTTTGGTCGTGTTACATACCTTCGCATTTTTCCGCCGGATATGACAGCCGGCAGGGTTGAGGCACGACAGGAAGGAATAGATGCAAACTCCATCTCGTTAAGCTGCTGTGCAGAAATACCCCGCTGCAGCTTAAACAAATGGTTGTTGATTGTCCGATTTTCCGCGTTGATCCTTTTGCCTCCGCCAATCTTTGGTATACAGCCTTTGCTCAAGAGAATACCAGTCAGCCAGATCAGGAACACCAATGACGCAGCCTGAACCGCTTTTATGGTGTTTGACTCATGATCCAACCTCATCCCTCCTGACTTCAATTTCTGTAAAGGATTCTATCGTATTAACGATCTTGTCTGCAACTGCCATAACAAGCGGAACCACAACAGAGTTCCCAAATTGTTTATACGCCTGTGTATCTGAAACCGATATGATGAAATCATCGGTGTATCCCTGAAGCCGGGCACATTCTCTTGGAGTCAGCCGGCGTGGATTCCTTCCCGCCTGAGGTATCAGGATTTCAGATCCATCTTTGTAATATCGGGCGCTCAGTGTACGCGTAACGCCATCTAAATTTGCCAGACTATACCCAAAACCATTTCCCTTTGCCTGATGCTTCATTGCATAGCGCTGTAAATATTGCCAAAGACGATCAGACAATGTATATTTTGAATCAACCTCCGGCTCAAGAATATCCCGCAACCGGCTGGATCTTTCAGGAGCATTCAACTTAAAATCAAATGCGATATTGTCACCATATCGTTTACAATCAAACCCAACGATAAATACTCGTTCACGATGCTGTGGCGTAAACATCTTCCCATCCAGAACAGCGGTAAACACTTTATAATCCAATTCCACAAGCGATTCCATAATAACCCGCCAGGTATTCCCTTTGTCATGACTCCGAAGGTTTTTGACATTTTCCAAAAGAAAAGCACGGGGGCGTTTTTCATGAATGATTCTTACAACATCAAAGAATAAGGTTCCCTGTGTTTTGTCGAGAAAACCGGTAGCCCTGCCAAGGCTGTTTTTTTTGGATACTCCCGCAAGTGAAAATGGCTGACAGGGAAAACCGGCTGTCAGAATATCATGATCAGGAATATCCTTTTCATGAATTTTTGTAATATCGCCATAAGGCATGACGCCATAATTATCAAAGCAGGTTTTCTGACAGTATCTGTCCCACTCACTGGAAAAAACACACAGCCCTCCGCATGCTTCAAACGCCAACCGCATTCCGCCAATCCCGGCAAAAAGATCAATGAATGTAAAACGCCCGGACAGATCAATCTTCCGGTTATTCCTGTCATCAAAACACAATGCTTCAGTAACGCCATCCTGTGCCGGCCTGCTGGCTGCAGCGGCATATTCTGATACCGCTTCATATACGCGCCCATCCACACGCACATGTATTTGTTTGGGCACAGTCATCACCTCCGGAAATATTGGGGTACCTTCTGATCTTCCCATGACTTTATACCATTACATTAACATTATATGTTATAGAAGCGCTTATACAGCCTGTTGATTAAATGGTCTTTATCAACACACCCGTTTAAACATACTCGCCCATAACAGTGCAATTAATGTGGTAGAATGATCTGTCAGTTTGCAGCAAGTCTGCATTCTTTCCATTGTTCGTTTGCCAACGGCAAAAAGAACAGTACACCCAGGGAAAGGAGGATTTTCAAACATGCGTAATTATGAAATTGTTGTAATTGCTGTTCCTGAAATGGACGAGACCAGCTTCAAAGAATTAATTGAACGGGTTTCAGGCTGGGTCACCGACTCCGGCGGAGCCATTCTTAAAACAGATGTTTTGGGCAAACAGCGAATGGCCTATGCCATTAACAAACAGCGTGAAGGTCAATACTTTATGCTGACCGTCAATATGCTGCCCAAAGCTGTTCCGGAAATTGAACGCAACCTGCATTTGGTTGAGCAGGTTATGCGCTTCATGATCAGTGTCCGCTAAATCATCGCCTGCATGGCTGCGATGATATAAGGAGAGAACATGAGTCGCGGACTCAACAAAGTAATGATTATCGGCTGCGTAGGCCATGAACCGGAAATGAGATATACCCCGACCGGAAAACCGGTCGTCACTTTTTCAGTGATATGTCCTCGTTTTTGGACCAGCCAGGATGGTGAAAAGCACTCTGAGAAAGAATGTTTCACCATAGTTGCATGGGGAAATCTGGCGGAAATTTGCAATCAATTCCTGAAAAAAGGCCTGCAGGTATACATAGAAGGCCGGTTGCAATGCCACCGCTGGGAAGACTCCGAAGGATGCAAACACTCCGCAGTCGAAATTATTGCCAGTGAAATGATGATGCTTGGTGACCGAAAGGATAACCCAGCCCTGGGCATCCCGGGTGACACAAGCTTCCAGGAAAGTGAAAACTCCTGGTAATTATTGGAGGTTATTATGCCTGATGAATATAGCAACGAAAATGAGCAATACAGTGGCGGCCGGCGTTTCATGGCACGACCCAAAATTTGCCAGTTTTGTGCAGATAAAAATATTGAAATTGATTACAAAAACGTTGATCTTTTAAGACGCTACATCGCAGAGGATGGCAAAATCCGCCCTCGCCGTCAAACCGGAGCCTGCGCACGACATCAGCGCGCCGTAGCCAGAGCCATCAAACAGGCACGGCATATTGCATTCCTGCCATTTGTGTTGGACATGAACGGCAAATAATATCACAAAAGGCAGAAGCGAAAAATATCAACAGAGCTCTCTGCCTTTTGTGTAAAGAGACAGATTATGGCGCAGTTACCTAAAACAAACAGTAAGTCAGTACCGCCTAAAGGTGCCAAAACACCTTTATCCAGCGGCAAAAAACATGTTGACCAGCAAAACAAGTGGTTTTTAATCAGCCTGATTGTCGTAGGTGTTTCAATCATCGGCATTATCACTTTTGGTTTATTAGATCACTTTTTGCTGCGTCAAAATAAAACAGTTGCACGAGTCGACAACCAGAAAATCACAGTCAGTGAATTTCAGAAAAGGGCAGTGTATACCCGCTGGCAGATCAGCCAGCAATATTCGCAGTATATGTCCTATTACCAAATGCTTGGCGGAGACCCGAACTACACCAGCCAGATTTCACAAACTCTGGAAGAACTGAAAATGCAACTGAGTTCATCCTACGCTCCAGTTCTGGGTGAAAATATTCTGGACCGGATGATGCAGGAACTTTTGATCCAATACCTCGCCAACAAACAGGGCATTACGGTCAGCGACGCTGAGATTCAAAAAGAAATGCAGGAAGCTTTCGGATACTATGCAAATGGCACCCCCACGCTTGAACCCACAGCGCCAGTGCCGCCAACACCCACAACAAATCCAAAAGTGTTTACCCTCATTACCCAAACACCCACCGTCATATTGCCAACACCGGCCCCAACGGAACCCCCTCCTGCAACACCCACTCCGGACCCTTCAGTGCCAACGGTGGCCGCTTTACCCACTGAAACGCCTTACCCCACGGCAACTCCAATAACCGAAGAAGGCTATGCGACACAGGTTGCAAAATATATTGAACCTTTACAGCCCTATCAATATACCCAGGCAGATTTTACAAAAATATTCCGCACCCAACTGCTTGAGACAAAGTTAATGGAAGCCGTAACCAAAGATTTACAGCCCGTTGAAGAACAAATCTGGGCCCGCCACATTCTGGTTGGTACAGAAAACCAGACGCTTGCCAATGAAATTTATGACAAGTTAATGAATGGCGGTGACTTTGTGGAATTATCCAAAGAGTATTCAATCGACTCAAGCGGAGCCGGTGGCGGAGACCTCGGATGGTTCGGTAAAGGCCGCATGGTAACCGAGTTTGAAGACGCCGCCTATGCCCTTCAGCCGGGTGAAATCAGCAAACCGGTTCTTTCCCAATTTGGCTGGCACATCATTCAGTGCATTGATCGGGCTGAACGTCCTCTCAGCAGCACTGAATTCAAACGACTGAAAGAAAACCAGTTCGATAAATGGCTCAAAGAACAGGAAACGTCTGTAAAGTATGAGAAATATGATATATGGCGTGAATTTGTTCCAACCGAACCGGGAATTCCTGAGTAAAACAGAGAAAATCTGGTTCACTGTTTTAAAAGAATAAATTAATACTACCGATGTTTTTGAAGAACGGCTGAATTCATCCAGCCGTTCTTCTCTTTTTAAAATCCTTCAGACTTTAAGAATTATTATGATAATATCAATCGGCAGGTTATAATCTGAAACAGGCACCACACAGAAAAGAATGTTGGAGAAATACATTGAAAACAGCAGAAATGTTCAAAAACCGGACCGTTTTTTCATTTGAAGTTTTTCCCCCAAAACGCACAGCGCCAGCCAGCATGATCTATGAAACGCTGGATGAAATGAAAGATATTCACCCTGACTTTATCAGCGTAACCTACGGGGCCGGAGGAAATGAAAGCAGCAATATTTCTCAAAACATTGCTGTCGATGTCAAACAGAAATATGGCATAGAAAGCGTAATGCATCTTTCCTGCCTCTATCTGTCACGTGAACAGGTACTGCTTCAGCTTGAACAACTAAAAAAACACGGAATAGAAAACATTCTTGCCCTGCGCGGTGATATAAACCCAAATATTCCCCCCTGCGAAGATTTCAAACATGCCAATGAACTGGTCAGTTTTATCAAAGATAACGGCGACTTCAATGTAATTGGAGCCTGTTACCCGGAAATGCATCCTGAAAGCGCGAACGCCATTGACGATATCCGAAATCTGAAAAGAAAAGTGGATGCCGGCGCCGATCATTTGATCACCCAGCTTTTCCTGGATAATGCTTCGTTTTACCGATTTCGAGAAAGAGCCATTCTTGCCGGAATTGAAGTTCCGATTGAAGCAGGCATCATGCCGGTTGTAAATAAGAAACAAATCGAAAGAATTATTTCTCTCTGCGGCGCACATCTGCCGCCCAAGTTCTCCGTCATGATGGAACGCTATCAGAATAACCCGGAAGCTTTACATGATGCCGGAATTGCTTATGCCATTAATCAAATCGTTGACCTGCTGGTCAACGATGTTAACGGCATCCACCTTTACACAATGAACTCATCAGAAATCGCACGAAAAGTATACAACGCAGTCTACAGACTGCTTGCCATATAACTCTAAAAATCTATACGGGCTTCTATCTCAGCGAACCATATCATCGGTCAGTTGATCAATTTTCAAACTGATAATCTGACTGGTAGAATCGCGCCCCATCGTCACACCATAGATAACATTGGCAATTTGAACGGTTGTTCGGTTATGGGTAATAACGATAAACTGCGTATGCTCGCTTAATTCCTGAAGTAATTCACCAAACCGCCCAACATTGGCTTCATCCAGCATGGCATCCACTTCATCCAGCACACAAAACGGCGTCGGAGATACTTTCAAAAGCGAAAAAATTAAAGCAACCGCAGTCAGGCTGCGCTCGCCGCCTGAAAGCAAAGCCAACCCCTGCTCACGTTTCCCAGGCAAGCGTGCTTCAATATCAATACCTGCTTCATTAGATTTCTCATCTTCCACCAGCACCAGCCGGGCGCTCCCGCCGCCAAACAGCCGTGTAAACAACACTTTAAACTCAGCCGCAACCGCTTCAAAGGTTTTGTGAAACTCCTGCTGCATCAGAAAATCCAATTCCTCAATAACCCTGTGAAGATCGTTATCCGCCTTTTTTAAATCGTTTACCTGCCCGGTCAGAAATTCGTGACGAGTACTGACTTCTTCATACTCACTTTGAGCTTCCTGATTAATAGCCCCCATCCGTTTCATCATAGCGCGCTGACGGGTAATGCTTTCTTCCAAATCCGGTTTCATTTGCGAAACATGCGGAAGCTTTTCAACAAAATCATCCAACGGCAAGGGAGTCGGACCTGAAATTTCATGCGTATAAGGAAAGGCCACCAACCCAAAATCATCTTCTACTTTTCGGCGCAAAGATTCCAATTCTTCATTTTTTCGGTTTTGCTCAAGTTGAGCCTGTGAATGATATCGCTCAGCCACAGACAAAGCCTGCTGCGCTGCAACCTGAGCAGTCAACGATTCATCGTAATCTTTCTCAATTTGCGCAAGCTGTTTCTCTTTTGGATCAAGCTCAGAGCGCAAATCAGTTAATCGTTGCAAAGCGAACTGAGAGATTTCCTGCGTCTTCATTCTCTGTTCTTCCAACGCTTTTTCCTGCACAGACAATTCAGCAATACGCTCTTTGTTTTTCAAGATACGCATCTGATTGCCGCTCAAAGCCGAAGTATATTCATTATTTCGGCGTTCAGCATCCTGAAGAGCTTTCTGCGCCACGGCCAGGTTTGTCTTCCAAAAATTAACCTGCGTAACGGTTTCATCCATAGCAGAATGCTTTAACTCAGCCTGTTTCCTGGTTAATTCACTTTCCAACTCTTTGCCTTCGCCATCCATTTCCTGTTGGCTCGAACGTAATTGCTCCAGTTGGCGATGGTTTTTCTCAATTTCACCCTGGGTCTGCATAATCTGGTTTTGCAGAAATTCAATTTGCTGTTGCACTCTGGTAGATTGCAGTGAGATATCCTGCAATTGGCGATTATCAAAGTCACGTTCTTTGCGAAGAACCGCAGTATCCTGCTGCAATTGTTTCTGAACCTGATTTAAATTCAGTATCCGGCTGTCCATATCTTTAAGCTCATTGGCAATAACAGCTTCTTTTTGCTCATGCTCAATAATTAAAGTGGTTAATTCTTTAAGCATACGAGGCCTGGCCAGCAGAGATTGATTGCTCAACTCACCGGCAATCACCGTATGACTGCCATTAAAGATCTCACCCTGTAAGGTAACCATCCGGGCATCCTCCGGCAAGGTATCACGATACCGAAAAGCCGCCTGCCGGTCTTTTACCAGGATCGTTTTATTTGCAATCATCCCTAACAGAGGCAGTAATGCGGGGCTGATCTGCACCAGATCACCCAGGTTTCCAATGACATCTTCCCCCTGCAGAATCGTTTTTTCTTTCAGGCCGGATTCTTTTGCAGAAGAAAGAAACATCACCCGGTCTGTTTTTTCCTTCTCAACCATCACCAAAGCCGTATCCAAATCCGTCTTATTCTCTACCACTAAAGCTTCCAGATATTCTCCAAATGCAGCGCTGACCGCCCGCTCATATTCTTTGGGTATCTGCAATTCATTCAGCAAAGCGGTAAACTTTCCGGAAATTTTCCCGCTTGTTGTCATCTCCAACAGCTTTTTTGCACCGGCGCCCCATCCGCTGAGAGCCTTTTCAGCCTGGTTCATAACCTCTTTTTGGGCCCGCATCTTTCCGGTTTCCAAAGTTAAGCGGTTATAGTCCTGCTGCAACTGCTGTTTTTGATCTCCTGATTGAATTAACTTCCGATGAATCTGTTCGCTTTCGCCTTCTTTTTCTGACAGCATCGTCTGTTTGTCTTCTAATTGTTGCTGAAGATCATGAATCTGCTGTTGAAACTGGCTGACCCTGGGCTGAAAATCAGTAATCTTTTTGGAATACCCCTCCAATTGTTGCTCCAAACGCTGCTGCTGCAAACCCAGTTCTTCAAGCTTAGCCCGTTTTTGCGCCTTACGCATTTCATAATCCAATACTTTTTTGCGCAATTGAGCAATGCTGTTTTCTATCACAGAACGGGCTTGCTGCATTTCTTTGAGCGCAGCCTGTTCAGCATCCAGATTGGTTTTTGCCTGATCAACTTCTGTCTTAAAGAGATCAAGTTCCTCGTCCAAAGCGGCCAAACGTTCCTGACTGCGTTTTTGTTCCTGTTCCAAATGAACCGCTTCAGATTGCAGGTTTTGGTACTGGTTCACAATAGATTTTTTCCGTTCATCAAAAACGGCCAGATCTCGATTGGTTTTTTCCATCTCTGAATGCAGCTCTGCCGATTGTGCATGCAGCACGTTGAGGTTCTGACGCATTTCATTCATTTCCTGCCTGACAAGAGTGATCTGAGAATCAACCGTCAGGCTCTTTTCCCGTGCCAGAAGAAGCCGTTCCTCCTGAGTTTTGACCACAGCCCGCTGTTTGAGTACTTCCTGCTGAATACGATGCCAATGAAAACCATACCATTCTTTCAGTAAGCCATGCAATTCAGAAAGAACATTGTGATAATCTCTGGCCTTCTTTGCCTGACGCTCAAGACTATGCAAGCGGGGTGTCAATTCACTGAGAATATCCTCGACTCGCTCAAGGTTTCGGCGGGTAACATCCAAACGGTTAATCGCCTCATCCCGGCGGGTACGATATAAGCCAATACCGGCTGCTTCCTCAAAAAAACGGCGCCGCTCATCAGACTTCAGCGATAAGGCAGTATCAACCAACCCCTGCCCGATAATGGTATAGGTTCTTTCAGCCAGACCAGAGCTCGACAAAAGCTCATTAATTTCTTTTAAACGTACCCGCTGGCCATTAATTAAATATTCATTCTGCCCGTCTCGATATGCTCTGCGCGTAACAGAAACTTCGTCATAATCGATCGGAAGCCAATTATCTTCATTCAAAAACGTAATGGTTACTGAAGCCATACCAGACTTGGTGCGCTGCTCAGAGCCTGAAAAAATCATATCTTCAGTTTTTTTGGCACGCAGCAAAGAATAAGCCTGTTCGCCTAATACCCAGCGGGCAGAATCAGAAATGTTGGATTTTCCCGATCCATTGGGGCCGACAATCGCCGTGATCTGTCCCGGAAATTCAAACAATGTACGAGAAGCAAATGTTTTAAACCCCTGCATCTCCAATGATTTAAGTCGAATTCGCATACAGCTACTATACCCTGCCTTTATCAATCGTCAGGCGCTGCAGGGCATCGGCTGCTGCAGCTTTGGTCGCCGATTGTTTACTGGAACCGCAACCGGATCCAAAAACTTCATGAGCCAATAAGACGTCAACATCAAAATGCCGCGAATGTTCAGGCCCGCTGATGTTCCGGGTAACATAGATGGGTGTGGGATAGCCATGAGCCTGAGCCCATTCCTGAAACTTCGATTTAGGGTCTTCGTTTTTATGATGCAACAAAATATCGTCAGCGGTTTCTTCCAAAAATGGAGCCATAAAGCGTTGTACTTCGGAGATCCCCTTGTCCAAATAAATCGCTCCAATCAGAGCCTCAAACACATCGCACAACAGAACCGAGCGATCCCTTCCGCCGCCAAGCGCCTCACCGCGGCCAAGCCGCATTACCGAACCAATATGAATTTTTCGGCCAAATTCAGCCAATTGTTCTGTATACACCAGAGCCGAGCGCATTCGGGTTAATTCCCCTTCTGCCATTTCAGGGTAACGGTTATACAGCCAGGCCCCCACTACGAAATCCAATATGGCATCCCCCAAAAATTCCAATCTTTCATTGTCTTCCAAAGCTTCCTGATGCTCGTTCAAATAAGAACGATGTATCAGCGCACGGTTTAAAAGAAGATTATCCTTAAATTTCAGCCCAATATTTTCAGCAAATTGTTCAGGCAATTCAGGTAACGTTGAACCTTGCTGCATCCTAAAACCTCCAACACATAGCCAATGTTTTAATCATCGCTTCAGAAAATTTAATGATTTCCGAAAAAACCACAAACACCCGTCTTTTTAACATAAAGAAGTATTATACCCGCACTTTCAAGTATAATCCTGGATCATGTTTATTAATCCGCTGTCTGATGAAAATAAATACCGGATCTCAACAGACGTCTACGAAGGCCCCTTAGACTTATTGTTAGACCTGATTGAAAAAGCCCAACTGGATATTACAAAAGTAGCGCTGGCTCAGGTAACCGATCAATATCTCGCATATCTGAATCATTTAAAAGAACGTGACCCGGCCGAAGTTTCTATCTTTTTAGTCATTGCAGCAAAACTGCTTCAAATAAAATCAGCAGCCCTGCTTCCCCGTCCAACCCGTTCCATTCCCGCCAGCGAAGACGAAATCGACCCCGGTGAAGAATTGGCTCGTCAATTGCTGGTATATAAACGATTTAAACAATTAGCCGGATACTTTGATGCACGGCAAATTCAGGGGTTGCGCACATATCTGAGAGTTTCACCGGCCCCCCTGAACTTCGAAAAACGGGTTGATCTGTCAAATCTGACATTGGAAGATTTACTTCAGGCAGCCCGTGACGTTTTTTGTTCACAGCAAACACAATCCAGCCTGTCAACCGTAGTTCATTTGCCTCGCATTACCATCCGCGAAAAAATCGCGGTTATTCGCGATTATCTCAGCAACCGCTCCAAAGGGCAATTCAGCCAGTTACTTCATAACAACAACCGGGTTGAAATTGTTGTCACTTTTCTGGCCCTCCTTGAACTGATCAAACGTCAGCTCGTAACCGCCAATCAGGCAAGCCTGTTTTCAGATATTGAATTTGAAACAATGGCCAATGTAACCGATTGGGTTGATGAAGAACTCGGCATTGTCGATTAACAACCGACCTCCCATGCTGCCCATTCCTCTTCTGAGAAACCGCAGAAAGTTCCAACCGAAAACGGTCGTCCGGTTTCTGCAGATGGGTTTATCCTTTTTCAGCAAATCGTTTAAAATAAACTGAGAGAAATCACTGTATGAGCGAAGATTTAACCCCAATTCGGCAACAATATCTGAACATCAAACGCCAATATCCTGATACGATCCTTTTCTTCCGTCTGGGAGATTTTTATGAAACGTTTGATGAAGATGCAGAAACAACGTCCAAAGAACTGGACTTGGTCTTAACTTCGCGGAATGTAGCCAAAGGGGTCAGGGTACCCATGGCCGGCATTCCATATCATGCAGTTGAGAATTATCTCGCCCGCCTGATTGAAAAGGGATATCATGTTGCCATTTGCGAGCAAATCGGAAACCAGCCTGATAAAGGACTGTTCGAACGGAAAGTAGTACGAGTTGTCACCCCAGGCACCCTGGTTGAACCCGGTCTTCTTCCTTCAGAACGGAACAACTATCTGGCGGCAGTCTATCAAACCGAAGATAAAGCTGGCCTGGCATATGCAGATATCAGCACAGGAGAATTTTGCGCCACTGAATTTCCACAGGGTCATCAGGATTCGATGATCCGAGCCGAATTAATTCGTCTGCAACCGTCAGAGCTGCTGCTTCCACAGGGCATTGAATGGTCAGACAGCGCTTCATACCACATCACGTACCTGCCGGGCTGGAAATTCGAATCGGTCCGTTCCTATGAAACCCTGAAAAAACAATTCCAAACATTAACCCTTGATGGATATGGCTTAAAAGCCGAATCAGCCGGGGTGAATGCGGCCGGAGTAATTATCCAGTATTTAATAGAAAACCAGCCCCAGGTGCTGTCTCTGCTGACAAATATTTCGACATATTCTCTGCATGATTTCATGACCTTAGATGCCAGCACACAACGCAATCTGGAACTGACCCAAACCATCCGCGGAGGCGCTGCGAAAGGTTCATTGCTGGGCGTACTGGATCAAACCATTACCCTGATGGGCAAACGACTGATCCGGCAATGGGTAAGCCAGCCTTTGTTAAATATAGACCAAATCAACATACGGCTGGACCGTGTAGAATTTCTGTTTAAGGACGGGCTGAAACGCGCAGAGATACGGGCAGCGCTAAAGTCCATTCAGGACCTCGAACGATTAATCAATCGCATCAGCTCAGGAAATGCCATCCCCCGCGATCTCAGCGCCCTCCGCTCGACCTGTGAAGCGCTTGCTGATTTCAAAAATCTTCTGGATCAGATCAGGGATTCGGTCTTGCAGGATTTAACTGCCCGGGTACATCTCCACACAGACATTCTGGATTTGCTTCATCAGGCTTTAGCCGATGAACTGCCTGCAACACTACAAACCACAGGAATCATACGAAACGGATATTCTTCAAATCTGGATGAAATTCAGGAAGCCTCGCGTCAGGCCAGAGAATGGATATCAAACCTCGAACAATCTGAACGTGAACGAACCGGCATTCGCACCTTAAAAGTCGGGTTCAATAAAGTATTTGGCTACTATATTGAAATTTCGCAATCGTTAGCCTCCCAGGCCCCGTCTGAATACATCCGAAAACAAACCCTTGTCAATGGCGAACGATTTATCACTCCTGAAATGAAAGAATACGAATCGGTGGTTTTAAACGCCGAAGAACGAATCCATGAACTGGAAGTTCTGTTATTTCGTGACCTCTGCACTCAGATATCCAGGCAATCCAATGAAATACTGGAAACAGCCCGTGCGATCGCTGAATTAGACGTTCTGGCTTCATTTGCAGAAGTCAGCAGCCGCCAGGCGTATGTACGCCCCACCATTACCGAAGACACCCAACTGCTGATTCAGGGTGGCCGCCACCCCGTCGTTGAAACAGGGTTACAGGAAGCGCGTTTTATTCCAAACGACACCCTGTTCGAAGAGGGTGAAATTGTCAGAATCATAACCGGCCCCAATATGAGCGGTAAAAGCACCTTCCTCAGACAGGTGGCATTAATTGTTTTGATGGGTCAAATAGGATGCTTTGTGCCAGCCAGCCAGGCCACCATTGGATTGGTCGATTGCATTTTTACCCGCATTGGCGCCCAGGATGAGATTCACTCCGGGCAGTCCACTTTCATGGTAGAGATGGTAGAAACCGCCAATATCCTCAATCATGCCACTCAGCACAGTCTGTTAATTCTGGATGAAATCGGCCGCGGCACCAGCACCTATGACGGCGTTTCAATCGCCTGGGCCGTGATTGAATATATTCACAACCTGCCCCGTTTGCGATCCAGAACACTTTTTGCCACCCATTATCATGAATTAACCCAACTGGCTGATCAGCTCCCAGGCATCCGAAATTACAATGTTGCGGTCAGCGAGGCAGACCATCAGGTAATCTTTTTGCATCGCATTGTTCCTGGCGGAGCCGATCGTTCTTATGGAATTCATGTTGCTCAGTTGGCCGGGCTGCCCAAACCGGTCATTCAGCGCGCAAATGAAATTTTGCACAATCTTGAATTATCCAGCGGCAAAGCAAACCACACCTTTTCTGAAATGTCACAACAGCTTGTCCTCTTCCCTGAAACCAACCCGCTGCTCGACCATCTGCAAAAGATCGACATGAATACCCTCTCACCGATTGAAGCATTAAACCTGTTATATCAATGGCAAAAAGAATTTCCCGATAAACCGAAAAACGAATAACTTAGAGCCAATCTCTGGCGCCTCGCAGGAACGCTTTGCCATCCATAGCATTTTTTCCAGCCGGCTGGATCCTCTCCAGCAGCAATAGGCCATCTTCCAATTGAACAGCCGGGAAACCATCCACAATAAAATGTTCGCCCGCTTTCCCAGGCAGGCTGGCCTGTCCGGAAGCTTTTAATATCTTCACCGGCTGATCCTTCCAAACAAACCACAACCCAGGCCAGGGATCATAAGCACGAATTTGATTCTGCGCCCACAGAATCGACCTCGAAGAATCCAGCTTTCCATCTTCTTTGAGAATCAGGCGTGAATAAGTGGCACAACTTTCATCCTGCGGGGTTGGATGGATAAGCCCATCCTGCAACCCCTCCAGTGTTTTTACCAGCAGATCAGCCCCGATTTCAGCATATTTATCCGTCAGCATAGCCGCAGTTTCACCCGGAAGAATTGGACAACGCACCTGATTAAGAACCGGCCCGGTATCCAGAGAAGCATCCATCTGCATAATACTCACACCGGAAACCAAATCACCTGCCAATAAAGCATATGGAATGGGAGAAGCCCCCCTCCAGCGCGGCAAAAGAGACGGGTGAACATTGACGCACCCATAAAATGGAAGATCCAGAATTGACCTGGGTAAAAGCTGACCATAAGCAGCCACGACAATCACATCCGGGTTCCATTGTTTTATTTGATCAAACACCCCCGTATCCCGCATTTTCAAGGGCTGAAGCAATGGAAGATTTAAAGCCATGGCTGCCGTTTTCACCGCAGGCGGCTGTAACAGTTTTTTTCGCCCGGCGGGTCGATCCGGCTGAGAAACCACGCCGGCAACAAGAAACCGGCGATGAAGCGCCTTCAAAGCTGGAACAGCAAAATCAGGGGAACCCATGAAAACAACTCGTAATGTCATGCAACTGATTTTAACACAGCCTCATGCAACAGACAGCGCAAAATACTCTTTGATAGTCCTGAAGAACACCGTAAAAAATGCCCCCTCCCCC
>CAZEEL010000011.1:0-33428 GCA_964511135.1 uncultured Leptolinea sp. | reverse complement strand
CCGCGATCCAATTCATCATTCGAGAGGTGTGCATATCGTTGCGTTACTGCAATATTCCGATGCCTGGCTAATTCCTGAGCTAATTTAAGATTTCCAGATGATTGCAGTACCCGTGTCACAAAATAGTGCCGAAAAGAGTGGGGGGTCATCTTTCCAACATATTCTGTTCCTAAAACTGTTTCGACCCAAAAATTAACAATATTACGCCCGGTCGTTGTCGTAATTTTTTTAATTTTCTTTCCTGCGCCCTGATCATGTCTGGCAAAAAGGGGGAGGGAGGAAAGAGGTTTACCGGATATGCCATCCAGCCCCGATCTTTCGTGTAGATATAATTTCAGGGCCTTTATGGACCGCCGAGAAAGGCGAACGACATCTTCCCGATTTCCTTTCCCCAGGATAACCGCTCTGCCTTCATTCCAGTCAATGTCACCACGCCGTAAATTACAGGCTTCATGTACTCTCAGACCTGTATCTGCAAGGGTTATGAGAAACGCTTCATCACGCAGAATACGAAGTAATTCTGGTTTATTGTCCCCTGATAAAGTCTCAGGGCTTGGTAATTTCTCAATGAGAGTCTCTATTTCATGTTGTGGAAATTGCGGTAACCTTACACCAATTCTGCGTGCTCTTTGTTTGATCAGTTGCCGAACACGAAATATATTGATATTAACCAGATTTTCACTTAATAAATACTCAAAAAAACCGACCAATGATGTTAAATATAATCGCTCCGTGGCAGGCGAATAATCTTTTAAGCGTTGGATAAACCATTGCACAGCTTGCTCAGGCATTTCATCAGGTGTGATTTTTTCCGGATCGTGATTGTTTTGCCTGAGAGTATCCAAAAACGTCATCAGACCATTTTTATATGTCTCTGCCGTTTTGGAACTGCGCGCACTTCTTACAATTTGGATATAATCAAGAAATGCAGTATACACACTTTTTTGAGCTGGGAGAGGATGATCATTTATCATAATAACACCACCTTCCGTGTATTATATCATGCTTTCCTTAATAATACTTATCGAAAGCATAATCAGTTCTTGTGCTATCCCCTTCTCTTCAACCTGCTTTTAAATCAATGAGTAAATAACATGTCAATTATTCAATTAAATTATGGTGATACACATCAGGGTTGTAACATTCCAGATCATTCGATCATTGAATATTGCCAGCCTCCTGATAACCAATCCATCCAGGTTTCAGAAGAGACACTTATCCAGCGTTCCTTTTCGCAGATAATCCCTCCGGTTTCTTTAAATAAGCTGACTGCAAATGCGCGTGTTGGAATTGCAATTAATGACCATACCCGCCCTGCTCCATCCAATGTTGTTATCCGGTATTTATTAAACTGGTTGTCTGACAAAGGTATTCCGTCAGAAAACATCAGATTTTATGTTGCCAGCGGTACACATCGTCCTGTATCCAATGATGTGCTGCAAAAATACCTTCCCGACCCATTAAAAGATAATCGTTTTTCAATTTGTATTCATGATTGCCTGGATACAGCAAATCTGGAATATCTGGGAGAGACAACACCGAATCATACTCCTGTTTGGATCAATCGTGATTTTTATCACAGGGATTTCAGGATTGCGATCGGCACTCTGGAACCCCATCATTTTATGGGTTTTTCTGGCGGATACAAGACAGTTTCTATTGGATTAACAGGAATGGAGACGATTCAGAAGAATCATTCCCTCCTGCCTGACGACAATTGCATAATTGGAAATATCACGAATAACCCCATGCGTCTGGATGTTGAAGAAATAGGAAAAAAAACTGGGCTGGATATGGTCATTAATGCAGTGATTGGTCCGGATAAAAAAACACATATGATCTTAACCGGACACCCCCATCAGGTCTTACTGCAGGGTTATAAAACCAGTTTGAATCTTTGTCAAACGAAAATTGAGCACACTTATCCACTGGTTGTTGCCTCCTGCGGAGGATACCCAAAAGACATCAACTTTTATCAGGCACAAAAAGGTATGACCAATGCAGCCCAAATGACTGAACAGAATGGGATCATCATTTTATTGGCTGAATGCCGTGATGGTCATGGCAGCCAGGGCTTTTATGATTTTATGCTGGGCACAAAAAGCCCTGATGATGTTTTATTAAAATGGTCCAAATCAGCTTTCCAGATTGGACCACATAAGGCTTTTCTGACATGTCGTATTCTTAAACAAAAGCGGGTCATATTGGTTTCTGATATAGAATCCCGGATCGTAAAAGAATTACATATGACCCCTGCTAAAAATTTACAGGAAGCAATTGATATTGCCTTTTCATGGAAGAAGTCTGTTCCAACAACAGGGATCCTGCCGTTTGCTTGTACAACCCTGCCAATCATTATACAATAACCCATCGACATGCCTTAAAATCAAAAGTAAGTATGGAAATTTTATGTTATAAAACTTCCAGGTATAATAATAGATAAGATACAGGAGTATAAAATACGATGACTGAAAATATCAAAACACTTGGTACAACTACGATTTCACTTGATGTGTTAACATCCATTGTAAAACTGACAACACTGGCTGTCCCTGGTGTAGCGCAAATTGCAACTGTTACCGTGCCAGTAGACCGGCTTTTTACGAAAAATTCTTCAGAGGGAGTAATCGTAAATATTGAAGATTCACTGGTGAACGTCAGTGTTTATGTGATTGCCAAGT
This sequence comes from uncultured Leptolinea sp., assembly GCA_964511135.1. Taxonomy (GTDB): domain Bacteria; phylum Chloroflexota; class Anaerolineae; order Anaerolineales; family Anaerolineaceae; genus UBA4782. The sequence goes on along the minus strand of CAZEEL010000011.1, from coordinate 30,747 downwards.
CAGATTACAACCTGAGAACGGTGGGCAGAGATATTCAAAGCCATATTGCCCGGGCTATTTCAGAATCAATTGGTATGGAACCAGGTAAAATCAATGTTCACTTTGAAAACATCGATTACAGTAAAAATGAATCTCAGTAAAATATGAAATCACGCACAAAAGCCAGAAGTGTTGCGTTGCAGGTGCTCTATGAAGTAGATATTGCCGGCCATTCCGCGGGAACCGTTTTGGCCAGTCGGCTTTCTGAGAATGATCTTGAAGAAAACCTCTCATTTTTTGCATCTCAGATTGTTCAAGGGGTCATTCCGCTTACTCAAAAATTGGATGAAATCATTGCCAAACATGCACCTGAGTGGCCTCTTGACCAGATCGCTGTAATTGACCGCAATATTTTAAGAATGGCATTATGGGAGTTTGGTGTGGCAAAAACCTCACCTGTAAAAGTTGTGATCAACGAATCGATTGAACTGGCAAAATTATATGGTTCTGACAGCGCTTCACGGTTTGTTAATGGAGTTCTTGGCGCGTTGGCGTCAAAAGAAAATGAAATTTCGCAGGCATTTTTCACAAATAATGTAAATGAATAAAAACAACACTGGTGACCGGCAGGATATGAAATATAAAACAGGCTGTATACTTGTAATATTTGCAATACTCTTTTCCGGTTGCAGCGCTTTTCTTCCATCAACGGTGTCTTTGATTAACCCCGGTAATCCTTCTATCGAATTCACGGAAGCAGATTTTGTCGTTAGTCTTCCTGAGGGAAAGACCATAAACGGATTCCTCATTCTTGAAATTCTGGACGAAGTCACAGGCTTACCCTTCAACCCACAAAGGTACCCATTGATTAAAGTAAATGATACTCAATATGGAATAAAGGTATCACTTCCTGTTCACTCACTCGTAAAATATCGATTTAGACAACAAACGGATACATTGTTACAGGAAGTACTTCCTGATGGCAGGTTGATGCGATATCGTGTTGCTAAAATAGAACAAAACCAAAAAACAGTGGACCAGATATATGGCTGGGAAAATGAATTCTATGAAGTAGTCTGCGGTGAAGCGAAGGGGACAATTGTAGATTCAGTCAGTAAAAAACCGATATCTGGATTAATTGTCAGCATTGCCGGGAACAGTGATTTAACCACCAGTTCCGGCTCTTTTATATTACATAACGTTCCGATCGGCCTTCAGAATTTAGTTGTATTCAGCCCGGATGGTCGATACGAAACATATCAACAGGGTGCAATCATTGCTCAGAATGCAATTACATTTGCTGATCTTGAGCTTTTTCCAGGCAAAGATGTTACAGTAACATGGATCATTCAACCGCCATCGATGCAGAATCTTAATCAACGCATTCGGTTGACAGGTGATCTCATTCAAATGGGCAATACATTTACAGATTTGGCTGGTGGAGTATCCACTTCCGCTTTGTTAGCTCCAGAATTTCAGGTACAATCTGACGGCTCATATCGGCTGGATTTAAAATTGCCCAGTGGGGCTTTTATTAATTATAAATACAGCCTGGGCGATGGCTTTTGGAATGCAGAGCATGCACCGGATGGAAGCTTTCTGATACACAGGCTGTTGGTTCCTGATCATGACTTAATCATCCAGGAAAGTGTAAATAGCTGGGAAGTTGGCGAATATCAGCCAATACATTTTCAAATCCAGGTTCCTGAATCAACACCTGCATATGAACAATTGACCATCCAGTTTAATCCCTTTGGGTGGCTGGAGCCGATTCCTATGTGGTACAGTGGAAATCAAACATGGGAATATACGCTCTATAGTCCTTTAAACTGGACAGGAAATATTGGGTTTAGAATATGCCGAAATGGTATTTGTGAAGCTGCAACAGAGCTTACGGCTGTTTCATCGAACCAATTAAATTCTTTTGTTCCCTCAAACCAGGAACAGTTTATACAATATAAAATTACTGACTGGAAATCCATCAACCATAATACACTTCCAACATATGTAACCACTTCTCAATTTCAAAACAAAGAGAATAGTTTTGTAGCAGGCATTGAACTTAATCCAATCCTGAAGCAAACCTGGGTCTTTAACGCCAATAAAAATTTGGGTTATTTAAACGAAATGCAGCCAAATACCATCCTTTTTTCTCCGATATGGGCTACAGAGAATTCAGCACAGCCGTTGATACGCCCTGACATGGCTGTTGGTTTACGGGATGACCAGTTAATCGATTTGGTCGCAGAAACTCAGCGATTGGGAATCAATGCTGGAATGTTTCCAAAATTATATTTTCCTGATACGGTTGATATGTGGTGGGAAAAAAGCAACCGTGATGCAGAATGGTGGTCATATTGGTATGCTCAGTATGAAGAATTTGTCCTGCATTATGCGCATTTTGCGGCTGAAAACAATGTAAAAATGCTCATTTTAGGCGGCAGAGAAATTTATCCGGCATTACCAAAAGGACGTTTGTTTGACGGGTCGCTTTCGGGTACTCCCGACGCTACTGATCAATTTTGGATGGAATTAATTAATAATATCAGAAAGATTTATACGGGCGATTTGGCTTTTGCTGTTCCATACCCTTATCAATTTGAACCGGTACCCTCTTTTGTTGATCAATTTGATTGTGTCTACATTGAATGGAAAGCGCCTCTTTTAAATGATTCTGAAGAATTCACAATATCTGAACTGACCAATGATTTCAACCGGGCATTAGTGCAGGATATTCAAATTCTCAAAGAAACTATCCAAAAGCGGATTATATTGGGGTTTGGTTTTCCTGCTATGGATGGCAGTAAAGATTCCTGCATGACGGATCCGGATAAATGTAATATTGGAAACTGGATGACCCTTGGTTATGCTGATGAGGATATTTGTCATCCAAATTTCTCTGCTCAGGCAGATATATATAATGCGATCCTTATAGCAGTTAATCAAAATTCCTGGCTGGATGGAATTGTTATTCAGGATTATTTTTTGCCGGCCTCATTACAGGATTGTACGGCTTCGGTTAATGGGAAGCCTGCCAGATCTGTAATATGGCATTGGTACGCGAATTGGTAAAGAAACTGATCGTGTTACCTGTTCCATGAAGATCAAAAGAATTATGCTCCCTGATGGCTGCTCAATGCATTGTTAAAATTTTTTTCAGAAGTAAAAAATAATGCCTGTCGTTTTCATATCTGACATCACTCCCCTTTCGTTATGAATATTTATTCATAGATGCCAGCGGGATGGATATCTGAACAGCGTGTTTTAATTTTGATGGCGGTGTTCCTCTGCCAAAGCAATTTAGTTGTCAAAATAAATGGAACTGTATTGGAAGATGTCCGCATAAAACAACTATACGCAATCGCGAACTTTGATTTCTCCGTTTCAAAATGACTGTCCATTGCTTACCCCGAGTGTCCTGGAACAATTTCGAAGAAGTTTATAACCGCTTGTTTACGAAAGATAAAAATATTTCAGGAAATAGACGACTAATAATCCGGCAAGAAAGTACGGAAACAGTGGAATGGAAATATTCTGCCTTTCCTGCCGCGCTCTGTTTTTATGGATGATTAAATAAATACAAGCGGTAATGCCTGTTAAGATAATCGATAAAAAAACTGCATATAAAGAATATGGCACGGGTAGCAATGCGCCGATTGTTGCTCCCATCCACAAGTCCCCTCTTCCAAAAGCTGGATTCTCTGTTCTATCGATGCCTGTTAATTGGTTGTAGAATTTTCCTCCGCAATAGATTATAAATAATATAAGTGTAACAAGTGCAACTGAAAATAGCAGGCTTTTGAATGGGTACAGCAATAGCCCGGACATGATTGCCAGGATTGACATGATTAAAAGGCTATTGGTTGGAATAGCTCGAAACCGGATATCGATGATTGTTAAATATATGCCTGTGCTAAACCATAAGAGCCATACCGGTTGAAAAAAGTAACCTTTTGATACAGATATGAAAGCGCTTTTAATCCACCTGCTGACAATAACCGAGTTTAAAATGCTGAAAACAAGTATCAGGCTGAAAATCACACATAAAATTATCGTACGATATTTTGAATTGTCATGATCAGAATCAATGGAGATTGATTTCCTGACTGTAAAAATACCAATAAAGAATGTTGCTGTAATTTGACAAAAATAATAAATAAAATTATTCAAGATGTATTACCTGCTCTTCATACAGAATATTCTGCTTTGCACGAAAAGGATTAGAATTAATAAACTGCAGCATAGTTGAAAGGAAACCATCAATGAGCCCTAAAGGAATGCAGGAAGTTTACCATGCGAATGGAATGCTTGATGCAGAAATGATGAAGTTATATTTGCAATCCTATGAAATTTCTTCTCTTATTCTCCAGGAATCTGTTGGCCTGGTCTATGGTTTCACGGCTGGTTATCTGGGCAGTGCGACGGTTTATGTTCAGGATAATGATGTTGACAGAGCCAAAGCATGTATAGCATTGCTGGCCGCGCAGCATTCAGCAGCAGAGGATGAAATTTAACGTTTTATAAATTATGAAGGCTTAAATTATGAGCTTAATACCCAATAAAACCATAACCATGGATTTTCAAAAGCTGACCATCGGTCAAATGGCCAAACTCAACCATATTTCGGAACAAACATTACGGCTTTATGACCGAAAAGGTCTGTTGGTCCCGTCATACACCGATGAAATTACTGGTTACCGCTATTATCATATTGGTCAGTCGGCACGATTGGATCTGATTCAGTATCTTAAAACCTCTGGGATGACCTTACGACGTATTGGTGAGTTGTTTTCAGATAATGATTCTGGAAAAATAAAAACATTATTGAACGAACAGCTGTTGGCTATCAAAGATGAAATTAATCATCTGAACAGATCCAAAATTGCGGTTACCCGTGGCCTTGAAAATTATCAGAAATATGAGTCACTGCCTAAAAATGGTGAGGCTTTTTTTGAATTTATTGGGTGTCGCAGGATATATACTTACACTTGCTCTGAAAATTTTTTCGAACAGGATAGTGCAGGGTATGAATATATGCTGCGCCAGCTTAAAGGGCATATGGTGATTAATGATATTCCCCTTTCATATTTCAGCAATATTGGCACAATCATACGCCGTAATTATCTGGAAAATAAAAGTTTGTTTTCCAATGAAGTTTTCATGTTCGTCGACAATAGCGATGTCTCTGAGCAAGTGCAGGATGTTTCAGAAGGGCTTTATATATGTATCTGTTCAGATAACTTTTCCAGCGAAGCTGAAAATGCCCTTCGTTTGCTGAATGAGATCGAACAAAGAGGTTATCAAATTAAAGGTGACTACCTTTGCGAGGTGATCATTGATTTTCTTGCCCTTGATTTCAATAAGCGACGCATGTTTTATAAAATCCAAATTCCGGTTAACTTAAAGTCACCCGTGTCATAAGGCAGAGAATGCGCGCTGCTTTCAGCCTTAACCGATAACCTGTTTTTGGGTTAATTTTGCCTGTTGACTTTGTTCATGGTACAACCTTTATACTAAATACAAAAGTAAATATCCATCTTAATAAAAATAAATAATGGAGGGTATATTATGGATCGTAAAGTGAGAATTGCTCAGTATGGCTGTGGAAAAATGAGCGCCTACCTTATGCGTTATGCTTTGGAAAAAGGCGCCGAACTGGTGGCTGCTTTCGATATGAATCCTGCCGTGATTGGCCGGGATGTTTCTGAAATTATCAAATGCAGCGATAAAGTTGGGGTAACGATCAGCGCTGCGAAAGATGCAGATGCCATCCTGAAATCCACAAAGCCGGATGTATGTATTATTGCTACGCGCAGTACTGTGGCAGAACTGGAAGAAGTCTATACTATATGTGCAAAAAATGGTGTAAATGCCATTGCAACCTGCGAAGAGGCCTTGTATCCCTGGAATTCTTCACCGGAACTGACTGCAAAATTGGACAGACTGGCTAAAGAAGGTAACTGTACTCTTTGCGGCAGCGGTTATCCGGATTTGTTTTGGGGTACCATGATCACCAATCTGGCAGGCTCCATGGCCAGTATCAAAAAGATTAAAGGCTCCAGCAGTTACAATGTTGAAGATTATGGAATTGCATTGGCTGAAGGTCATGGTGCCGGTATGACATTAGCAGAATTTGAACAAAAAATCGGTAACTATAATTCCCTGTCATCAGATGAGATCAAAGCTTTGGTAGAAAGAGGTGAATACATTCCTTCTTACATGTGGAATCAGAATGGTTGGTTGTGTGATAAGCTGGGATTAACCATAACATCGCAGACACAAAAATGTATTCCTCATACATATAAAAAAGATCTGCATTCGGATACACTGGGCATGACGATAAAGGCTGGTGATGCTACCGGTATGTCTGCCATTGTAACAACCGAAACAGCTGAAGGTATTACCTTTGAAACTGAATGTATCGGAAAAGTATATGCTCCTGATGAGTTCGATAAGAATGAATGGACTGTTTTTGGTGAGCCAGACACAACGGTCATTGTGAACGGCCCTGCTACTGTGGAATTGACATGCGGTACGATTGTAAATCGTATTCCTCAGCTTATTGATGCAAAACCAGGGTATGTTACCACAAACAACTTCCCTGACAATCGGTATATGGTAAAACCCATTAACTTCTATGTTAAATCAAAATAAACTGAGCGCTTGTTTGCTGTAGTTGCTGTGAAAATAAACCTGGCTGCAATTGAAAATCTGCAGCCAGGTTTATTGATTACTTACGATATTATGCTTCCAGCATTGCCAAAACGGTCGGCAATAATTGTTTTTTACGTGAAACCACACCTTCAGCCAGATATGTCTTATCACCTTGCAGAATATATGGCAGATCTTCAAGAACCGGTGGGGCATCAATGGTCAGTATTCGGCTGGAACCTCTTACCACATCCGTTACCATCAGAATGACAAAGTGCAGATTTTTATTCTCTTTTAATTTCAATAAGGCTGAAGTAAGTTCATCAAAATGTTCGTTTAATTCATTAAGATCCATTACTTCTGCCTGTGAAATTGCAAAGTCAAAACCTCCCCCACTGTATATCTTCATATCCGCATTTAAAGTTTCGTCAGCAGAGCGTAATGTAATACCAGACCCGGCAGTAAGTACTTTCTCACCATAAGATTGAATGGTTTCACCATTCAATGACCCATCTACCCCAAAAGCCCACCGAGCCAGCCGCTCTGCAGCTTTTCGATCGCGTGAAGTCGTAGTGGGAGACTTCAGGATCAAAGTGTCGGATAATAATCCTGCCAGCATTAATCCGGCCAGAGGGGTTGGGGCCCTCAGTCCGGCATTGGCTATTCTCTCAGTAACTAATGTGCTGGTACTGCCAACAACATCTACCGTAAAACGAATGGGAATACGGGTTGAAGGGTTTCCCAAACGATGATGATCCAGAATTTCTATAATCTCAGCTTCTTCCAGTGAAGCTATTGCCTGTGAACTTTCGTTGTGGTCTACCATGATCAGTTGAATTCGGGGTGGATTTAAAAGATCTCTTTGCTTGCAAATACCCATATATTTGTTATTTTCATCTACGACCCAAAATTCATCACCGTCTACGCGCAACATATGATTAAGCATGTCGCGTATACGTGACGAGGCATGGAATTTTGCCACAGTTTCATCACAGGCATTTTTACAGCTGTATGTCATCATTTGACTGATCGACAGTGAATCTTTTTCCAGATTTGGGCCAAGAAGGCCGTCAATAAAAGTAAACAGGCTTCTGCCATTAATCAAACCGTAAGGAGTCATATCTTCATTGACAACTGGAGCCACGCCACCGGTTCGGCTGGCAATTTCCCAGGCTTCACTGAGAGGCTCATTGGGTAAAACTGTATCAAACTTTCTCATCACCGATTCAAACCGTGGTGAGGCATCCGTGATGAGCGTAGGAGGATCCATTTTCAATTGTTTTAAAACCCAACTGGTCTGCATATTAATGGGCCCAGCCCTGCCGGCTATGGTACTTGTACCATCCCGTTCTTTCAATAACCAGGCATATCCCATTGCAGAAGCAATGGAATCTGTATCGGGGTTAACATGTCCAACAACATAAACAGGTTTTGCAGCCATTTTTTATATTATTTCCTTTTCAATATCATCATACTTAATCTTTCATTGCAAATAATTCCGGAAATTCCTGTATTTGGTCAGGATAGTTTTTTACTAAAAAATCTATATCTTCTTTTGTGTCCAGATCATACATCAGTTTTATCTCTTCAATAACGGTGATTTTAGAATGACTGTCAGAAGCGAACAACTGGTGTTTCATAAATGAATTTTTGCCAAAATGGAAAGGAATAAGATCAGGGGGCAATAATGACAGAACATTGGTTCCCATATGGCGATGATCCGGAATTACTATCATACCAGATGTATGACATCGTATCTCGAATAACTGTTGGAGATGAGTTGCTTCAAGTAAAGGAAGGTCAGATGGAATGAGTGTAAGACTGCCTGCATCTTCCTGCATAAGCAGGTTAACCATATGTTTCATTGCTCGATTTAATCCAAAAGGGGGCGTTTCTTTTATGAACCTGAATCCTGCCTGATTGGCTATCCCTAAAGCCTCTTTTTCTTTACTGATAACTGCGACATTTTTCCAATCCGACTTTAAGATGGCTTCAATCGTATGTTGCAAGAGCCTTCTGTTAAGTGAAACGCGGGCTTCTGGATGAAGAACACCCGCAAGTCTGGATTTTCCATATTCAAAAGGTTTTATCGGAATAACCAACCAATGAGTCATAGGGTTGCACCATAATTAATTATGGTACTGGCAAGCTGTTTTCGGTCTTCAACAGTATGCATGAGCGTTTGCGTAACAACCGTTTGAATGCCCAGGTTCTCAATCTGTTTTTGGTAATCCCGATCAATGTTGTCCAGTACCAGGCAATCCAATAATCCCTGATATTTTTCAGCCAGAGCCAAAGGACTTGGCTGAATGCCTAATTCATTAAACATTTTTGAGGCGGGTCCTTTTATCGCTTTTCCGCCAACAATTGGAGAAACAGCAAGAACTTTTTTTGATTGGATGGATTCTTTAATACCTGGAACAGCAAGAATAGGATCAATACTCACCCATGGATTGGATGGACAAAAAACAATCATATCTGCCTGCTCAATTCTTTCAAGTACCTCTGGTGAAGGTTTTGCATGATTTGCCCGGAAAAACTGAAAAGCAGTTACGGTCGGTTCACATTGATTTTTTACAAAATACTCCTGAAAGCTTAAATTTCCATACTCAACAGTGGAAACAATTGTTGGAACTTCATCATCGCTTGCAGGAAGTATGCCTGGTCCAATATTCCAAAATTCACAAAACATCTTTGTTACTTCAGATAATTGAAACCCTTCATTCAGCTTTTTCGTTCGAAAAATATGAGTTGCAATATCTTTATCACCCAGGCGAAACCAATTATCGCTGTCAAATGCAGAAATTTCATTAAAAACATTCCAACTTTCATCCAATCTGCCCCAGCCGGTTGTTGGATTTGATCTCCCTGATAAGGTATAACAAACTGTATCCAAATCAGGACATATTTTCAGTCCCCAATGGTAAAAATCATCTCCAACATTTACAATGATGGTTAAGTCAGAGGAAGGCAACAAAGCATTTAATCCATGAGAAAGTTTTGCTCCGCCCACTCCACCTGATAAAGCAACACATTTCATATTTTAATTAAATAACCCTTTCTTTAATGTACATTCAAAATGCATACCTTGTTTCTGTTGAGTATTATACAGAACCGCCAAAGAGAGAATTTGGAATTCCAGATTTAAATCCATTGGAAGTAATTTGTGGATCAGGCTTAACAATTGATCCATTGAAGTATTTTCATACAATATGGTTATGTGAGGCTGCCATGATTCAGGCGAATATAATGCATGATGCTGACTTGAATATGGATTACAGGCAGCCCAGATTTGCTCATGTTTTTCCAACAGACCCCGATTTTTCATTACCGGCAAATAGAGAACCGGCTTTTCACCGGTAAACAATCCCAATCCGGTAGTACGAATGGTAAATCCATCCCATTCAGATGAAATATAAGCCAACTCCTGTTTTATTTTTGGAAGATCAAAGACCTCAGCTACCTGCCATGATAAATGGAATGTTGGAATCACATTTGTTTCCTGGTGATAAGGAGGCCTGTTTATTAAATTCAATGCCTCCAAATGAATAACAGTCTTATTAATACTGACCAAAGAAACAATGGCTTCCATTATCGGAATAAATCCTCATTTTCCGGCCGGATTAATTCCCGTAAACAGCCTTCCCGTAAGGGATATGGAAAACCGCGCACATGCACAACCGGGGTTCCTTCGTTTGCCTGTCCCATGATCAATGACGCCCCTGCCGCCAGTTCGTCGGCTGCGGCAATCTGTGTGGCTTTGAGACAATACCCATTCAGGTCCTCTTCTCCGCGCAGGTCAACCACCCCGGGCAGACCTGCAATTCCGATGCTGATACCCGCAATGCCGTTTCTCCACGCACGGCCGTGAGAGTCAATGATTAAAACCCCGATCGAAACACCGCTTTCTTTTTGAATGTATTCTCGCAGACGCTGTGCAGACTGATCCGGGTTTTGAGGCAACAGCAATGCCCATGCCGTTGAATTGACAGAATTACCGGTCACATTCGACTGATCAATTCCGGCATTGGCGCATATGAACCCCAGTTTATGTTCAACAACCAACAAATTCAGTCTCCAGCGAATTACCTTTGTGCTTTCCTGAAGAATTAATTCTACCAGTCGCGGATCTTTCTCGGTCAATGAAGCGTAATGCAATGCTTCTGACGAAGGAATAACATCTTCCAGGTTGATCAGGCGATTTTCAGCTTTGGAGATGATCTTTTGGGCAATCACCAGCAGATCATTCTCCTGCAGTGTGATCTGATTCTCTTTCAGAGAATGCAGAATAATTTCCCCTGGGTTATCCCCGGGGTGGATCATGGGAAACGCCGCCAGGGCGGATAGTGTCAGTTGCCTCATTACCTACCTGTTAACCCCAGTAATTTTTATGCCGGCAGCTTCTACACCAAATTGCTTATTAATCCCTAATAATACAGAGGTTAATCCTTCGACTACCATCGAATTTTGAATAGGCCCGGCATCCCAGCCGATTAATCCTGCATCGGCTACCAGTTTTAATACAATCTCGCGCGCGCTCCTGCTGGACCCGGTAACCAGAACATCACATTCCACTGCCTTATCCGTCAGCAGATTTTCATATGAAATATTCTGGAAGGCTCCGACTACTTCGGTTTCTTCGCCCAGGATTAATTTAGCCTGAAGCGCCGCACTGCCTTCCGGTGGCATTTGAACCTTTGTAATTTTTGGGGGAACCAACGGAACAGTAACATCAATCAGGATTTTTCCTTTCAAATTGTCTCTGACTGATTCAAGCATTTCTTTGTGAACTGAAAAAGGCACTGTCAGAACCGCAATATCGCTGGAATCCGCCGCATCACTGTTGGATGCTCCGCGAATTATAGCCCCACCGCCCTGCACGCCTGGAAGTTGTTGAATATGCTCAGCGGCTGCGGTCGCTTTTTCAACAGACCGTGACCCAATAACAATTGCGTACCCGGCTTTTCCCCAGCGATAGGCCAGTCCCATGCCTTCTTTACCGGTTCCCCCTAAAATCCCAATCGTTTTAATCGGTTTGCTTTCCATAAAAAAAATAGAACTCACTCCCTGGTAAACCCGACCGTCACTGAAGCAATGCTTTGTGTTGCAGCAATTCTACCACTCTGTCAAGTCTTATGAGTATCATTGGAAGATTGAATGGTACAAGTGAGTGTTTTATATTATTATGGCTATACGCAATTCATTAACCGATTGAACATGTAAACCTGAAAATTTCTCGGCTTGGCATTCCGCAATGCACTTTAAAACCTGCGTTTCCTGACTGGCGGAATGTTACACAGCGCAGCATTATCCGGTAATGCGTACCCAATTAAGACAACATGCAATATAATCATCAGCACATTAAGGAGTAAAGAATGCCTTCATACACCAAAGCGGTTGAATATGCACACGCCCATCAAACTGAATTTCTTGAGTCACTCATAGATTTTATTAAAATTCCATCTGTTTCTACCGATCCGCAATATAAAAAAGATATTCTGGCTGCTGCAAATTGGATCCAGGAAAAAATTAAAGCCCTGGGGTTTTCAGTACGCACAATACCAACGCAGGGCCACCCTGTCATTTTTGGAGAAAGAACCATTGATCCTTCGTACCCAACCATTCTGATATATGGCCATTATGATGTTCAGCCGGCAACTCCATTGGAATGCTGGAACAGTGATCCGTTTATTCCGGTCGTCACAAATAATCACCTTTATGGAAGAGGCGCATCAGACATGAAAGGCCAGATTATGGCTTGTTTATGCGCAGTTGAATCCGTTTTAAAAAACTCTGACATTCACCTTAACATTAAATGGTTAATTGAAGGTGAAGAAGAAATTGGCTCACCCAATCTTCCAGCAGTTTTGGAAGATTATCATGAATTACTGGAAAATGATTTCGTATTCAATACTGACAGCGGAATGGTTTCAAAAAACAGCCCTACGATCACGTATGGTCTGCGGGGGTTGGCCTATTTTGAATTAAAAATTACCGGGCCAACAACCGACCTGCATTCCGGTTCTTACGGCGGAGTAATACAAAACCCGGCACAGGTGCTGTGTAGCCTGATTTCAGGTATGAAAGATTCAGATGGAAAAATAACACTGCCTGAATTCTATAACAGTATCCCCGATATGAGCGAAAGGGAACGCCAGCTTTTCGCTGAACTTCCTGTTACAGACAGCGACATCAGACAGAATGCAAGCGTAAAAGCCTTATGGGGAGAGGCTGGTTACACAAATCCTGAAAGGATGTCTGCCCGCCCTACACTGGATGTCAACGGCATGATTTCCGGGTTCACCGGTTCCGGTTCAAAAACAATCATCCCATCCTGGGCAATGGCAAAAATATCCATGCGGCTGGTGCCCAACCAGGATCCTGTTGAAGTACAGCAGCAACTGGTACGTTATCTGAAAAAAAACGCGCCTGAAACGGTTGATTGGGAACTGACTCCGATGGCCGGCTCTCCTGCCTCCATCCTTTCACTGGATCTTCCTGAAGTAAAAGCCCTCGCTGATGCCTTTAAAATCGCTTTCGAAAAAGATGTTTTATTCAGTCGGGAAGGCGGCAGCATTCCCATTGTTCATTATATAAAAAAGATATTAGGCAGTGAAACCGTTTTAACCGGACTGGGTGCTCCCGACAGTAACATTCATGGGCCAAATGAAAATTTAAATCTTTTGGCCTGGTATACAGGAATAGATGCTTATATAATATTTTTCCATAACTTAATGAACACAAAGAAAGAATCGCAACAATAATGGCAGAAAAACTTAAACTTCCAAATTACGGCGGTCAGGCTCTTATTGAAGGGGTCTTAATGAGAGGCAGTCGCTATATTGCAGCGGCTTTCCGAAAACCGGATGGAACCATTTCGATGAAAACTGAAAAACTTCCAAAAGCCTATCAAAACTGGATCATAAAAACCCCTGTTTTAAGAGGCTTATTAATGCTTTGGGATTCGTTAGGAATCGGCATACGCTATCTGACTGTTTCATCTGATTTTCAAACAGGCGACAATGAAGAAAAAATAGAAGGCGCTTCTCTCGTCTTCACGATAAGTCTTTCATTTATTATTGCAATCGGCGTTTTTTTCCTTCTGCCGGCATTGATCGGAAGCGGATTGGAAAAATGGCTTCATGTCAGTCATTGGATCAGTAACCTCGCAGAAGGATTAATTCGACTGGCTTTGCTGCTTATATATTTAGTCTTAATACGCCGAATGCCTGAAATCTATCGGGTTTTTCAGTATCATGGGGCTGAACACAAGACAATCAATGCATTTGAAGCAAACATGGAATTAACGCCTGAGAATTTATTAAACGTTTCCTCTTTACATCCCCGCTGTGGAACAGCTTTTTTATTAACGCTGGTCGTACTATCCATTATAGTCTTTACATTGTTAGGCCCAATGAACGCCATTTTCCGTTTAATAAGCCGGCTGCTGTTGCTTCCGATATTGTCAGGCTTTGCCTATGAATTATTACGCTGGACTGCAAACAATCGTATGAACCCCCTGGTTTCCATCATCATTAAACCCAATTTATGGCTTCAAAAGCTGACTACTGCAGAACCGGATAAAGAGATGCTGGAAATTGCAATAACCGCTTTTAACACCATGCTGAAATTGGAAAATTCAACCGATTAAAGAAATGAAAAACTGGCAGATTGGAATTCTGGGATTTTTTTTTGGTTTACTGACAGCGGGCGTGATTATCATCTTTGCCAGCCAGCCGCAGGGAAAGCCTTATCGGTTGCCTGATCCTGCTACGCCATCCCCCATTACAATACATATTGATGGAGAAGTCGTCCAGCCCGGAGTTTATCATCTTCAGCCAGGCAGCCGTATCCAGGATGCCATATTAAAAGCCGGAGGGCTAAAACAAAATGCCAATATTCACCGGATTAATCTGGCACAGACCCTGTCTGATGGAATAAAAATATACATTCCATCAGATAATGAACCGGATGCGCAAACAGGCACAGACATCACCCCTCCTCCTGCACAGAATTTGCTGGATATCAACCAGGCATCTCTGACTGACCTGATAAAGCTGCCCGGAATTGGAACACAAAAAGCGCAGGAAATCATCCACTACAGAACCGAACATGGCAGCTTTTTAAACAAAGAAGATATCATGCTCGTTCCAGGGATTGGCGAAAGCATTTATAATCTAATCAAAGATTACATTACAATATATCCATAATAAGCCATTACAGAGGACAGATTATGCCAATCAGAGACCAAATCATGAACAGTATCCATGATGCCATGCGCAATAAAGACGAAACACGGCTGCGAGTTCTGCGATTGCTGCTGGGTGAAATTAAATTAAAAGACGCTGAAAAAGGTATAAAAACAGAAGATTCAGCCATTCTCCTGCTGGTGCAAAAAGAAATTAAAATCAGGGAAGATTCGATTTCAGACAATAAAACTGCCGGTAAAAGTGAACAGATAAGTATATTAAATCAGGAAATATCCATTTTGCAAGGCTACCTCCCTAAACAATTGTCAAAAGAAGAATTAACGGATCTCACCAAAAAGGTTATTAACTCATTAAATGCCTCCGGGCCGGCAGATATGGGAAAAGTTATGAAAGCTTTGCTTCCGGAAGTTCAGGGAAAAGCATCCAATTCAGAAATCAGCCAGGTGGTAAGAACTTTGTTAGAAACAATAAAACAATGAACCCATTGGTAAAAGATATAAACCTGACAACTGAAAAAAAGAAATCATATATATACTTTGTCTTGCTCGTGGTGGTTGCAAGCCTTATCTTTGTATCCCTCTCTTACCCTTATCTGATGGGGTATCAATCCAAAGGATTAATTGCCGGCAGTGTTTCATCCAGCAATATTGAAGCCCCCTATACGCTAACCTATGCCAGTGATATTTTAACAAAAGCAGCCATTGAACAAAAAATTAAATCCATTTCACCGGTTTATCTTCCGGCTGATTCTGATATTGCCAGATTACAACAGGAAAAACTCCAAAACAGCCTCGACTATATAACAATTGTCAGAAAAGACATTCATTCAACGCTTTATGAAAAACTCGAGGACCTTTCCAAAGATGCTGTTTTACAACCTTCAGAAATTTTTGCGTCTCAACTTCTTGCCCTCTCCGATGAAGATTGGGAACTCATCAGACAGGAAGCCAAAACCGTCCTCGCTCAGATAATGAAGAATACGATACAGGATTCTCAATTAGAGGATGGAAAAAAGAATGTACCCGGTTTAATCAGTTACACCTTTACCCGCCAACTGGCCAGCCTGACTGCTTCCGTTGTAACGCCCTTTATTATTTCCAACAGTCACTATAGCCCTGAACTCACACAGGTCGCGGTCAACAAAGCTGCCGAAAATGTTCCTCCGGTATCAAAAACATATATCCAGGGCCAAATGATCGTCACCCGAGGTCAGATTATTACCCCTGAAATTGAAGAAGCGCTCAAACAGTTTGGGCTGATCAGAAATAACTCAGCATCCAAAGAGTTAATTGCAACCGGTTCATTGACTATTCTTGCGTTTTCTGTCCTGTTAATCTATTTTTCGCGCAGATCCATCATTACAAATATCAGTTTTTCTAATCTCCTGTTGATTTCCATCTTTTTTTTCCTCTTTTTAATTCCTGGCCGGCTTCTGATTCAGGAACATTCCGTTTTGCCATACGTTTTTCCCCTGGCAGCATTTGGATTAATCATTGCCAGCCTGTTTTCTCCTGAACCTGCCATCGTACTTACATCCCTGCTGGCGGTTCTCACCGGTTATGGAACCGCGCACAACCTGGATCTAACGCTTTTTTACTGGATATCAGGTATTGCAGGCATTCTTATACTCTGGCGCGGTCTGAGAATTACCAGTTTCATCTGGTCAGGTCTGATCATTGGGCTTATTGGAGTCATTATCATTGTCGCTTACCGTGTTACAGACCCCTATACAGATTTAACGGGACTATTAACACTGATTGGCGCCGTATTATTAAATGGCCTGACGTCTGCCAGTTTAGCGCTGCTCCTGCAATTTATATTTACACAACTGTTCGGTTTTGCTACACCGCTGCATTTAATTGAATTATCCAGATCAGATCACCCTCTTTTACAGTTTATCTTACAAAATGCACCGGGAACCTATCAGCATAGCCTGCAGGTAGCGAATATGGCCGAGCTGGCAGCAAAAGCCATCGGAGCCGACCCCTATCTGATAAGAGCCGGCGCATTGTTTCACGATGCCGGCAAGGCTCTTAATCCTCAGTATTTTATTGAAAATCAACTGGGGCATAAACCAAACCCACATAATGATCTTACCCCCGAAGAAAGCGCCCGAATTATTATTTCTCATATTACCGATGGCATCACACTGGCCAAGAAGTATCGCCTCCCCGCAAATGTCATAAATTTTATTTCTGAACATCACGGAACATCCATAACCAGGTTCCAATATAACAAAGCCGTTGAAATTGCTGAAGCAAAAGGGGAAAAAGTGGATCAGTTAAAATTCCGTTATGCCGGTCCAAAGCCGCAAAGCAAAGAAACAGCGTTATTAATGCTGGCAGATACGGCAGAAGCCAAAGCCAGAGCAGATCAGCCAAGAGATGAAGATGCATTAAGAGAAACCGTCAGAAAAGCAATTGAAGTGTGTCTGCAACAGGGCCAGCTTAATGAAACCAATCTGACTTTTTTAGACCTGAACAAAACCATCGACTCTTTTGTTTTTACACTCCAGAATACTTATCATCCCAGAATTCGTTACCCTGAAATTAAAAAGGACACAAAACCGCTTCCTGTTGTTAATGGAGATATGCTATGAAAACAGACATTTCTATCCATCCGGATTTTCAGGAGCGGGTAAAGAAGACCTGGGTAAAAAAGATCATCAATGAAGTAAGCATCAACTTTCCTGAACATAAAAATGATCAGGTATCCATTGTTTTTGAAAAGGATGACAAACTGCAGGAACTGAATTCTCAATATCGAGGGATCGAAGAAACAACCGATGTTCTCTCTTTTGAAGGCGGGTATCTGAATCCGGAACTCAATATAAATTTTCTTGGTGAAATTTTCATTTCGGTGCCCCAGGCAGACCGCCAAAGCCATGAAGCCCAATCCAGGTTGCAGGATGAATTAAGTTTACTGATAACCCACGGCCTGCTTCACTTACTGGGCTATGATCATATGTCACCTGAAGATCAGACCATCATGTGGAATAAACAGGATGAATTATTGGCATCCATTCACTCGCGGATATGGTATGAAGAATTTTAATCATTCACGCATACTTTCGTTTCGTCACGCATTTGATGGAATTCTATATTTGATAAAAACCCAGAAAAACACCTGGATATATGGTGTTATCACAATTTTAGTCATCATTGCTTCGTTTGTGTTGAAAGTTACCCTGACGGAAGGTGTTTTTTTAATACTGATGATCGGCCTGGTCTGGTCAGGAGAATGCTTCAATACAGCCATTGAATGTACCGTTGATTTAATAACCGCAGAGATTCACCCATTGGCAAAACTTGCGAAAGACACCGCTGCAGCAGCGGTTCTCATCTTAGCCATTACATCGGCAATTATTGGGGGTTTAATTTTTGGGAATCATTTACTGCCCATCATATTCCCAGGAATATGAACAAGGGACAGATATTATCCAGAGATGGAATGCCGTTAACAGGCAACAGCCATTTTGTGCGTCAATCAAAATTCCCGGTCTTCCCGGCACAATGGCAGCAAACAGACGTTAAAACAATTCCTTTTTAAAATAACAAACGTCCATTTGTAAAATACAGGAAACAGATATTGTATTTCGGTTGTGTTTTTGCGCAGCAGGCGCACACGAACAAATTTATGAAACCGGAATTTACAAATAATCTTTTAAACTATGCTCAACGGCATAAGCGGCTGCTTCAGCCCGATTACTGACTCCCAGCTTTGAAAGAATACTGCTCACATAATTCCGTACAGTACCCTCTCCAAGAAACAGGTCATGAGCAATTTCCCGATTGGTTTTACCCGAAGAAACCAAACCCAATACATGCTTTTCCTGCTGACTTAAAGCAGCAAAAGCAGAAGCTTCTTCTCCTTTTACAGCCCGGCGAACCTCCTGGAATACCCGTTGGGTTACTGCCGGATCCAAAAGAGCTTCGCCACGACCAACGGCATCCAATGCACGAATTAAATCATCTCCACCAACCTGCTTTAAAACATATCCGGAAGCGCCCGCCCGAATAGCATTAAACAGCATGTCATCTTCGGCAAATGATGTCAACATGATCACTTTGGTTTGCGGATAATTTGCAGAAATCTGTTCGCAGGCATCAATGCCTGAAATACCAGGAAGACGAACATCCATGAGAACAATATCCGGGCTCAAACGATTCACCAATTCAAGCGCTTCTTTAACATTGCCAGCTTCTCCAATTACCTCGTAGGCTTGAGTCTGTCCAAGTAAAGCTCGCAACCCCAAACGCACCACCTCATGATCGTCTACAATGACTATCCGTTTTTTTGACATTCAGCACTCCTGGAAAAATATCAATAATTATATCGAAACTTATTGCAATGAAGATATACTTCTTCAGTGGCAATAAGCTTTACCATGAAAAATAGTTAATGTTACAATGTGATCAATGTTAAAAATAAAATCAATCTTAATCATTCTTATCATCCTGTTTGCCGGCAGCATTCCCGTTAAAGCACAATCCAATCCTGTTCTTCCTGTATACATTGTCCAATCCGGAGATACCCTGTACTCAATCGCTGTCCGATTTGCAGTCAATATCAACGACATTCTGGCGGTCAACGACATTCCCGACCCAAATACTTTAAAGCTCGGAACCGAAATAAAAATTCCGGGATTTGATGGAATTGCGGGCGTTCTTCACAGCACATATATCCAACCACTTGATACGATCCGCAGTCTTTCACTTCAATCACATATTTCACCGGCTGAAATCAGCCGTTTAAGCCGCACCACCTCGCCCAACGAGTTGTATTTAGGTTCAGAAGTCTTTTCACTTGATCTTCCTGCCGAACAGAAAAGACTGCCGGCAGGTTTGTTGAAGAATGGTGAGAATATCGAAGAAGCGGCGCTTCTTATCGGAGCAAATCCCTGGGCGATTCGTTTGTACAGCCGTTTTTCTGATGAGAACATACTTTTACCTGGAGACACCCTTCTGATAAATCAGAATTATTCTGAAAAAAACGCTACCCGTAAGACTTTTCCAGAAATTGAAATCAGCCCAACACCAGTATATCACGGAAAAACTTTTGTTATTAAGGTAGGCAACATCGATCAAAGCCAGGTAAGTGCCACATTCAACAATGTGCCTTTAATTTTTCACGACAATGGAGATGGCAACCGGATATCTTTAGCAAGTACACTTGCTACTCAGACACCCGGCCTGTTACCCCTCACATTACAAATCACACGGGATAATACCCCTGTTTTAAACAGTACGCTGGATGTACTGATCCGGGACGCAAATTACGGCAAAGAATATGTAGTTGGTGTTGAAGCAGTGACCTTGCAGGAAGACTCAATTAATCAGGAAGCCCAGGTCCTGCAGGGAGTAATCCAAAATACAGATCAACGCTTGTGGCTGTCTCCCATGAAATACCCGCTGGATGAACCCTGCCTGGGATCTACCTTTGGTAAAGCGCGGGATTATAACAACGGCGCTTATTTCTATTATCACTCAGGCCTGGACTTAACAATTTGCAAAGCCAACAATTTAAACATTTATGCCGCTGCTCCAGGAAAGGTTGTTTATTCCGGAACACTACCCATCAGAGGCCTGTTTACACTCATAGATCATGGATGGGGTGTCTATTCCGGCTATGCGCATCAGGAGGAATCAAAAGTAACCCCGGGTCAGGAAGTCGCGGCGGGTGATTTAATAGGAATTGTTGGCAATACGGGTCGTTCTGCCGGGCCGCACCTCCATTTTGAAATCTGGGTAAACGGCATCCCGGTCGATCCTTTACAATGGTTGGATGGACAAAACCTGTTTTAATTAAGGTATAATGGCTTTGTTATAAACTACTGCCTGAGAGAGATTGGATGAGTTTGAGCAATATAACATCGAACGGATACTGGAACGAATTTTTAATCGATAGTAATGATATTGAGTTTTTGTATAATTTTTTACTGGACATTGAACTGCCTCAATCCAGTTCAGAATTATTAGGGGCCCTGATCAAAAATCGAATTGAAATTTCAGCAAACAACAGATCCCAGAATCAACAGCAACATGAGACTGTCTATTTTCCAAAAGATTCTCATCAAATCGGCAACCGTTTGGTTTTTCCGGCCCTGGGCTGGGAAGAAACCGGGGTTGTCGAATCAATTCGAGAAGGTTTTAATCCGGAAGAAAGCTCCTTTTCGGTCGTTTCAGTTAAAATGCAGGATGGATCCACCCGCATGTTTGCATCTGCGTTAGAAAATCATCCATTAAATGATCAAAACCCTGATCGTGCACAGGATATACAAACCAGCATTTCTGACAAAATTCACAAATATCACGCTGATCTGCTGGAAAAACTCGAAAATGCCCTGATCGAAAACCCTGACTTAATTTTAGTTGCAGACAAATGGTTCCCCAAATCGTTGTTGGTTGACATCAATCAGGGGTATTTAAATCTTGCAGAAGCCATTCTCGATGAACATCAGGGCGGGCCGCTCACTGTGGCTTCCATCTTAAAATCCATAGAACTCCCAACCGATACCAACCAGAATTTAACAGAATTCTCTCTGAATTACGCACTGCAGGAAGACGACCGTTTTGATGAAGTCGGCCCTGCCGGGAAAACACTTTGGTTCCTTAAACGATTGGAACCTGAATATGTTCAAACCCCCCCCCAGCAATTATTATTTGAGCCTTTTGAACTGAAAGAAGATTTTCATTCGGAAATGCTTGATCAGTTTTCAAAGAATATTGTTGATGAACTCCTGCCTGCCCGCCATCATCACAACCAACCAGGTGACAAAACAACAATCGCATTACTCTACCCCCATTGGCGAACCGGCACGCTTCCTTTGGGAGGCAACCTCAGCTGTTTTTTCCCCACATCCTATGAATCCTCCCGTATCTTATTTACCTTTCGCGACAAAAACACAAAAAAGGAATTTTCCGGCTGGGTGGTTCGTAAAGAACGGTATGTCTACGGCTTATCCGACTGGTACTGCGAAAATGACATACAACCAGGAAGCCTTATCACATTGGAAAAAAATGCTGAACCAGGAATTGTCTGGATTTCCGTTGAAAAAAAGCGGCCATCGAAAGACTATATAAAAACTCCCCTGGTTGGGGCAGACGGAGTCGTCGTATTTGCCGATCTGAGACAATCGGTATCTACCGTGGTTGACCCCCGCATGGCAATTGCCATCCCTGATCCAAAAGCCATGGACAACATCTGGGTCAAAACCAATGGTTCCTATGCATCAACAGAAAAAAACATCCGCCAGATCATGCACAGCATTTCACGATTAAATCCCCAGGGAAATGTGCATGCAGAAGAACTTTATGCAGCGCTCAACACCATTCGCCGCTGCCCTCCTGATGTACTGCTCAGTATTTTGGAAACTTCTTCCTGGGCTTCTCATTTAGGAGACCTCTATTTCCGATTTTCAGATATAGAAGGAACCCAGAATGAGTAATATGATAAAATCCAGCCTGGTCAGACCGAATATACACACCCCTTTTCACATCGACTGGAACTGGTGGAAAGAAACCGATAACAATTGGAATGTCTATTTATTAAGTTATCTTTGCCCGCAACATCAGGAATATTATGAAAATCATGATCCGAAAATTCCAATTGATTTGATTGATCCCGAAACCGCTGAAATTACACAAATTGACGGGTTATTGCATTTACTCCTGAAGCACTGCGCTTTACAACCAGACTTTTTAAGTGAATATAACACCCTGGTTGATTCTGTTTTCAAAACATTTCTGGTTAATGAAAATCAGCCGCTCACTCCGGAAGAGTTGGGTCTAAAAATTAACCGTTCTCCTGATATAATTCTTCGCACTTTGACCGGGCCAAAAATCTATCGCGGCATACGACCCGTCCAATAAAATCACAATTGCCCCGGTAGCTCAATGGACAGAGCACCGGACTTCTAATCCGATGGTTGAGCGTTCGAATCGCTCCCGGGGCGCTGGTATAGTATATATACTGAAAACAACCTTCCTTACTTCCGCATATGGCGGTCAGGAAGGCTGTTTTTATGGATATCAAAACCCGCGACCTATGGACTCAAAATAATTTAAATTCTCTGTTTGGGTAGTAAAACTTGAATACATCTGAAACGCTTTCTTTTTGCAATTGCATGAATTCGCCATTGTACCCTATAATAAGAGTATGAACTATTCACCCCTGCTCTTCCGACTTCAACTTCTTGACAATGACATTGAACAAGTACAGAAACGATTACAGGAAATAGAATCATTTTTCCAATCTGATCACCGAGTTCAGGATGCCGAGAAAAAACTGACAACGGCCCAAAACGAAAAACAGTTATCATTTTTTGCCCTGCGTACGGTAGAAGAACAAGACAAAGAAATTCGATTAAAAATCAGTCTCAGTGAACACAAACTTTATGGGGGAAATGTTAAAAACCCCAAAGAATTACAGGACCTTCAGGTAGAAATTCAATCCCTGAAAAAAAGATTATCGGTCATTGAAGATACTCATCTGGAAAAACTGATTGACTATGAAGCCGCAGAACAAAATGAACTCATCCATATACAGGAATTAGCCGAAATTCAGGATCGAACCATAACCGAAAAATCACTCCTGCTGGCAGAAAAACACACACTCGAAACCAAACGCTCAAAACTGGAGATCGAGAGGGAAGCTTCAACAAAATCCATTCCGTCCGACATCTACATAACCTATCAGGATTTAAAGAAAACCAAAGCTGGAAAAGCAATTGTACAGGTAATCGACAATTCCTGCGCACACTGCGGTGCAGCAATTCGACCCGCTGAATTACAATCCATTAAAACTCAGAACATCCTTGTCTATTGTTCAAACTGCGGCCGTATTTTATATACCAGTTAATTTTTTTTGACAGCAATCCTGCTTCGAATGCGCTCTAATTCCTGAGACGCTTTACGAGAATCAGCGGAAAAAATTTGAATTATTTTATTTTTGCTTTTTTCGCCCAGAATAATTTGTATGGCATTTTGGGGAATTTCAAGCTCTTTTGCCAGAAATGCAATTAATACAGCATTGGCCTTACCTTCAACAGGCGGGGCTTTTAATTTCAGTTTTAACGTTCCATCACTGAGCTGCTCAACCCACTCCGTTTTGGGAGCATTCGGTATGACACGAAGATGAATCGTTAATACAGTAAGATCGTTTTTCTTCACAAAATCAAAAATGCCGCAAGAATCGTTTTTTTATTACCTATAAAAGATTCAGTACCGAAATTAATATTCTTTCAATAAACTGAATCAGGATAACAAAAATCAGCGGACTGATATCAATACTCCCCAGGGAAGGAACGATCTTTCTGATTGGGGCAAGCATTGGATCAACAATCGAATCGACCGTTCGCCGAAAAGGCTGCGTTGGTGACATGATAAACGAAATGAAAGCATATATAATCACCAAAATAACCAGGAATGAAGCGATAAAATGTATAAGCTGAATTAAAAAAAACATAATCTTTCCTTTCTTTCATGCTACCCCTGTTTTGAGCGCTCACCCATAACAGCAGTGCCAATTCTAACATGAGTAGATCCTTCTTCAATAGCAGCTTCATAGTCCTGGGTGGTTCCCATAGAAAGCTGATCCAGCATAAGACCTGGAAATGCATTTTTAATAACAGAAAGACATAAGCGGCTTTTCACAAAGAATGGGCGTGATGCTTCAGTGTCTGCACTGAAAGGAGGCATCGTCATGAGGCCCCTGATTTGCAGATGACTGAATTTCATCATAATAGTATCAATGACTTTATAAAACATTTCCATTTCTGCACTATCGGCCGGGTCAACATGCCACCCGGATTTGCTCGCTTCTTTACTTAAATTAATCTCCAGAAGCACCGGTAATGTTCTGCCGATGGCTTCCAATTCCCGATTTAATTTTTCAGCGATTCTTAAACTATCCAATGAGTGAAAATAATCAAAGTGCGCTGCTACAACTTTTGCTTTTCGAGATTGAAGATGGCCTATCATATGCCAGGTAAGGTTTTTTTCCTTAAACGCCTGGATCTTAGGCAACGCAAGCTCAGGATAGTTTTCACCAAAGTCCAACTGCCCATTCAATCGGGCTTCTTCGATTTTTTCAACCGACTGAAATTTCGAAACAACGACCAGGGTAACTTCATTGCTCGAACGGCCAACCCGCATACATGCTCTGGTGATGTTTCCCCGAACAATTTCCAGGTTGTGCCTGATAAAACTTAAATCATTACCTGTCATGTTCATGTATCCGTCCTTTCTAAGCTAAGAACACCCATAAATCTTCCGGTTTTCCCGTTTTCCGCTCGATGCGAAAACCATCGTGCAGTATCACAGGCGGTACAGCATCCTGATATTTCAACATTGGAAACTCCGGCATGGTTAAGCACCAGTTGATTGGCCGCCCACAGGTCAAGCCAGGTACGATTATCTTTTCTTTTTACCAGCAAATCTGTGTCGTTTTTAAAAACTTTTTCAAATCTGCTTACCACATCCTCTTTAACTTCGAAATGATCCGGGCCAATAGAGGGGCCAATTCCAGCCCAGATATGGTCCGGTTTGCTGCCAAACTCGGCAATCATTTTTTCAACCGCACTTGCAGCAATTTTTTTAATGGTCCCAAGCCATCCGGCATGTACAATCCCTATGGCCGGAATGGTTGGATCATAGAAATAAATCGGTACACAATCTGCAAAAAGCATCGTCAGCGTAACCGAATTCTGATCCGTAAGAATGCCGTCAACCCTCAAAAAGGGTTCTTCAATATGTTTTGGTTTTCTCGAAACCAATATTTGGTTGCTATGCACAAGCCATACGCTAAACTGAGAAGATACCGGTAACTGTAAGGCATTAAATATTCGCCGACGGTTCTCAATAATATTTAAACGTTCATCGCCAACCAAACCGCCAAGATTCAAACTATCCCAGGGCGCCGGACTGATGCCGCCCCGTCGGGTAAAAATGCCATGCTTTAGTCCGGCTTTTCGTAAATAATCAAACTGGAAATATTCCAAATCACCTGACTGCACAAACATGTTCTGTATCCTGAATCCTGTTCTTTGTCATTTGATTCTCGATTGCGATTTTTCTGCTTAAAACATAGATCGTATCTTCTACACCATCTTCAATCATTGGATACAAATACCAGCCGGTTGATATACCAAAAAGAAGACCGGTAATGGTTCGAAGCAGCGGAGTACTTTCACGAAGGAAAATAACCGGCAAATGGATATCCAACAAACCTGGCAACTGCGATGATCCATCCAGTCCCAGTGGAATCAGCCCGAATATGACCCAAAAATACCACGGCAAAGATTTTAGCCTTCTGCCGGTGATCCAAAATATTAAACCAAAAAGAAGTATTCCGCCATATATGCCAACATCTCTCTCACATAAAGCGACCTTGTATCCCATGCTGGGAGAGCCGATAACCGCTCTGCCGGCATTCAGATCATGACTATCCTGTCCGGTAACCTCTTCATAACTTTTAACACCTTCAATATCAGCCAATGCGCGCGGATAAAACGCCTGTTCACCAAATAAAAACCATGATCGATATGCAAGCTGATGGCAAAAAGGTTTATAAATAGTGTAGATAAATTGTGCCGGTTTACTCATGCCAAACTTCAGGAAGACAGGCGACAAAAACGGAATACCTACATAGAGAAAAACAATGAGACTGAGTAGCACCATGTAGTTTTTTCCAGACCATAACAGAATCCGGTCAAATTTGGTTACCCTGCTGTCATGATAAACCTTTACAGAATGCTTATTTTCAATTTGCCGTAGCTGCAGACTGTATGCATCCTGCAGAGCAGATGCGAACTCCTGCATATTGTATGGGCTGCGCAACCGGTACGGGCCTGCTTCCAAAACCGGCACCCTGTCCTGGAGATTTTTTTTAAAAATCGGCTCACTGTTTATATCAATTTTTACAATATGATAAGGAATCTCGGTCTGAAGATTTTGAATGGCATCAGACAGCTTCGCAGCCTGTTCAGGCTCTGAATAAAAAATAACAACCGGAACACTCATGCCAGGATTTATCATGCTTCAATAACTTCAACCATTGTGCCGCCCGGCATGCCAATGGTAATATCGCCGCTGTCAAATGGCGCTTCAGGTGCGCACCAGCGATACACCCATTTGGAATCTTCAGGGCATAAATTGACACACCCATGAGATAATTTTTCACCATATCCGCTATGCCAAAAAGTTGAGTGCATTGCCACACCATCCTTGGCAAAAAAACAGGCCCATGGGATGCTCATCGTATCCCAGCCAGCGCCGCTGCTTCCCCCGCTCATATGAATTGAAATTGTTTTGCGCCAGATGGGGTGTAATCCGATCGGAGTTCCCCAGTTTTCAACTTTTTCACCGGCAGCATTAAACATGGCTCCGGTAGAAACCGGGCAATGAAAAACCTCGCGGGCTCCTTCATAACAGGATAGCCCCTGTCTGGATATATTGATAACCACTTTCTTTTCTTCTGCATCCGGGTTAATAGGTGACACTTCTTCCTGAGTAATCGGCCTGAATGCTTCAGCAGCGGCATAGAAAAGATCACCATATGTTCCATATTGCTCATTCACTCTGTAAAATACCTGTCCATTGGAATGGGTCATGATTTCATCAACCCATACAACCTGAGAATAATACAGCCGCGGCCGCGGAATCTCCTGCAACCACGGTGAACGGGCCGGAGGATTGACACTTCAGCCCACATCCCCGTGCCAATTGCTGTTTGCGGAAAAGATGAAACAATTTGGTTGGGTTGATTTTTTACGGGTTGAAAAGATGGAGAATAAACATATCCTCTTGGGGTTTGAATCCATTTTCTGATGCTTCGCCCCATCGGAAGCTCCCCAATAATTTCCTTTTCCCAAATCAACAGAGTATCTTCATAGATCTTTTCAACAATATCTGCATCAGAGGCAGGCCGATTTCGGATATTAACGATTCCACCGGTACAATTTCTTGCCAACAAAGGGGCGTCCGGTATCTCCTGCTGTAAAGGAATTTTTTCGATCCAGGGTTGGATCATCATCGCTCCGGCGCCTAATAAAGCATTTTTAATAAAACTTCTTCTGTTCATCATCTTCTTTTCTTAAATTTGAGTAATCAGTTCATTTTCCAAATGGATGGATTGTTCTTTCAGTAAACCTTTAAAAGCATCCAGACTTGATTTCCAATATTGATCTTCTCCGGTTAAAGGAACCAATGGTTCGATCTGGTCATAAATCTGTTGGCAGCCTTTTCCCAGTTTGGCAGACGGAACTTCTTTAAATCTGAGTTTAATGGCCCGGCAAACAGTAAATAATTCGATCGCCAATAAAGTTTCCAGATTATTAACAATTTCAGAAGCATGAACGGCTGCAAACCATGAGTTCGCATTGACATCTTCCTGTGAAGCAGAGGTAGGAAGCGAATGAACACTATCGCTGTTTGCCAGATGTTGATTTTCGAGCGCCAATGACGTCATGGTATAGTGCGGAATCATAAGCCCGCTGTTTAACCCTACTTTTTCAAATCCATCAACCAACATGGGCGGAAGCCCATAATTCAGGTGAGAATCTAACAGACGAAATACTCTTCGCTCTGATAATGCGCCTGCTTCAGCGGCCGCAATACCCAGATAATCCATGGCCATCGCAATAATCTCGCCGTGAAAATTTCCGCCTGAAAAACTGGTGTAGTCATCAAAGATCAATGGGTTATCCGTTGCAGAATTAATCTCGGTCATGATCTGGCCTGAAACAAACCGCAATGTCTCCAGGACAGGGCCCAATATTTGAGGAACACACCTTAAAGTATATGCATCCTGCACACGCCCCCCTGAATTCACCAGCGAAGATCCGACAATGTATTTATTCATTAAATCTGCAATCTGGCACTGACCGGCGTGCCTGCGCACCTGATGGATACGGGCGTCAAAAGCATCGGTACAACCTTTTAAGGCTTCCAGTACCATCGCTGCATTTACAATGGCAACATCCAATAAATATTTTGTTTTTCGGATAACCAACCCGGCCAAAGCTGCGCTGAATGTGGCTCCATTGATTAATGCCAGCCCCTCTTTTGGCCCAAGAATATATCTTGTCAGTCCGGCTTTCGCCATACCCGTTTTTCCCCGTAATGTCTCACCCTGATACCATACCCAGCCCGATTCTTCTTCCCGATCATTTTCATCAGTTGACAGAACCAATGCCAGCTCGCTGAGGAAGCATAAATCCCCGCTGGATCCCAAAGAACCCTTTGACGGAATAATGGGAACGACATCTGCATTGAGCATGCCCAACAGGGTGGTTACAATTTCCGGCCGAATTCCGCTGTTGCCAATCGCCAGTGCATTCGCACGCACCAACATCGCCGCCCGCACAGTCTCAGAATCCATCGGCTCGCCCATGGCAACCGAATGGCTGAGGATTAAGTTACGGCTAAGCTGAGCCGAATTCTTCTCCCCAATGTGATTGTCAGCAAAAACCCCAAAACCTGTATTAATGCCATACACCGGTTTTCCGCGATGATAAATTGATTCCAGCCATTCTCTTCCCTGCACCAGTGCCTGCATACCAGAGCCGTCTAATTGAACAGGCTGTTTTTTACAGCCTGCCTGAAACAATTGCTCAATAGTAAGTGAATTCCCGTTAATGTTAATCATAGTCACCTCATAAGAAGAGTACCTGCGATAACAGCAGCCAGAGGAACGGTAATATTATCAATGTCTTTCAATGGCAATGATTCAATCATAACACACACAAAAGAAACAATGATGATGGTAACCGGAAGATTATCCAGATTCCATGCAACCGTATGCGTTTGAGAAAAAAACCATACGGTAAAATATCCTGCCAAAATGCTGCTGATAAACATTGCCATACTGCCATTGAGTGATTTTTGCACCGACCACGGCAGGTTAATGCCTGAAAATCGGCTGCCTATCAGATCAGCCATCCCATCGCCTGCGCACAATATGGATAAAGCTAAAACACCAATGGGCGATTCTTTCCAATAAATAAGCGTTATGAATACAATCACCAATCC
Organism: uncultured Leptolinea sp.; assembly: GCA_964511135.1. Lineage (GTDB taxonomy): Bacteria > Chloroflexota > Anaerolineae > Anaerolineales > Anaerolineaceae > UBA4782. The sequence continues at coordinate 878 of CAZEEL010000011.1, read as the reverse complement.
GTAAAAAAATGGGCCTTTCAGTAACTCTGATCGATTGCCTGATCGTGACATGGTATTTACCGTATCATGATTATGAATGGTCCCATTTCCAATAAGCAGAAATTGCATTGAAACAGCGAATGGAATACTGGCAGCCAGCCATCGGGAAGCAGGTACTGCCGGAAAAAGCACCCAACAGTACAGAAAAATCATACCGGTGCCAATATGTACAATCTTTCTGCATACTTTATTGGATACAAATTTTCGGTGACTGATCCAGCGCGTAAACTGAAGCCATAAAACAGCCAGACCCAATGTAATAAAATAAGCCAGCCACAGAGAAGAAATCATAGTTACCTTATACGGCTGCGGCGATCCATCTCGCGCTCAGCATCTTTTTTAGCCAGATCATGCCGTTTATCGTAGAGTTTTTTACCTTTGGCAACCGCAATATCTATTTTCGCCAGTCCATCTTTTAAATAGACCTTTACCGGAACAATCGTCACCCCTTTTTGTCTGACGTCATTCCAGAGTTTAAGGATTTCTTTTTTATTTAATAATAATTTCCGAGGCCGTAAAGGATCATGATTAAACCGGTTTGCACTTTCATACGGAGCAATATGACATCCATACATCCACGCTTCCAGGTTTTCAATCTGAATATACGCCTCCTGTATGCTGATATGACCCGCCCGGATAGATTTTATTTCACTGCCCAACAATACCAAACCCGCTTCATAATGATCCAGCAAAAAATATTCAAAACCGGCTTTTCGATTGCTCGCAATAATTTTGATCGACATGGATGCAATTGTAGCATAAATCATTCACGGCAAAACAGCCCTGTCAGCATTTGCTACAGAATTCACAACGGATCAGACATGGTTCCCTGCTGCACC
>CAZEEL010000010.1:0-34886 GCA_964511135.1 uncultured Leptolinea sp. | reverse complement strand
GAAAGAAGGTATTGATTCATGAATATTCTTGTTTTTAACTGTGGGAGTTCTTCAGAGAATTTTAAGATTCTGAAACAATCGGGTACCGGTGAAGTTGAAGTTGTCATGTGGGGAAAAGCGAAGAATGTCGCTACAAAAACACAGGCAGGATCCAAAATTGATTGGACAATTTCGGAAACGAAAGCAACTGTCTCAAAAGCAATTGATTTGTCTTCACACAGACAGGCAGCCCGTGAAATTATTTCGATTATTAAGGACAACAATATTCAGGTTGATGCTATCGGACACCGTTTTGCGCATGGCGGGCCATTATTTGATCAAACTGTGAAAATCGATCAGGATATTATGAAAAAATTGGATGCATGTGCTCACTATGCTCCAATTCATAATCCGAATTCGTATAGCGTAATTGAAGTATGTTTTGAACTTCTGCCGGGTGTTTCTCAATATGTGGTTTTTGACACTTCTTTTCACGCGACGATGCCGGAGGTATCTACGCAATATGCGATACCAAAAGAGCTGGCAGAAAAATACGGTTTTAGAAAATATGGGTTTCATGGTATTTCGTATCAATATGTTTCAAAGAAAGTATCTGCTTTGTTAAATAAGCCATTGCAGAGTTTAAATTTAATCATTTGTCATCTGGGAACCGGCGGTTCCAGTGTGGTGGCTATCAGGAATGGTAAATCGTTGGATACATCCATGGGATTTACTCCTCTCCCTGGTTTGGTGATGTCAACCCGCTGTGGCGATATTGACCCTGAAATTCTTCTTGAGATGATTCGCGACGGTATGTCTGCGGATGAGGTCAGCAAAATATTAAACTCCAAATCTGGTCTGATCGGCTTATCAGGTTATTCTTCCAATCTGATTGAGATTATTGAGGCCAGTGAAAAAGGCGATAATAATTGTAAACTTGCTTATGATTCCTATGCTCATCGATTGAAAATATATCTGGGCGCTTATACATGGCTTTTAAATGGCGCAGATGCTGTTATTTTCACAGACGATATTGGAGTTCGTGCGTGGCAGCTCCGGGAGAAGGTTTGTGCTGATGTGAGCAACCTGGGAATTGAAATGGATAACGAAGCCAATAAAAACGCAGCGTTTAATCAGCCTTCCTGTGTCAGCAGTCCAAAGTCAAAAACTCAAATTTGGGTAATACCCACGGATGAAGAGCGGGTTGTGTTTGACGAAGTGTTGAAGCAATTCTAAAAAGACATTTTTTTTCATCCAAAGACTGTGTGATATGCAGTCTTTGGATGATTTTTTAATACCCCTGTTACTTTCCTGTTATGTCATTCCGATAAGCGAATACCAGTTTCACAAAAGCAGAAAAGGGTACTTGACTTATGATAGTGAATTTCCTATAATATTAAATATACTGTAAGATAATTACTGTATAAGTAATAAACTTGTTCTTGACAAGCGGATGTAAGTTCTATATACTAATTATACAGTAATGATATTACACTATAGTAAAAGAAGAGAGCGAACGAAAGATGGCGAATAGTCCCCAGAGAATACGCGTAATTACAAAAGCTTTTTGTTTGGTCAGGGTATTTACTTTTGAGCATCAGGAACTCAGTCTGGCAGAGTTGGCAAAAAGAACAGGGTTAAATCCTGTGACGGCTTATCGCATTTTGCAGACTTTGGTTGATGAGAATATTCTTGTTCAGAGTTCTGAGACGGCGCTTTATCGTTTGGGGTATGGTTTGGCGAAACTTGGTGACCTTGCAAAGGCTAGTAACAGTATTCTCAAAGTTGCTTATCCATTTCTGGAAAAGTTAACGAAAGAATGGGGAGAAACGTCCATTGTTGACGTCCTGGATAAGAATCTTCAGATTAAAACGATTCTTTTGATTCCCTCTACTTTCAGGGTTGGTATGAATCCCAGCTATGATGAGCCGGTAAATCCTCATTGCACATCCACCGGAAAGCTGATGTTGGCGAATTTGCCGCATGAACAGTTGATGGCCTTTATGAAGGGCGGTTTGGAATCTGAAACAGATAAGACAATCATCGATGCCGCAACGCTATTGAAAGAATTGGAAACGGTTCGATCTTCAGGATATGCAATAAATAATGAAGAACAGGAAATCGGTTTTGTGGCTGTTGGCGCCCCCATTTATGACATGCGGGGGAATATTCACAGCGCAGTAAGTTTGGGTGGGCCAACTTCTCGCATGACAGAAGATCGTCTGCCTAAAATCATCGAATCGGTAAAGCTGTGTGCGAATGCCATTTCAGCTGAGATGGGGTATCGCGCTGTTGAGAAAGTTGATTGCAGTAATCTGAAACGTCAGTATCCTGATGAGAAATAAAACCATGTTTAAAGGATGGTGTGATTAAGATCTGAAAAGAATGGATCAGGTGCGGCGTTGTGACCATGAACATAATTTTCAGATGCGGTTGAAAGAGGTATGCAAAATGATGTCACAGGAGGTGTTTTGAGAAAGGAGAACCATCGGAAATATAGGTTTTAAAGTGCAATGATTGATTAATCAGAGTCAAAATTAGGAGAAACTATGGAAACCAATGACAGTGCTGAAAATAAAAATGTTGACATTAAAAATGATGCAGATGATTTAAAGCATTCAGATGGCGCCGAAGTTCGCAAAGAAAGAACGTTTAAAGGGCATAGTGAATCTGGGTTATTAGGCGCTCCGATTTCATGGATAGCCATGGTAGGTGCATTAATGGGTGCATTGGCTATTGTGCCTTTCCTGTTTTACCCGGTTGGCGGCGGTTTTACTTCGCTGGGTATGGGAGTATTTGGCCCGATGGGCGGTGTGTTGCTTGGCCCATGGGCTGGCGCAGTTGCCGGAGCCATTGGGGGCGTGATTGGAATGTTTATTTCTCCCGGCGCATATATGTTTGGTTTTGTGGATGTGCTTCTTTCAGGCGCTTTTCTCTGTATCGCCTGGGGATTAATGATGCCGAAATATCGCAAAATTGCTTTGGTGGTTTATCCGGTTGTTTTACTTATTGGCATCCTGGTTCCCTACCACTTCCCGGGCGCAGCGGGCGGCTTTGCGGTGAAAGAACCGGACTGGATGTTGTCTTATGCCGGTGGTTGGATCGGAATGTTTATTTATATCCTCTTTGCAAAACCTATCTGGAAGATGATGCTTTCTACAACAAAATGGGTAAGTTTTGTTGGCTATTGTTTATTAAACTATTGCGCAACATGGTTATGGATGATGCCCTGGATGTATGTGGCATATTTGATTGCCCGCTTCCCCCTGGAAACGGCCATTATCAACAACTGGGGTCAACACTGGATGACGGTATTGCCGATGACGATTACGGGTGGTTTGATCAGCTTTTTCCTTACAAACGCTATGAAACAGGGCAATATGCGTAAAATCCCGGGCAGTTGGGCCACCCTGGGCACTGAAGGAAATGAGATTTAGCAGATCGTTGGTTTAGAGATTCATACCAAAATAAAAACGCTTGATACCTGCAGGAGTGGTGAAACTATGAAAAACTGGTTGTTATTGATTGGAGTTGTTTTAGCCGTTTATGGCGGTTTCAGGTTAATCAGTGGGGTCTGGGGGCCTGATGCAATTGTGAGTGCAGGGCCTGATAACGCTCTGTTTTCGGGGTTGGCTATTGGGTTGGGTGTCGTTGTAATCATAGCTTCTCGATTCGTGAAAGAAAAAAAGTGAAATAGAAAAAGAAAGGCCAGGAGGCGGCAGAAGTTTACATTCTGTATAAAACAAAATCTGTCGCCTCATTCCTAAATCTGAACGAACAATAACTGATCGTTTAAAAAGAACACCGGAGTTGATTTAATGACAGATCCTATTATAAAAATCAAGAATTTATCTTATTCCTATCCTTCAGGGAAAGGTCATGCTTTAAGTAATATCAGCTGTGAAATTCAGCGGGGAGAATATGTGGCTATTATGGGGGCGAATGGAGCAGGAAAGACAACCTTTTGTCTTCATTTGAATGGCGTTATCCCCCTGATGCAGGGGGGAACGATGGAAGGAACGGTGGAAGTGGCCGGTCTGGAACCTTACGACCATCATGTTTATGATATGGCTGAGCATGTAGGTATGGTTTTACAGGATCCTGAAACTCAGATTTTTTCTTCTGATGTTGTGTCTGAAGTCGCGTTTGGCGCTGAAAATCAGGGCGTTTCACGGCCGGAGATGATCAAGCGTATTGAATGGGCGTTGGATGTAGTTCGTATGACCGGCTATGAATCAAGACCGCCCAGCGATCTTTCCGGCGGTCAAAAACAGCGGTTGGTCATTGCCGCCAATCTGGTTACCCGGCCGGAAGTTCTGGTGCTGGATGAGCCAACCTCACAGCTGGACCCGGTAGGTACCTCGGAAGTTTTTTCAATTCTGCAGAAGCTGAATAAAGAATTAGGCATGACGATTATGATTGCTACTCATGCAATCGATCAGGTGGCTGAGTTTGCCGACAGAATTATGGTATTGGAAAATGGCAGGCTGATTGCATTTGATAAACCCCGTTCAGTTTTTTATCAGGTTGGGCGTATGCATGAGGCTTTGCTGAATGTACCGGATGTGGCTGAATTGGATATTGATGTTCGAAAATGGATCAGTTCTGAAAATAAGCTCGATAATCTTTTAACGAATGGTGAAGCGAATGTTACCGTCGATCAGGTGAAGGCTTCTCTGGAAAAGCATATCCAAAATGGATATATCAAACCGGCGGCAACCTTCCAGCGTGGGTTGGGTCGTTTTGTAAGCGACAGCCTGTCATCCGATGAACAGAAAGAGGCTCTTCCGGTGCTGGAAGTTGAAAACATTTCATATGGTTATACAAAAAATGCGCCTCCGGTGATAAGCAATATCAGTTTCTCCATTCAACCCGGCGAAATTGTTGCCATGATTGGTCAGAATGGCGCCGGAAAAACCACATTAATGAAATGTATTACTGGTTTATATAAACCTCTGACGGGTAAGGTGAAGATCGCCGGCAAAGATGTTTCTGAGCAGGATGGTCTTGCGCGGGCGAAAGAAGTCGGTTTGATTCTTCAAAATCCTGATAATCAGTTATTCCAAATGTCTTCCCGGGAAGAAATTGCTTTTGGTTTGAAAAATCTGGGTCTTCCGGATGACGAGGTTGAACGCCGTATTGCAGACACATTGGCTTTGACCGGGCTGGAAGAGTATATTGATATATACCCATTTAAACTCTCGTTGGGTGATCGCCGTAAATTATGTGTTGCTTCCATTTATGCGATGCATCCGCGAATCTTAATTTTTGATGAACCTACTACCGGTCAGGATTATACCGGTCGTTACCAGTTATGTGATCTGGCGATGCGTCTGAATAAAATGGGCGCGACGATTATTATGATTACGCATGATATGACTTTGGTAAGCAAATATACGCAAAGAACCCTGGTTATGGGAAAGGGCACGCTTTTGTTGGATGCGCCTACGCGGGAAGTGTTTTCATATGATGATGTTCTGCAATCCACTTTTCTGGAATCGCCGCCTGTTGTTCAGTTGACAAAAGACCTCAAATCATATAATCTGCCGCAGGATGTGCTGACAATGGAAGAACTCTATCATGTTTTGACCGGAGAGCTCTTAACCAAATAACCCGCAGATTGATTTTTCTGCTGTTAAAGATGCAAATTGTTATTTTTGTTTTCTGATGGAGGAATGGTCATATGTTTGCTGCTCAGGTACAAGGAAATGAATCTTTTATTCATCGGTTAAACCCGATTACAAAATTGATTGCAGTGGTTTTGTTTTGGATAACGGCTCTGTTTTCAGCTCAGCCTGTTCCCCTGTTAATCATGATATTTATCTCTCTCATCCTTTGGACAATTGCCAAAATGCCATTGAGCCCATTAAAACCGGTATTTTTTTCACTGGCTTTTGTTCTTGTTCTGTTTACGGTTCTGAATGGGTTCTTATATTATCGTGGTCAAAAAGTGCTCTTCCATGTTTTAGGCGCTCCATTTTTTCTGGATGGCGTTCTGTTTGGGTTGAGTGTATGGCTTAAGATTGTCGCGATTGTGGCTATCTTCCCCGTTTTAACGCTGACCACTCCTTTGCAGCAATTACTGGCTGCTCTTGCCAAACTGAAAGTTCCATATAAGGCGAACTTCTCATTGGGGATTGCTTTTCGTCTTACGCCTTTGGTCAGCCGTACCTATCGTGACATTTCAGAATCTCAGCTTTTACGCGGGCATGATTTAAAGCGAATGAATTTCTTTGTTCGTCTGGTAAAAGGGTATTTGCCCGTTTTTATTCCTCTGATTATGACCCTGCTGAGACGTTCTGCCGATCTGGATGTTGCTATTGAATCCCGCGGTTTTGGAATGCCAAAAGAACGCACCTATCTGGCAGATGTAAAAATGCACAGAAATGACTGGATCTTTCTGACTGTTTTTGTTCTTGCCTTTTCCATTGTGATTTACCTGACCTTACATGGCGGTGACCTGTCAATGATTTATTATTGGTTATAGATGAATAAGATTTGATTATTAAAAGATTGAGAATTCATCTTAATTCAAGGCTTAGAGATTAAAATAAATCATCTGTGAAAAGCATTGGAGAATTTGAGAATGAATAAAAACAAAATGTACCTGGAAATGTCGTGGAAAGAAATTGAAGAGGCGATTCAAAAACAAAGCATATTGTTGTTTTGTTTGGGTTCTGTCGAACAGCATGGGCTGCATTTGCCAACCGGTGTCGACAGCTATTTACCGATGGCCGTTTTGCAACGGGTTGCTGACCGGGTTGATGGTGTTGTGGCGCCGTGTCCAACGTATGGGTATAAATCTTTATTAAGATCAGGGGGTGGGCCCAGGTTTGTCGGTTCGGTTAACCTGCGCGGAAGCACCGTCATCGCTCTTGTAAAAGATATCTTTTCTGAGTTTATACGTCATGGCTGGCGAAAGTTTGTTGTGCTGGATTGGCACCTTGAAAATGTTCCATATGTATTTGAAGGGATTGATGAAGCGGTTCGTGAAGCAACAAATGCGGATGATATTAAAGTTGTAAAGATTGATGATATTGTTTCACTGGCTTTTGATCCACAACCCGAAATCTACGAGTTTATTTTTGGAGATGATTTTAAGGGAATGCGAGTAGAACACGCTTCTACATTTGAAACTTCTGCCATGTTGGCTGCCCGCCCTGATCTTGTGGAGATGGATAAAGCGGTGGATGGTACCTACCCTCAACCGCAGGAGTATGATCTTATTCCCGCTTCACTGGGGATGGCGCCGGATTCCGGCGTGTTTTGGAAAGCAACCCAGGGTACAAAAGAGAAAGGTGAACGTATTTTATCTGTATTTACGGATGCGATTGTAAAAGTTATTGGAAAAGAGTTTGGAAATCAATAGGCATATGAAAACTCTCATTCAAAATGGTTATGTTATGACAATGGACAGGAGTGATCGTGTCCTTGAACAGGCCGATATTTTAATTCAAAATGGAATGATTGAAAGCATAGGCCCAAAGGCATGTGTAGCTGCTCAGGAAGATTGCGAAATAATCAATGCGGATAATTGTCTTGTTGCGCCAGGTTTAATCAATCTTGATTTGCATTCTCAACAGATGTTATTTCGTGGGCTTTATGAAAACACTCCATTCGAGTTGCGATCTTTTAGTGAGGATCGCCAGGCGGTTAACCAGGAGCTGGGTGAGCTTGTTGCTGAACTTTCGGCTGCTGAGATGATTAAATCAGGTGTTACATCGGTTGTCGATCACCTGGTTTTGGCAAATGAGCAAAACCCGCTTTCTGTCATTCATTCTGCTGCCGGTGCCTATAAAAAGAGTGGTTTGCGGACCATTTTGGCGATTGAGTTAATCGAAAAAGGAACTGAAATTAAGAATTCCTGTACTGTTTTAAAACAACAGTACAGGAATATTCTTGACTTAAACCGTACGGAATTTAATCCTGTCAGGGTTACTGCTGTGCCTGACGATCGTTTGATGGAAGATCGTGACTTCCTGGCATGGATGTTTGATGAAATCAAAAAACTGAATTTACCGGTTCACCTTCATGCCGGGCAAACAAAAATGAAGGCGATTACAGCACGGCAACGCTTTTCAGGAAAGGGGCTGCCAGAGTATCTTGAATCGTTGGGATTACTGAATGCTTCAGCAAACATGGCTCATTCCGTGTGGCTCACACCGGATGAAATGGCGTTGTTGGCTGCGCGACGATGTTCGGTGGTACATATCCCGCTTGGTGATTTATATGCGGGCAGCGGCATGATGCCTTTGCATCGATATTTGGCGGCCGGAATCAATGTTGGTTTGGGTACCGGTATGGGCGGCGGAGATCAGAATATGTTTTCTGTTATGAAAATGACGGCTTCTATCCATCGCGTTATGCAGCCCGACTATGATCGGTGGCCATCTGTGAATCAGGTGTTGGATATGGCAACCTCGGGGGGGGCCAAAGCCCTGGGTCTGGAGGGGCAGCTTGGACAGATCGCTGAAAACGCTCAGGCAGATCTGGTATTGTATGACCTGAATGGATTATCGTTGACTCCTTTAAATGCTTTGAAAAGCCAGTTTGTTTGTCTGGAAAATGGAAGTTCCATAAAAACCGTATTGGTTGCAGGCCAGGTCGTAATGCGTGACGGAACGCTGGAAACGATTGATGAAGAACGTGCTCTTTCCAAACTAAGACAATTGTTTCCGAATGGGTTTGGAAATAAACCAGGCGGAGACGGTTTTTATTCAAAAGAGAGCTATTCTCAATCCATAAAGGCACCAATGGAAATGAATTGTTGGGCGAATAATCCGGTTTTCCCTTCCCAACCCGGTAAAGTAAGGAAAACGAGGTAAAAATGTCTATTCTGATAAAAAATGGCACGATACTTACGTTGGATGATAAAAATCAGTTTTTTGATACCGGGGATGTTTTAATTGAAAATGATCGCGTTGCCCGGGTGGATAAAACCATTGAAAATGTTCAGGTTGATAAAGTCATTCATGCGGATGGCCGGTTGGTTATGCCGGGCTTTAATATTGCCCATGCCCATTCTTTTGCTCAACTTTTTAAAGGCTTTTTTGATGGGCGTCCATTGGACATTTGGATTCTGGATACCAATGCGCCGCCATTGGGGTGGGCCTCAACATTAAGAATGCTGTATTTACGAACCGTATTGGGTTCCATTGAATTAATTAAGCATGGCGCTACTACCGTCTGGGATGATCTGACGTTAGACTGGGAACTTCAGGATCCATTTTTTGAGGCCTATCGGGATGCAGGAATACGGGCGATTGTCACCGCGACAATGTATGATCGTATTTTGCCGGATCGAACGTTATACCTGCGTGACAGGCTTCCGACTTCTTTATTGACCCCCCTGCTGGGTGAGAAAACAAAATCTCCTGATGAATGGATGAATGTGTCGAAAGATATTATTCATAAATGGCATGGCAAAGAAGGGCGATTGTATTTTGGATCATCGGTTGCCTGGCCGCAGGGCAGCAGTGATGAGCTGTTAATACGCGGGGCTGAATTGGCCAGACAGTATGATCTTTCTTTTGTTACGCATGTACTTGAGACAAAAATGCAGCAGGTGACTGCTGAGGTTTTTTATGGGAAAACGATGGTTCAGCGTCTGGCAGATCTGGGCATTCTGGATTCGCGTTTGGCGATTGTTCATGGAATCTGGATAACCGATCAGGATATTGAATTGCTGGCGAAAAGTCAGGCATCTGTGCTTCATAACCCCAGCAGCAATCTTATCCTGGGCAGCGGTCTGATGCCGTATCACAAAATCAGGCAGGCAGGAATAAATATTGCTTTGGGCGTGGATGAGGGAATACAAACAAAGTGGAACCCGTTTGAAATGATGAAAATGGCGGCGCTGATGCATAAAGCATCCGGCCCTGAATACGACACCTGGCCAGTCAGTCATGAAATAATTAAGATGGCCACTCAGGGGGGCGCCCGAAGTGAAATGCTGCATAACGAGATTGGCTGCATATCCCCGGGGATGAAAGCGGATATTATTCTGCTTGATTTAAATACGCGTTATTTTACTCCGCTGAATGATCTTTCTGCTCAGCTCGTGTACTGTGAACCCGGCACTTCCGTTACCCATTCCATTATCAACGGCAGGCTGGTGATGGAAGATAAGAAAATCCTTACGATCAATGAAGATGAATTGCTGGCTGAGTTGCGTTCGATCATGAAGGGGTATTGGGCCATGCAGGAAGAGCGTCATACTTTGGATCTTCCAAATAAAGTGCGGCCCTATGTTCAGAACACGTATAAAGAAGTTGTGCAAATGCCGACAGGTATCAATCGCTGGATTGAAGATGAACGTAATTGGATTCAATGCTGAACAAATATTGCTAAAAGGAGAATTGTCTTATGAAAATACTGGTCATCAACCCTAATACAACGGCTTCCTTTACGGAATCAGTCAGGGAAACCGTTAATCGATACAAAGCTCAGGGAACTGAAGTGGATGTAACCAACCCCGACACCGGTCCAGGAACGATTGAAAGTACTTTTGAAGAATTATTGAGCAGCGCTCCAACACTTGAAATTGTTCTGAAGAATCGTGATAAATATGACGGTTTTCTGATTGCCTGTTATGGAAATGAGCCGGTAACGCATGCGGCCAGAGAGCTTACAGATAAACCGGTTTTGAGCATTACCGAAGGATCTTATTATATGGCGATTATGCTGGGAACAAAGTTCAGCATTGTAACCACCGGAGACCGATGGAAACCATTATTATGGGATACGATTCGCGGTGTAGGGCTGGAAGAACGGTGCGCTTCTGTAAGAACGATCAGTATGCCAACTCACGAGCTTGAAGAAGCAGGCGATGAAGCGGTTTATAAATATCTTTTAAAAGAATCCCAAAAAGCCATTGATGAAGATGGCGCCGAAGTGATTTGCCTGGGGTGCGCAGGAATGACGGGTTTTGATACGCGCCTTGAAAAAGAACTGAAAGTTCCGGTTGTTGATGGTGTGCTTTCGGGTCTGAAGTTGCTGGAAGCCATCATTGGCAGCGGAAAGAAAATCAGTAAGATTGGGGCCTATATGCCATTGGAACCGATTGACAGCAGCAAGCTGCCTGAGGTATTTAAAAGCGCTTATTTGTCATAAGCCTGTTGATCAAAAAGGAGAGATAAACTTGAAAGCTGATTTGTATCTATCCAATGCTTTGGTTGTAACGGAAACAAGGCGCTTTCATGGCGGCGTTCTTGTAAAAAACGGAAAAATTACGGCGCTTGTTGAAGGAGACGCCGCTTTCCCTGCGGAAGAAACGCTTGATTTGGCGGGGAAGATATTAATGCCGGGCATTGTAGATTCGCACATGCATTTTAATGAACCGGGGCGTTCTGAATGGGAAGGTTTTACATCCGGCAGTTATGCTGCATCTGCAAGCGGCATTACAACCGTGTTTGACATGCCGTTTAATTCTTTGCCGGTTACTTTGGATGTGAAATCTCTTCATCAGAAAAAAGACGCCATCAAAGACCAGTCCATTGTCGATTATGGTTTGTGGGGGCTGGTGGGGAACAGTACACTGAATGAACTGGCTCCCCTTTATCATGAAGGTGTAGTGGGTTTTAAAGGCTTCATGCCTGATCCGGGTGAATTTGATTCGATCACTTCGTTTAAGTTGTATGAAGCGATGGAATTGGTTGCAAAACTTGGAGGAATCATTTGTCTGCATGCTGAAAGCGAAGCGCTTATCCAGGGTCTTACTGAACGTGTGAAAAAGGAAGGAAGAAAAGACCCTCAGGCCTGGTTGGATTCACATCCTCCGTTTGTTGAGCTTGAAGCATTACAGCAGGCGGTTCTATATGCCATTGTTACCGGATGTCGGGTGCATATTGCGCATGTCACGTTACCGGAAGGTTTTGAAATCATCAATTGGGGAAGAAGTAAAGGCGCTAAAGTAACCGGAGAAACCTGCCCGCATTATCTGCTTCTGGATGAAAAAGATTTTTTGAACATTGGGCCGGCTGCCAAATGTTCGCCGCCCATTCGAAGCCGGGCAGCGGTTGAAGGTTTATGGAAGCATCTTTTTGCCGGTGATATTGAATTGTTATGCTCAGACCATTCTCCGACCACCCCTGAAAAGAAAAACCTCGGCGGTAATGATATCTGGACGGTTTGGGGCGGAATGAGTGCCATACAGATGATGCTTCCGGTGTTGTTTACAGAAGGGGTTCATAAACGCGGTTTGCCCCTGGAAACTCTGGTGCGTCTGACGTCCTTTAACCCGGCGCATTATTATGGAATTGCTCCGGAAAAAGGTGTGATGGCGCCCGGGGCCGATGCGGATTTCATGGTCGTTGACCCTGAAGCGGAATGGACTTTTTCATCAGATATGATTCTGTCGAAGAATAAAATCAGCCCATATATTGGAAGAAAGTTTAAAGGAATGGTGAAACGAACGATTCTTCGCGGACAAACGATTTATGCAGATGGCGAAGTGAAAGCGAAACCTGGCTATGGCCGGTTTGTGAAACGACAGCCTGAATGACCGGGCAGTATTTTTTTGAGCAATTTGTTTTCAGTTTTACTGACAAATTAAAAAACAAAACAGAAAGGTAATTAGAAATGAGCGAGTCATCAAGAATTAAAACCATTAAGTCGGCAGTGAAGGGAATTGGTTTCCAGGGTAGAAGTTTACAATCCATTAATGATCTTACCAATGATCAGATATTTGGAATGTTTGAATTGTCAAAAATGATGGAACCCTGGTGTCGTTCAATGATCAACTTATTGCCGGGTCAGGTGATGGTAACCCTGTTCTTCCAGCCCAGCACACGTACCCGTATGAGTTTTGAAACGGCCATGCATCGGCTTGGCGGGTCTGTGATTACAGAATCCACTCCTCTGATTTCTTCTTCGGCTGCGAAAGAAGAAAGTCTGAACGATACCATGAAAGTTGTCTCAAAGTATTCAAATATTACCGTCATCCGACACTTTGATGATGTAGTCACCCGAGAATCAGTTCAGTATTCAGAAGTTCCGGTTATTAATGGCGGTTGGGGGCATTGGGAGCATCCGGCTCAGGGCATATTGGATCTTTATACGGTGTGGCGCACGTTTGGCAGAATTGAAGGCGTGAATGTTTGTATTGCTACCCCGGATCTGGTGGAAGCCCGAACCGGGCATTCTATGGCGAAGGGATTGGCTCGGTTTGGCGCGAATGTAACCCTGGCTTCAACGAAAGCCAAACGGGTTCCACAGCATGTTCTGGATGAAATTCATGCCGCAGGCGGAAAAGTTACAGAAACATTTGACCACACCCCGGAGAGTTTCAGCAAACTGATCTCGGATATGGATTATGTTTATCTTCCGGGTTGCAGCCAGGCAAAAGGTCCTGAGGCAGAAGCATTCAAGAGTCTGATGGATAGCTATTATGTAAACTTTGACGTCCTGGATAAAGTTCGCAAAGAACAGGGTCGAACGATTTATGTAACTCATACATTGCCGCGTCGAGACGGCGAAATGGATCTGCGTTTGGATAAGACCCCTCATCAGTTGGCCTTTGAGGTCTTAACCTATGCAGTATCTTCCAGAATGGCTCTGGTGGCCAGTATTCTCTACGATTAATTCGGAAGCCTGAAACATAAATTCTCATCTTTATGAAATTTATGCGATTTAATTTTTGAAACATTTGACCTGTCTGTGTAAAAACACAGACAGGTCAAATAATAATGATTTGTTGTTACTCTGATTGGGTAAGGAGATAAAATGGGAAATATTGAATGGAATGGAAAAGTTGCTGTTGTTGCCGTGGGGGGCAATTCTTTAATCAAAGATAAAACGAAACAGTCGATGGCTGATCAGTATGATGCTGCGGTCGAGTCTATGTCTCATGTAGCCGGAATGATCGAAGCAGGTTGGAAAGTGGTTCTGACACATGGCGGCGGTCCGCAGGTTGGTTTTATTCTTCGTCGTTCTGAGCTTGCTGAACATGAAGTGCATCGTCTCCCCTTAGACTATATTCTGGCTGATTTGCAGGGAGCTACCGGGTATATGTTCCAGCGCGCTTTGTACAATGAACTGCACAAACGTGGAATTAAACGGAGAATCGCTACCGTTATTACCCAAAGTATTGTTGATCGGGATGACCCTGATTTGAAAAATCCGTCAAAACCCATCGGCTCGTTTATGGATGAAGCGGCTGCATTAAAACGACGGGATGAAGATGGTTGGCAGGTGATGGAAGATGCCGGGCGGGGATGGCGGCGGGTGAGTCCTTCTCCTGTTCCCATGCGCATTGTCGAATCAGAAGCCATTCGCTCATTTATTGATACCGGGGCAATTGTTATCTGCACCGGCGGCGGCGGGGTGCCTGTGATTGAAGATGAAAACGGGTTTTTACAGGGCATTGAAGCCGTATTGGACAAAGATTATGGGGCGATGATTTTGGCCACTGAAATTCAGGCAGATCTGTTTTTGATTTCAACTGCGGTTGAAAAAGTTGCTTTGAATTACAACAAACCCAATCAGGTATGGCTGGATCATATGACCCTTGCACAGGCAAAACAATACTATGAAGAGGGCCATTTTGCGCGGGGGAGTATGGCTCCAAAAATCAGGGCAATTATCTATTACCTGGAACATGGCGGAAAAGAAGCTCTTATCACCAACCCTGAAAATCTTGAACGTGCCATTGCCGGCAAAACAGGTACACGCGTTACGCATTAATGCTCTGAAAGATGTGTCTATTCAAATCATAAAGGTCAGTTATGAATGATCTATACCTAAAAAATGGAGTGATTGTTACAGATTCTGATGAGTTCAGGGGTGGAATCGTTATTAAGGATGGCCGGATTGCTGCTTTGGTAGAAGGCGTGCCGGCCATTGAATCTCACCGCGAGATGGATCTGGCAGGAAAGGTTGTTATACCCGGGATCGTTGATTCACATGTTCATTTTGAAGATCCGGGTAAAACCGAATGGGAAGAGTTTAATACGGGAGGGATGGCCGGGGCGGCTGGAGGCGTAACTACGCTGATGGATATGCCCGTTGATTCGGAACCTCCTACCACCAATCGTGCCAATCTTCAGGTGAAATTGGAGGCCATCAATCCTAAGGCGATCGTTGATTTTGCCTTATGGGGTGGTCTGGTGGATAATAACTTAAATGAATTGGATGATCTGAACGCGGATGGCGTGATTGGTTTTAAAGCTTTCATGGAAGATACCGGGATTGACACCTTTAAATGTGTTCGCGATGATGTTCTTTATTCCGGGCTTCTGCGTTCGCATGATTTACAGAATCTGGTTGCGGTTCATGCAGAAAATGATTATGTAGTAAGCTTCCTGGCGAAGAAGCTTCAGGCTGAAGGGCGTACAGATCGTCAGGCCTGGCTGGATTCGCGCCTGCCTGAGACCGAGCTGGAAGCGGTTAAGCGTGCCATATTCTGGGCAAAACTGACCCATGGGAATCTGCATGTGGTACATGCAACCAATGCTGCCTGTGTGCTGGCAGTGGATGAAGCAAAAGCTTCCGGAGTTCATGTCACGGTTGAGACCGGCCCGAATTATTTGTTTTTTGATGAAGAAGATTTTTTGAGAGAAGGGCCTCTCTTAAAGATGGGGCCGCCCTTAAGACCGCGCGCTGAAGTTGAAAAGCTTTGGAACTGCGTTCTGGATGGGAAGGTTGATGTGATTGGTTCTGATCATTCTCCCAGTACCTGGGCATTGAAAGAGCCCGGAAGAAACAATGTATGGAAAGGATGGGGTGGTATAGGGGGCATTCAAACCATGCTTCCGGTGATGCTGACAGAAGGGGTTCATCAACGGGGTTTAAAACTGACAAAGCTGGTTAAAATGATGTCTGCAAACCCGGCCAAAATTTTTGGACTGTATCCGCAAAAAGGGTGCCTGATGCCGGGTTCTGATGCTGATTTGGTTATTCTTGATCCTGATAAAAAATGGACTTTTCATCCGGAGCAGTTGTTTAATAAGAATCCTGAAAGTCCCTATTTGAATCATACCTATCACGGATGTGTTGAACAAACGATTCTTCGCGGAAAGACCATTTATGCAAATGGTAAGATACTGGTTGAACCAGGGTATGGTCAATTTTTGAGAAGGAAAAATCGATACGAGACATTGTAAAAAAACAGTCTCTCTGTAAGAAATGTTTCAGGCTCAAAAAGATCAGTGTGTGTCTTTTTGAGCCTGAGTTTTAAGGTTTCAATGTGCGAAACAGGTCAAGTTTTAATCTATCCGCTGGTAATTCGGGGCATCCCGGGTGATGGTGATGTCATG
The DNA here is from genome assembly GCA_964511135.1 of uncultured Leptolinea sp. Lineage (GTDB taxonomy): Bacteria > Chloroflexota > Anaerolineae > Anaerolineales > Anaerolineaceae > UBA4782. The sequence continues at coordinate 18,654 of CAZEEL010000010.1, read as the reverse complement.
CGGGTGGCTTTCAATCAGTCCGGCGCCTGAAATGCGGGTCAGTCTGGTACGCGAGCGCAGTTCTTTCAGGTTACTTACTCCGGCATAGCCCATTCCGGATCGAAGACCGCCGATCAGTTGGTAGACGTACTCATGTAAGGATCCCTTGAAGGGTACCATGCCTTCGATGCCTTCAGGCACCAGCTTTCGGGCTTCGCCCTGGCCGCTGCCGTATCGGTCGCGGCCGTATCCCTGCATGGCAGCCATACTGCCCATACCACGATAGGCTTTAAACTGACGTCCTTCGTATAAAACAAGATCTCCGGGTGATTCGTCCAGGCCAGCCAGCAGGCTGCCCAGCATGACGGTTTCTGCTCCGGCTACCAGCGCTTTCACAATATCGCCGCTGTATTTAATTCCGCCGTCGGCAATGATCGGGATATTATGGGGGCGGGCTGCTTTGGCGCAGCGGTAAATGGCGGTCATTTGGGGCATCCCGGCGCCTGAAATGATGCGGGTGGTGCAAATGGAACCGGCTCCTACGCCGACTTTAATGGCATCTGCTCCGGCCTCTATCAGCGCGATGGTTCCTTCTTCGGTTACCACGTTGCCGGCAATTACCGGGGTGTGCGGTGCGGCGGTTTTGATTCTTCGAATGGCTTCGATCACGTTCCTGGTATGACCATGCGAAGTATCCACTACCAGAATATCCACACCTTTCTCCGTCATCAGCAGAATCCGTTGTTCAAGGTCTTTGCCAACTCCGACAGCGGCGCCTACCAGCAGCCGACCTCGCTCATCTTTGGCTGCCTGCGGATACTGAATTTTCTTTTGGATGTCTTTAACGGTAATTAAACCTTTGATATGTCTGTCGCTGTCTACCAGGGGCAGTTTTTCAATGCGGTTTTTCTGCAAGATCCGCATGGCTTCATCCAGTGTGGTGCCCAGCGGGGCGGTTACCAGCCCTTCATGGGTCATATATTCGCTGACCGGGTGTTCCATGTCTTCCGGGCCGGTAAAACGGATATCGCGGTTGGATAAAATACCGACCAGTTTCTGGTTGGAAGGCTCTACGATGGGAATGCCGCTGATGTGAAAACGCCCCATAATTTCTTCGGCTTCTTTCAGCAGGGCTGTAGGGGGCAGAACAATTGGATCAGATATCATGCCGGATTCAGAGCGTTTGACAATCTCTACTTCACGGGCCTGAGCTTCGGGAGAAAGGTTGCGGTGCAGGATACCAATTCCGCCTTCACGGGCTAAGGCGATTGCCATACGGGCTTCTGTTACCGTGTCCATGGCTGCCGACAGCAGGGGAATGTTCAGCCGGATGTTTGCTGCCAGCCGAGCCTGTACGTCCATTTCTGAAGGCAGTTTTTCACTATAGCCTGGAACAATTAAAAGGTCATCAAACGTTAATGAATCGATTGAGGAAAAAAGCTTTTCATTAATATCTTTAATATCCATATCGTTCTTACTCCATAAGGTTATTTAATGGCGAAAGTGACGCACACCGGTGGTCACCATAGCAATCTGATATTTGTCAGCCGCGGCAATGCTGTCTGCATCGCGGATAGATCCGCCGGGCTGAATCACCGCTGTAATTCCGGCTTCAGCCGCGACTTCAATGGAATCGGCAAAGGGGAAAAAGGCATCTGACGCCATAACAGCTCCACGGGCTTTGTCGCCTGCGCGCTGTGCAGCGATTTTAACACAATCGACCCGGTTTGGCTGGCCTCCGCCAATTCCAACCGTTGCTTCGCCCCGGGCAAATACGATTGCGTTGGATTTTACATATTGGCAGGCCTTCCAGGCAAATTTCAGGGCCTGCATTTCATCTTCGCCGGGCGCCCGTGCAGAGACCACCTTCCACTCTGTTCCCTCCGGATCTCCAAAATCAATCTCCTGGCACAGCAGACCGCGATTTACCGTGCGGTATTCCACCGGGGGGTCCAGACAAAGGTCAGGCATGCTTACCAGACGGCAGTTTTTCTTTTTCGCCAGATGATCCAATGCGCCTTGTGTAAAGCCTGGCGCGGCAATACATTCTACAAACGATTCGAGCATGGCGGCCGCAGATGTTTCATCAATTTCCTGGCTGCAGGCAATGACACCGCCATAAGCGGATACCGGGTCGCAGGCTAAAGCCTGATGGTAGGCTTCTTCCAGCGTTTTGCCGCAGGCGATTCCGCAGGGAGAAAGATGTTTGACGATGGCCACAGCCGGTTTATTAAAAGCCACGGCAACGCGCCAGGCGGCATCGAGATCAAGCAGGTTATTGTATGAAAGCTCTTTTCCCTGCAGAACCTGCCCGCCCAGAGGAGAGGCGGCTGCATTGAAGCCGTATAACATGGCTTTTTGATGGGGGTTTTCACCATAGCGCAATGTTTGAACCGGGTACAGTGTCAGACTGCGGGTTTCGACACGTTCCAGACCGGCCAGATAGGTGCTGATGGCGGCATCATATCGGGCAGTGAGCTGAAAGCCTTTAACCGCCAGTTTCCGCCGCAATTCCTGAGTGGTTTCACCATCGTTCTGTAATTGTTCAAGCACCTCTTCATAATTGTCAGGGTCACAGATCATGGTAACCCGGCTGCTGTTTTTTGCGGCTGCCCGAATGAGGGTTAACCCTCCAATATCAATATTTTCAATTGCTTCCAGTCGGGTAACGCCTGGCCTGGCAATGGTTGCTTCAAAAGGGTAAAGATTGACGGCTGCCAGGTCAATGGGTTCCCATCCCAGCCGGATCAACTGTTCAAAGTCAGCATCGGTGTTCCGGGCCAGCAGGCCTGCATGAATAGCCGGGTGCAGGGTTTTAACCCGCCCGCTCAGAATTTCGGGAGAGCCGGTATAGGTTGAAACATCCGTAACCGGAATCCCGTTTTCACGCAGCATTCGGGCAGTTCCTCCGGATGCAATCAGGTTCCATTCCAGGTCAATCAGTCCCTGCGCAAAAGGGACCAGACCTCTTTTATCATAAACTGAAAGAATGGCTCTTGGCATGGCATTACCTCTCTTAAGCATTTTCGATTAACCGGCAGATTGTTTCTACCAGTAGTGTGTGTTCTGCGGCATGTACCCGGGCTTCAAAATCAGCCAGCGTATCGTTTTCCTGAAACGGGATACGCTGCTGGTTTAAAAGCGGACCATTATCTACTCCTTCATCCGGAACCATGTGTACCATCACCCCGCCTGCGTCAATCTTTCCGGCCTGCCAGTCAGCCCAGGCTCGTTCAATGGCATGGGTTCCGGGGTATGTGTCTGGCAGGGCCGGGTGCAGGTTAATGACCTGCCCCGGGAATTGAGAGAGAAAAGCCTGACTCAGAAGGCGCATCCACCCGGCTAAAATTACCCAATCAGGGTTCCACCCTGAGACGATTTGTGCCAGCGCACAGTCATATTCCTGCCGATGCTGGCCTTTGCGAAAAGGAAGCACCCGGGCAGGTATTCCGGCCTGAGCAGCCCGCTGTAACCCGTAGGCATCTGCTTTATTGGAGACAACTCCCACAACCTGAGCATGCAATTGGCCCGACTGGCAGGAATCCAGAATGGCCTGCAGGTTGCTGCCGGAACCGGAAATGAGTACAACCAGTCGTGCGGGATCTGTCATAACAGCTTTACCTTATGATGCTTATCCGTGATCACCTGCCCGATGCGCCAGGTTTCTTCCGGAACTGCGTGTTGGAAACGGTCTGCATCCTGAGGGGCAATGATTGCAACCATGCCAATGCCCATATTAAAAACCCGGTGCATTTCTTCAGGGGTGATGCTGCTGCGGCGTTGAACATCTTTGAAGATGGGCAATACCGGCCAGGAACCGATGTTAATCTCAGCGCCCAACCCGGGGGGTAAAATACGGGGGATGTTTTCCAAAAAGCCGCCGCCGGTGATATGGGCCAGCCCTTTGATCGGGGAATCGTTCTGGGTCATCATGGGCAGCAACAGCGGAAGATAGGAGCGGTGTGGCGTGAGCAGGGCGTCTGCATAACTTTGGTCTGTGTCTGGCAGGGTGGTGTGCAAGTCTGTTTCTGCATACAGTTTTCGAAGCAGTGAGTAACCGTTGGTGTGCGGGCTGACCGATCGCAGACCGATTAAAATATCGCCTGCCTGAATATCCGGGCGGGGCAACAGACGGTTGCGCGGCAGGCAGCCGACAATGGTGCCGGCTACGTCGAATTCACCGGGAAGATAGACGCCTGGCATTTCTGCGGTTTCACCGCCCAAAATAACACAGCCGGATTCACGGCAGGCTTCGGCCATTCCTTCAACGATTTGGGCCAGGTACTCCGGGTTCAGCTTTGAGGTGGCAAAATAATCCAGAAAAAACAGCGGTCGGGCTCCCTGTACCAGAATATCGTCAATGCAATGATTAACGATGTCCATCCCAATGCCTTTATACTGTCCGAGGGCGGCAGCCAGTTTTACTTTGGTTCCGACGCCATCTGTCGAAGCGACCAGAACAGGTTGTTTCATCGCGGCCAGTTCAGAGGCGTCGAACAGTCCGCCAAAAGAACCGATTCCGGACAGTACCTGCGGGGTGTATGTGGAATGAACCGCCTGGGTGATCATTTTTACAGCGAGGTTGCCGGCTTCGATGCTGACGCCGGCATTGGCATAGGCTGAGTCGGATGCCGGGGTTTGATTTAAAGCCCGTTGGGCAATGTCTGTACGGTAATGCGCCCCCTGAAATTGAATTTGTTTTACACCCTGATAGGCTGTTTGAACGGCTTTTTCAAGGGTTGTGTCTGTTCCGGTAACGCCCAAAACCCGCCCGCCGTGTGACAGAAGCTGAGCATTTTCCTGTTTGGTTCCTGCCTGAAAGACATGACAACCGGACGGGAGGTTTTCGAGGCCGTGGATGGGCTGCGATGGAGATGCTTTAAGAGGATAATCTGCCGATGCCATGACAACGCAGGCCGCGGCCTGCGGCAGCCATTCAATGGCAACCTCTGGCAACATACGGCAGGTACAGGCATTCAGGATTTCGAGCAGGTCACTTTTTAAGAGGGGCAGAATTGCCTGGGTTTCGGGGTCGCCAAAACGGGCGTTGAATTCAAGCGTTTTTGGCCCGTCTTTGGTTAAAATCATGCCGGCATACAGTGTGCCGATAAAGGGAAAGCCTTCTTTGGACAGCCCGTCAATTGCGGGTTGTAAAACGGTGCGGCGAATCAGATCCTGCATGATGGGGGTACAGACCGGAGCCGGCGCATAGGCGCCCATCCCGCCGGTATTCGGCCCATGATCACCGTTGTCACGCCGTTTATGATCCTGGGCGGGGGGCATTAATTTCAGATGCTCTCCATCGCTGAAGGCCAGCAGAGAAACCTCTTCTCCTTCCAGTCTTTCTTCGATGATGACTTCTGAGCCGGCTGAACCAAAGATGCCATTTTCCAGCATATCCTGCAGCGCTGTGCGGGCTTCTTCGGGGCTGGATGGCAGTATTACGCCCTTGCCGGCGGCCAGACCGGACGCTTTAATGACGATGGGGCAGGGTGACTGTTGAATGAACGCCAGGGCTGGTTCCAAACGGGTAAAGGAAGCAAAATGGGCGGTGGGAATATGGTGCCGCTGCATGAACTGTTTTGAAAAACTTTTTGAGGTCTCGATTTGTGCAGCTTTTTTTGTGGGGCCAAAAACGGCTATTCCGGCCTGTTGCATGGCGTCGCTGATGCCGGCGGCCAGACTGGCTTCGGGCCCGACCACAACCAAATGAACCTGATGAGCCTGTGCATAATGTACCAGCTCATGAACGCTGTCTGCCGCAATGGGAATGTTTTTACCGTATTGGGCTGTTCCCGGGTTGCCGGGAGCAATCCATAATGTTTCCAGCAGGGGAGATTGGGCTATTTTCCAGGCCAGAGCATGTTCACGTCCGCCGGACCCGATTAATAGTACGCGTAGTTTTCCCATAGAAATCACTCCTCTTTTTCCAGATGGCGGTTGTCGCTGATGCCGTTCTCAAATTCATTTTTCAGGTTGTGATGCGGAATTGGGATGGGATAATGCCCGTCAAAGCAGGCCGTGCAATAGCCTTCGGTGCGGTTCATGGCTTCCATCATTTGATTCAGTTTCAGAAAAACCAGCGAATCTGCTCCGACCAGATCCCGAATTTGATCTACGCTATAGCGGTGGGCAATCAATTCTTCATAGGTTCCCATATCGACCCCCATAAAGCAGGGGTGCGCCACCGGCGGGCAGGTAATGCGCAGGTGTACTTCGCGGGCGCCGGCCTCTCGCAGCATATGAATTAATGGGCCGGTTGTGTTTCCGCGCACAATGCTGTCATCCAGTACAACGACCCGCTTATTGCGCACATTTTCTTCGATAACGGTAAATTTAAGCCGTACGCCGCGTTTGCGCATACTGTCAGTAGGTTCAATGAAGGTTCGTCCGACATAGCGGTTTTTGATGAAGCCGTCGTCATAGGGAATGCCGGATTCTTTGGCATACCCGATGGCAGCCGGGGTAGAAGAATCAGGCACCGAAATGACTACATCGGCGTCTACCGGGGCGGCTTTGGCAATGGCTTTTCCAAGTTGCTGGCGTACATGATGGACGGATAAACCATCCCAGAAGCTGTCGGGACGTGCAAAATAAATATTTTCAAATACGCATAAAGCAGCCGGGTCTTTTGCCGGCAGGGCCTGTTCTACCCGCAGGGCGTTATTGCTGAGGGCAATAATTTCACCTGGTTTTACCTCACGGATACCGATGCAGCCGATATTGTGTAATGCTCCTGATTCTGAGGCTGCTGCATGCCCCCCTGAAGGGAGAATGCCTACACTCAGAGGCCGAAATCCCCACGGGTCGCGGGCAATAAAAACTGAATCGCGGGTTAAAACGACCAGCGAGTAAGCGCCTTCCCAGCGCAGCATGGCGTTTTTTAAACGGGCAAAGAAGTCTTTTCCTTTGGCGCCTGCCAGCATCTGGGCAATGACTTCAGAATCGGAAGAAGCGGATAAACCGACTCCCTTTTCCATTAATTCATTGCGGAGGGTTTCGGTATTGGTCAGGTTGCCATTATGGGCGACGGCCAAAGGCCCGTAGCGGGTTTCGAGCAGGAAAGGTTGCGCGTTGCGAATGGATGAAGTGCCGCAGGTGGAATAGCGGACATGCCCAATGGCATAGCTTCCGTTTAATGGTTTCAGATTTTCAGGGGTAAATACCTGAGATACCAGCCCAATATCTTTATGCATGCGAATGGAATGTCCATTTGAAACAGCAATTCCGGCAGCTTCCTGACCGCGATGCTGCAGGGCAAACAGACCAAAAAATGCCATACTGGCAACATCTTCATGCGGAGCAAAGATGGCAACCACACCGCATTCTTCCTGTGGGTGATCTTCGCGAAAGGGGTTATGTGCGTCAGGACAGGGCTTTGTCATCGTTGATTACCTTTTCAGCCTGTTGCTGTTGAAATGACAGTACTTTTTGGCGAATGGCGGGGTCAGATACCCCCAGAATTTTGGCTGCCAGGAGGGCCGCATTGGCAGGCTCAAGAACTACTCCCGGGCAAATTCCTGACGGCATCCGCAGGGAGGAGTAAATATCGGCTCCGCCGAATGTTTCAGAAGCTGGCGGGCAGGCAATTACCGGAGCGCTGACCGCCCCATCGACAAAGCCCGAAAGCGCATTGCTGCGCCCGGCCACGGTAATATATACTTTTGGGCGTGGGTCGGCTTCGCAGCGGTTTAATAACCCGGTTACATGGGCGGGCGTTTTATGAGCAGAACCGATATGTTGTATGGTGTCTAACCCCAATGCAGCGGCGGCATCGGCAATTTTTTGACAATGGGCGCTGTCTGCTTTGGAACCCATCAGGATGACAATCAGCGGTTTATTCACAGCAGGCCTGCCTTGTTGAGATTGTTTTTCAGCCGATTTTGCACCGGATAGTTCCCGGGAATAAAGGGCTGACCGGTCAGAAATTCGTAGATTTGAATATATCGTTGGCTGGCAGCAGCCCAGACTTCGACAGGCAATTCAGGCGCTGTACCATCTCCCTGAAAGCCGCGGTCAACATAAGCCCGGCGGATGAATTCTTTATCAAAGTTTTCAGGTTCTTCTCCGCGGGCAAATCTTTCTTCATAGGTATTGGCTTTCCAGAAGCGGGAGGAATCGGGGGTGTGAATTTCATCAATCAGAAGAATACGCCCGTCAGCCGCCTGGCCGAATTCGTATTTTGTATCTACCAGAATCATTCCGGCTTTTGCAGCCAGTTGCTGGCCTTTGCGGAAAAGGGCTAATGCAGCCTGTTGGATGCAGTTCCAGGTGGGCTCATCAAGGTAGCCTTTCCCGGTGACTTCAAGGCAGGTCAGTCGTTCGTCATGCCCGGTAATTCCCCCTTTTGTCGTGGGGGTAATGATGGGTTCAGGGAGCACCTGATTTTTCTTTAACCCTTCGGGGAAGGTATACCCGTATATCTCGCGTTCACCCAATGAATAGCGGTACCAGAGTGCGGTGGTCGTTACGCCGGTGATACACCCGCGCACAATGACTTCTACGGGATAAGGAGAAGCCTTTTCGACAACGGAAGCGTTTGGGTCGGGAACAGAGATCAAATGGTTGTCAATAATAGAGCGTGTCTGATCGAACCACCAGGCAGAAAGTTGATTAAGTACCTGGCCCTTGAATGGTACGGCGGCCAATACCCGATCAAAGGCGGAAAGGCGGTCTGTGGTGACAATCAGCCGCTGCTGCGCATCAGGAAGATCATACCAATCGCGTACTTTGCCTGATTTTCGGTTTGGCAGGTTCAGATCTGATTCGTGAAAGCTGTGCGGAATCAATTCTTCCAGGGCATTAATGTCAATCATAACCGTTCTCCTTCATTTGTTCTCCTGTTTATGCCTGCACATAGCGGACAGCATTTTCAAATAAGGGCAGTCCGGAGTGTTTGGCTCCCCGCATCCATTGCGGGTGTTGGTAAGGATAAATATGATTTTCCGGGTGGGGCATTAAACCCAGAACGTTGCCGGCCGGGTTGCAGATGCCGGCAATATCCAGCACAGAGCCGTTGGGGTTGCCGGGGTAAGCCCCCTGGAGAGGGGTTCCATCCGGGTGGGTGTATACCAGGGCGATCTGGTCGCCGGCGGTCAGGGTATGTAATACCTCAGGCCGGGCGGCAATAAAATTGCCTTCGCCATGCGCCACCGGGCAGTCAATCAGGGCATTCAGATTTTGAGTCCACAGGCAGCGCTGTGAAACGGGGGCCAGACTGACCCAGCGGCATTCAAAATGACCGTTGTTGTTAAAGGTCAGGGTGGCGTCCGGTTGATTCAGATCAGCGCTGGAGCCTGGTAAAATTCCGGATTTTACCAGTGCCTGAAAGCCGTTGCAGATGCCGATTACCGGTTTTCCGCTGGCTACAAAAGACAGAGCCTGATCTTTAAAATAGTGAATCAGATCTAAAGCCAGCATTTTTCCGGCGCCGAGGGCGTCGGCATAAGAGAAACCGCCGGCCAGCACCAGAATCTGGTATTCTTCCCAGGCAGAATGGTTTTGGCGCAGCGCCTGCAGAGGTACGGTTGTTGGTTCAGCGCCGGCTAAGCGGAAAGCCTGCGCAACATCACGGTCGCGGTTGGTGCCGGTTGCCAGGAGAATGAGAACTTTGGGAGTCTTTTTCATGGTGTCTCTTAAATCTTTCCCTGCCATGCCTTCAGCAGATCATTGACAGAAACCTGGATGAGAACGGTTCCCTGGTGTTTTATGGTTAATTGCGGCGCAGCCGTAACGGTGCCAAGGTAATCACATTGCAGGCCGGCAAAAAGGGCTTCAAAAGAAGGAGCCTGTTCCGGGTTGATTTCAACCAGCAGGCAGCCGGTACTTTCGCCAAAGCAGGCCCGCAGCGAATCCGGGGCAGACAAGTCCAGTTCCATTCCCAGCCTTCCGCCGATGCACATTTCAGCGGCTGCTACAGCCAGCCCGCCTTCACTCAGATCATGACTGGCGCTGACCAGTTTGGCCTGTGCGCAGCGGTAAAAGGCGCGGTAATGCTCAAGCGCCTGCTGTGGTTTTAAGCCTGGCACGCCATCTGTTATGGGTGAAGCGTGAATCAGATTGAAGTGGCTGCCCCCGAGTGTCGGGTTAAAGGGGCCGATCCGGTAAATTCGGTTTCCGGGCTGCTTGAGGTCCATACTGATGACGGTATGCCAGTCTGTGATGACTCCCATTGCAGAAATCAGCAGAGAGGGCGGAATTGCATGGCGTTGACCGTCCATTCCCAGGTATTCGTTGTTGAAAGAATCTTTTCCGGAAATGAAAGGAGTGCCATAAGCAATGGCTGTATCACGGCAGGCCAGAGCGGCTGCTACCAGACCGCCCAGGGTGGCGGGCCGGTTGGGGTTTCCCCAGCAGAAATTGTCAAGAATGGCAAGCTGGTCGGGGTTGGCCCCCACGGCAACCGCATTGCGAATGGCTTCGTCAATGGTGTTGGCTGCCATTTGCCCGGGATCTGATTTTCCATATTCGGGGTTGATTGCCGCAGACAGTGCAAAGGCAAAATCACCCTGAGTTTCCATGGGGCGTAAAACGCAGGCGTCGGATGGCCCATCGTTCATTACGCCGGTCATGGGTTTCAGCAGGGTAGCGCCCTGTACTTCGTGGTCATAGACCCGCACGACCCGTTCTTTGGATGCAATATTGGGATGTGAAAGCAGACGGGTAAGAAGGGTGTTGAAATCCAGCCCGGCTGAATCAGGCTGCGTATCCAGCTCGCCGGCAGCTCGGGCAGGTTTGGGTAAAATGGCGGTTAATCGTCGCTGCGGAACGCCATGATGCAGAAATTCGTTATCCAGATCTAAAACGATCTGGTCCTGATAGCGTGCTGTCATCCGGCCTGAGGCGTTAAACGCGCCGATATCGGTCAGTTCGACTTCATATAAGTTGCAAAGTTGCTGCATTTCGGCCAGTGCAGAAGGAGAGATGGCCAGAACCATCCGTTCCTGGGCTTCAGAAAGCCAGATTTCCCAGGGAGTCAGGCCGGGGTACTTCAGGGGAACTTTTTCCAGTTGTACCTGTGCCCCGCAGGTGCTGGCCATTTCTCCGACGGCAGAAGACAATCCGCCGGCGCCGCAGTCTGTAATGGCATGGTACAGCCGGCGGTCGCGGGCAGCCATGGTAACATCAATCACACCTTTCTCAACGATGGGTGCTCCAATTTGAACAGAAGAGCCGGCAACTTCTCCGGTCGTGGCGTCCATGGTCATAGATGAGAAAGTAGCGCCGCGCAAGCCATCGCGGCCGGTACGGCCGCCAATCACAATGACCCGATCTCCGGGTTGCGGTTCGCGCGGATGGGAATCCAAAGGAGCGATTCCGACACAGCCGCAATAAACCAGTGGGTTGGAAATATACCCCGGGTCGTACCAGACTGCACCGTTGACTGTGGGAATGCCTGTTTTGTTGCCGTAATCTTCTATGCCGCGAATGACTCCGGATGCTACCCGGCGGGGGTGCAGGACACCGGCTGGAAGATTTTCAAAGGGGGTATTGGCCGGGCCAAAACATAAAATATCTGTGCTGGCAATGGGGCGGGCTGAAACTCCAACAACATCGCGGATCACTCCACCCGTTCCGGTATTGGCGCCGCCAAAAGGTTCAATGGCAGAAGGGTGATTGTGGGTTTCTACTTTAAAAGAAAGCTCATGCTTTCCGTCATAATCAATGATGCCGGCATTATCAACAAAAGCTGATCGTACCCAGGTTGCCCCAATCTGGCGGGTGGCGTCCCGGATGGTTCGGTTGAAAAGATTGTCAATCTCCTGCGGTTGATCTCCGGCGAGTGTGATGTGGGCTTTAAACGTCTTGTGAACACAGTGTTCGCTCCAGGTTTGAGCAATCATTTCAAATTCGACGTCCGTCAGATCGCGCTGTTCTCTTTCGCAGTAAGCCTGAATGGCCTGCATTTCTTCCAGATTAAGCGCTGCCCGTCGTTCCTGCGAAATTTGCAGAAGGGTCTCATCAGACTGGCCGCGCAGACAAATGATCTCAACGGCGCTGCCGGATTGGGCTGCAACCGGAAAGCCCGGGTGGATTGTGCCCAGCCCGTAGCGTTGAATGACCCCATTAAACAACAGGCGGGTTGCCAGTGAGTGCAGCAGGTCGTTGTTCAGATCGGTTCCCTGGATAATAAAGCGCTGCCCCGTAGAGACAGCGCTCAGGTTTGAAAGTTTGAGAGTATGAGCAGCACGCAGAATTTGCTCTGCGACAGGGTCTGTAACACCGCTGCGCAGGCAACCTTCAATTACTTTTCCATCTTCTCCATGTTCTTCCATGGTATCTGATTCGGCGGATGCGTTCCAGCGGGCCCAGACGATGGTTTGCGTGATCGGGTCGTGGAGGACCTGCAGGGCAAGCCGTTCCAGATCAGCGGCAGATAAGTCACCCTGCAGGAAATAGAGATCTTTGCAGGTAATGGAACGGATTTGGGTCAGGCCAAGCGCGTGGGCGTCTGTCAGAAAACCTGCAGACCGTGGATCGTGCCCGGCTTTTTGGCTGATCAAAATACGAGTTACAGGCTTTTCAATGGATGTATTAGTCATGATCACCATTCATAAAGGAATATTAGAATTTTAACCCACCTTCACTTTTCCGAAAGTGGAGAAGGGCTTAAATTGAAATCAAAACGTCATATCTTATGCCGCAGTTTCTTTATCGATCTGATCGGCAATGGCCCGGGCTCGATCCGGAGCGATTCCGGTATATGTGCTTATATCCATCAGAGCGTCAGAATCACTTTTCTGCAAAATTTTCTGAATGTCCGGGTCATGCTGCAACCGTTCTTTCAGTGTGTTGGGTCGGCCGGCCTGAACATCCTGCCAGGCTGCCAATGAATGTTCCCGCAGGCGTTCGTGCAGTTCCTGGCGGTTTCCGCCCTGCTGTACGGCAGCCATCATCACCCGTTCAGTAGCGGCGAAGGGAGCATAGGTTTCCAGATTGCGTTGGATTGCCGCTTCATGAATGTTAATTCCTTTGAGAACTCTGGTGGCGGTTCTCAGCAGTTCGTCGCAAATCAGGAAGGTTTCCGGCAGTAAACTGCGGCGGTTGGCAGAGTCATCCAGAGTGCGTTCCAGCAGTGATTGGGCGGCATTGTTCCACGCCACCTGGGGGAAAACGGAGAGTTCCCGGGCAAGGGAATCGATTTTTTCGTTGTTAATGGGGTTCCGCTTAAAGGGCATGGCTGAGGAACCTACCTGTTTTGAACCAAACGGCTCACTGATTTCTCCAATAGGCGGGGTTTGAAGCAGGCGCAGGTCAAAAGCTAATTTTGAAAAACTGGCTCCCAGCCCGGCCAGAGCGCTGATTACCTGATAATCCTGTTTGCGGGGATAGGTTTGAGTGGCTATATTGTAAAATGGCAGATCCAATGCCTGAGAAAGCTGTTGTTCAAAGCTGAGATAGTTCTCTGCACCTATCAGGTCGATATAGGCAGCGGCTGTTCCAACCGCGCCTTTGAACCCCTTGCCGCGAATTTGCCTGCGTATAGTCTGAAGATGTTGATAATCTTCGAGCAGGTCCTGGGCATACATGGAAAAACGATAACCCAGGGTTGTTGGTTCGGCTGGCTGGATGTGGGTATAGGCCATGACCGGCAGGTTGGCGGTCTGACGGATAAGGTTTGCCAGAACCTGCAGGAGATCCTGTAATTTTGACAGGATGATGCCGGAAGCTTCGCGCATGCGAAGGGCGTCGGCATTGTCTTCGATATCCATCGAGGTCGCGCCAAGATGAATGATTCCGCCGGCTGTGGGACATTGCTCTGCAAAGGTTTTTACTTCAGCCATCAAATCATGATGAATCTGGCTTTCAATTTCCAACGCGCGGGGAATATTGATCCTGGTTTCTGCTGCTTTGAGTTCCTGTACCTGTTCGGGGCTTACCAGTCCATAGTGCTGTTGAACGGATGCCAGAGTGACCCATATATGCCGCCAGAGCTGGCGTTTGTGCGTTTCACTCCACACCTGGCGCATTTCTTCACTGGCATAACGCCAGGAGTAGGGAGATTGATAGCTGTCATATTCGCTCATGAATCGTTTTATCCTTACAGAAAAACAATCTGTGATCGTTCGGGGCCGACCGAAATCATGCTGACCGGAACACCGCTGAGTTGCTCGATCTTTTTCACATAGGTTTTTGCGGCAGGCGGAAGCTCGCTCCAGGTTCTGACCTGGCTTATATCTTCCTGCCAGCCCGGGAGTTCTTCAAACAGAGGGGTAAACAATGAAAGGTCTGAGGGGCCAAGCGGCAGATCGTGGTATGTCTGTCCATCAGCCTGGTACGCTGTACCAATGCGGATGGTTTCCAGCCCGCTTAAGACGTCCAGTTTGGTGAGCGCCAGTTCGGTGAGCCCATTGATGCGGGCAGCATACCGCAGTAAAACGGCATCCAGCCAGCCGACCCGGCGGGGGCGGCCGGTGGTGGTGCCGTATTCATCCCAGGGTTTGTTTCCGTGGCCGCGCAGCCGCTCAGCGGCTGCGCCGCTGACCTCGCTGGGGAAAGGCCCCGAGCCAACCCGGGTTTGAAAAACTTTGGTAACCCCGATGACTCGTTCTACAGGCTGAATGCCCAGGCCCAGGCCGGCAAAGGCTCCGGGAGCCAGCGTGGTAGAGCTGGTAACATAGGGGTATGTTCCATGATCCAGATCCAGCAGAGAGCCCTGTGCTCCTTCGGCTAAAACCGTTTTGCCCTGCTGCAAAGCTTGGTGCAGCAGGAGTGAAGTTTCGTCAATGTAAGGAGCCAGGTTATGGGCGTAGGTCAGATATTCGTTCATAACAGCCGGAATATCCAGTTCAGGAGCGTTGAAAGTTTCCCGGAGAGACTGGTTTACCTGTGCAAGGTGAGCGGTTAACTTTTGCCCGAAGACAGCGGGGTTGAGCATATCTTCAAGCCGAATTCCCTGACGGCGGTTTTTATCGGTATAGGCCGGACCGATGCCGCGCCCGGTGGTTCCGATGGAGCTTTTTCCGCGGGCCTGTTCTTCGGCTTTGTCGAGAGCCCGGTGGCCTGGGGTGATCATATGTGCTGCATGCGACAGTTTTAATCGCTGAGGGGTGATTTCGATCCCTGCTTTGCGCAAAAGATCAAATTCCTGAAACAGGGTGGCGGGGTTGACTGCCAGACCATTGCCGATTACTGCTGTTGTGTGCGGGTGAATGATTCCTGAAGGAGTGAGGTGTAACTTGAATATCTGGCTGCCAACGGTAACTGTGTGTCCGGCATTGTCTCCGCCATTGTAGCGGGCAATATAATCAGCCTGTGCAGAAAGAAGGTCTACGATTCTGCCTTTCCCTTCATCGCCCCATTGAGCGCCGACCAGTATTTGAATGGGCATCAGCAAACAGCTCCTTCATAGTAAATAAATGTAGTTTTCAGATTCTATTATAAACGACCTGATGAGGATTTTGATCTTTGTTTAATAAATGCCTGCGCAACACCGCCGGCGCAGGCGGGGGGGGGAGAGAAAAAACCGCTGAGACAGAATCCTGCCCGTATATTTTCTGAAACACCCGGGTGGTATCCTGTTCTTCATGCCCGGGCGTGTTGGTTGGTATCCGGAGTAAGTCACTGAGAGTTTTGTGACAAACGAAGGGATTTTTTTATTATCAATGACATCAAAGGTGGTTTGCTAAAGCAGATTGTTGGTAGTAAAGTAAGTTGTTTGTATAAACTGATTATGATATGAGGTTCGTTTTATGAAGCAAAGCAAAGGGTTGATCTGGTCAGGCCTGATTTTTTCTTTATTGTTGGCAGGCATTGGTTATTCACTTGGCCGTCTGGCGCCGGTGGCAGGCGGAGCGGTTTTCAGTATTCTGTTGGGCATTGCGGTTGCGTCTCTCTGGAAACGCCCGGACTCTTTAAATGGCGGAATTCAGTTCACTTCCAAATATGTTCTGCAACTGGCGGTGATTCTGCTGGGTTTTGAAATGAATATTGCCCGGGTTCTGGAGGTAGGGAAGCAGTCTGTCTGGCTGATTTTAATCACGTTGACGGTTGCTTTTTCAGTGGCATATTTTATGGGAAAAGCGCTGAAAGTTGAAAAGAAACTGAGCGTTCTGATTGGAATGGGAACGGCCATTTGCGGCGGGTCAGCCATCGCTGCGGCGGCGCCTGCCATTCAGGCCGAAGATGAAGATGTGTCTTATTCCATCTCTACCATTTTTTTGTTCAATGTTATTGCGGTTTTTATTTTCCCGGCTTTGGGTCACCTGTTAGGCTTATCTGATTTTGGTTTTGGCATGTGGGCTGGCACGGCCATTAATGATACTTCTTCGGTGGTAGCAGCCAGTTATGCTTTCAGTGACGCAGCCGGAAATTTTGCCACGGTGGTTAAGTTGACCCGCAGTTTGATGATTGTACCCATTACATTATTGCTGGCCATTGCGTTTGCGAAAAGCAACCGTCAGCAACAGGGAAACTTCTCTTTTGTAAAAGTTTTTCCGTGGTTTGTGGTCGGGTTTCTTCTGGCAGCCGTTTTGCGCAGTATCGGCCTGGTTCCGGATGCCGCTGCGTCTGTTCTGGTCTGGCTGGGAAAGTTCCTGATTATGGCCGCGATGGCTGCGATTGGGTTGAATACAAATTTGCAGCGTTTTCTCAAAACCGGGCCAAAAGCGTTGGCGCTGGGTGGGATTACCTGGCTGGCGGTTATGGTTTCTTCTTTGGCCGTACAACTGTTTACGCGTCTTTGGTGATGCTGTTTGTTGCCGTGCCTGGAATTAATGCGAATGCAGGGCGGGATGCTCTCATCCCGCCGCTTTGGCAGGGGTAAGCATTATGCGGCAGGGTATTAAAAACAATTATTTCAGGGGGAGAACAGCCTGCTCTGCAATGTGGAGGCTTTTTCAGGGTGGGGTCTGAAATTCTCTGCACCGTGTGTGCGGAGATCTCGAACATTTATGCTGCAGACATGATAAAATTCAAAAGAATATTAACTATTAATAAAGGGGCTGTTGCAGCATGACCAAACTTGGTAAATACGAAGTTCGTGAAGTGTTGGGCCGTGGCGGGTTTGGTACGGTATACCGCGCTGTTGATCTGACCCTGGATCGTGAAGTGGCGTTGAAAGTGTTGCATCCGCAGTGGGCAATGGATTCAGACTTTCTGGAGCGTTTTCAGCAAACAGTGAGCCTGATGGCCAAAAGTGAACACCGCAATATCGTGGTTATCTATGAAATGGGTGAAATCGAAGGGCAGTTCTATATTGCCATGCGCTATATGTCTGGGGGCAGTCTGGCCGACCGCCTGAAGGTTGGGTGCCTGGAGTTGGAAGAAATACAGAAAATCATGAGCGAAGTATGTGCCGGGGTACAGGAACTGCACCGGCAGGGGTGGGTGCATCGGGATCTGAAGCCGGAAAATATATTATTTGACGCAGCGGGGCAGGCGGTTGTGGCTGATTTTGGCCTGGCTCAGACGATGGATGAAAGCAGTTTGGGCCGCTCGAGCAGTATAGGGGGTGTGGGGGCGCCATTTTATCGGGCGCCTGAATTATGGAATGGGAAACCGCCGGCCAGCCCGGCAACGGATGTATATTCCCTGGGGTGTATTTTGGGAGAGATGCTGACGGGCCAACCGCTGTTTGACGGGGATACGCTGGCCGAGATTGTGACGCGGCACCTGGTGCATGGGCCGGACTATGGAGAAACATGGTCGATGGTGGGAGCGTTTGCGGGCATCAGGGGAGTTTTGGACAAAGCGCTGCAGCGGGACGCGGAACAGCGTTATGCGGATGCAGAGTCGTTTGCGCGGGCACTGGACGATCTGAATTTTGCTCTGAAAGCGGAAAAAAGATCCCTGTCTTTTATGCCTGTTCCACAGGCAGGGGATACGATGGTGCGGGATAAAGATGGAATGACGATGGTATATGTCCCGGCAGGGTTATTCGAGATGGGCAGTAATAATGGATGGGATAAAGAAAAACCGGTGCATATTGTGTATCTGGATGGTTACTGGATCGATAAATATGCGGTGAGTAATGCCCAGTTCAGGAAGTTTGTAGACGCCAGCGGGTACAAAACTGATGCAGAGAAAGATGGATCAGGATGGGTATGGACGGGTATTGCATGGGAAGCGAAACCTGGAGCAGACTGGATGCATCCGACGGGAGAGGGAAGCAGTCTGAGCGGAAAAGAGGATCACCCGGTAGTGCAGGTCAGCTGGAATGATGCGCAGGCATATTGCGCCTGGGTTGGTGAGCGGTTGCCAACAGAAGCGGAATGGGAGAAGGCGGCGCGGGGGACGGATGGGAGAACCTACCCGTGGGGAAATGCGATTGATAAATACCATGCCAATTATAATGGCAGGGGTACAACAAAAGTGGGCAGTTACCCCAGGGGAGCCAGTCCCTATGGGGCTTTGGATATGGCGGGGAATGTCTGGGAATGGACGGAAGACTGGTTTGGATATTATTCCGGCGAGGAAGTTCGCAACCCGACCGGGCAGGAAACCGGAAACTTTCGGGTCGTGCGGGGCGGTTCCTGGAGAAGCCCGATTGAGGACTATTTGCGGGTTTCTACCCGTTACTGGTTCAACCCGGATAGCAGAGACTGTAATAATGGTTTTCGCTGTGTCCGCAGCCAGGGTTGAACGATTTTCGGTCTGAGATCAAAAGACCGGGCGGGTGATTTTAAAATTATTCGGCTGGTATTGGGGGATTCGGCCATCATTCAGAAATGTATA
>CAZEEL010000009.1:0-34897 GCA_964511135.1 uncultured Leptolinea sp. | reverse complement strand
GCATCCCCGCCGCTGGTTAATACTGCAATACGCTTCATAAAGACCTCCAAAAAAAAACAGATTACGCTAATACAATAAAAATTTGTGTACCTTTGAGAATAATCAGGAATTATACCGAAGAACCTTCCGGATTTAGAGACGAAAAATATTCCCTGATTATTATGCAAAAGCTTTCTGTCTCATTTCTGTCTGTCATTTCTGTGTGTGTTTCTGTCTGTGGATTTTCTTGACATTCATCGTTCGATAACTTATAATCTCAACCGTCTTCAAGAACCGAGGGCCTGTAGCGCAGCTGGGAGCGCGCCTCAATCGCACTGAGGAGGTCAGGGGTTCGAATCCCCTCAGGTCCACTGAGAGGAATGAAAAATACGTTTGGGCCCATAGCGCAGTTGGGAGCGCGTCTCAATGGCATTGAGAAGGTCGCGAGTTCGAATCTCGCTGGGTCCACTGTTTTTTAATAATCCTGTTTGAAAGTAGTACCCCATCTGGCAGAGAGCCTGTTTTTGCTGAAATCAGGCAGCGGACCAGACCGCACAGGGCGAACTCGTTTAAAGAAATCGGGAATCGGGCTTCGCCCGTTACAGCGAACCTAAGCGGTCTCATGGAGACAAGCAGGGTGGTACCGCGGAGTTTTGACCTTCGCCCCTGAACGGGTGAAGGTTTTTTATTTAAGGAGAGATATGAAGGAAGCCAGGTTTTATAACGCGACTGAGATTGAGAAAAAATGGCAAAATAAATGGGATGAGGATGGCATTTATCATTCTGATATTGACCCTGACAAACCAAAGCATTATGCGCTCACCATGCTGCCTTATCCTTCGGGGGATCTTCATATTGGGCACTGGTATGCCATGACCCCGCCGGATGCCCGGGCTCGCTTCATGCGTATGCGGGGTTACAATGTGGTCTACCCGATGGGTTTTGATTCATTTGGATTGCCTGCTGAAAATGCCGCGATCAAGCGCGGCATTCATCCGAAAGAGTGGACGTATAAAAACATTGACCGGATGCGCAGGCAGTTGAGAAGTATGGGCGCCATGTTTGACTGGCGCCGTGAAATGGTCTCTTCTGACCCTGAATACTATAAATGGTCTCAGTGGTTCTTTCTTCAGTTTTATAAACATGATCTGGCTTACCGGAAATTTTCTCCGGTTGATTGGTGCCCTCACTGCAATACAACGCTTGCCCGTGAGCAGGTGTGGGGTGACGACCGGCATTGTGAACGATGCGGAACGCCGGTGATAAAAAAAGATCTGGATCAGTGGTTTTTCAGAATTACAAAATATGCCGATGAGTTGTTAAATTTTTCCGGGTTTGACTGGCCGGAAAGAGTACAGACTTTGCAGACCCATTGGATTGGCCGGTCGGAAGGGGCTTCGGTTGTTTTTACAACAGAACAGGGTGATGCGCTGGAGGTGTTCACGACCCGGCCGGATACCCTGTGGGGGGTTACCTTTATGGTGCTGGCTCCGGAACACCCGCTGGTTGAAAAATTAACGACCCCTGAGCATAAAAAAGAGGTCTCTGATTATGTGTATCAGGCCAAACGTCAGACGGATATACAACGGGAGGCTGCTGATAAAGAAAAAACGGGTGTCTTTACGGGCGGTTATGCTATTAATCCGGTCAATCAGGAATTAATTCCGGTTTGGATTGCCGACTATGTGTTGATGACTTATGGAACCGGCGCGATTATGGCGGTGCCTGCTCACGATCAGCGGGATTTTGAATTTGCCAAAAAATACGGGCTGGAGATTAAAGTGGTTATTCAGCCGGAGGGTGACCCGGTTGTGAGTGAAACAATGACTGAAGCCGTGCCGGCGCATGGCGTGATGGTCAATTCGGGTCATCTCAGCGGTACATCTGCCGAGCATTCTTTTATGGCAGCGATTGGTTATCTGAATGAGCTTGGAAAAGGAAAAAAGACGATCAATTATCGCCTGCGTGATTGGCTGATTTCGCGTCAGCGCTATTGGGGCGCTCCTATCCCGATGGTGCATTGTTCGAAATGCGGTGTCGTACCGGTTCCGGAAGATCAGTTGCCGGTATTGCTGCCGGATGATGTGGAATGGCTTCCTACCGGTGAAAGTCCCCTGAAATTACATCCAACCTGGAAACATACGACCTGTCCGCAATGCGGCGGGCCGGCAGTTCGTGATACCGATACCATGGATACTTTCATGTGTTCTTCATGGTATCATCTTCGCTATTTAAGCCCGCATTATGATCAGGGACCATTTGATCCAAAAGAATATGATTATTGGATGCCGGTGGATATTTATACCGGAGGGATTGAGCATGCCAATATGCACCTGATTTATACGCGCTTTTTCCATAAAGCGCTGCGCGATCTGGGCATTGTAAAAGGAAACGAGCCCATGTTCCAGTTGCGTAATCAGGGTGTGGTTCTGGCAGAAAATGGCGAGCGTATGTCAAAAAGCAAGGGGAATGTTGTTGCTCCGGATGATCTGGTGGAAGCCTATGGGGCGGATACGGTGCGGGCTTACATGATGTTCTTTGCCCGCTGGGAATTGGGGGCTCCCTGGAGCAGCAGCGGCATTGATGGCAGCCATCGCTGGTTAAGACGGGTGTGGTCGATTGTTTTGGATGAAGCGCCCCAAAAGGAAGTCTCTGAAGAATTGATTCAGAATCTGCGCCGAAAAGTACATCAAACGCTGAAAGCGGTCACACGGGATTTTCAGGAATTTCAATTTAATACGATCATTTCTTCGCTGATGGAATTACTGAATGAAATGGCAAAAGCGAAAACGCAGGGCGCTTATGGCAGTGATGCATGGAATGAGGCGGCAGAGATTTATGTTTGTATGCTGGCGCCGGTTTGTCCGCATATCAGTGAAGAGATTTGGTCGCTGTTGGGTAAACCATACTCTATCCATACCCATGCCTGGCCGAAAGTAGATGAAAAAGCGGCTGCGGAAGAAAAAATAACTTTGGTCTTGCAGGTTAACGGCAAGGTAAGAGATAAGCTTGTGGTCAGTGTTGATACAGATGATGAAATCGCCAAAGCTTTGGCCGTTCAAAATGAAAATGTTCAAAAATTCCTGGAGGGAAAGTCTCCGCGCCAGGTTATTTATGTCAAAGGCCGGCTGGTCAATATCGTGGTGTAAGTAATCCCCGGGCTGTCTCAGCAGTAAGATAAGAAGAGAATCGGAAAAACAGAAAAGGGCTGCCAAAAAAATGAGGCAGCCCCTGGTTTTTAAATGGTTTGGATGCTTTCTCAGGCGAAAATGTCAGCGGCTTTAATGGCCCCTTCGCGGATAATTTGCAGCGGTTGTTTTGTGCAATCGACAACGGTTGAAGCCAGACTGCTTTGGGTTGGCCCTCCATCCAGAATGAATGGAATTTTGCCATTCAGATCCATGCTGACCTGTTGGGCTGTCGTGGGGTTGCTTCCTCCGGATATATTTGCCGAGCTATTGGCTAACGGGCCGACGGTGTTGATGAATCTCTGTAAAACCGGATGATCAGGCATTCTGATTCCAATCGTCGGATAAGGGCTGAGGTTATCCGGCAGCCCTGATTTTATCGGCAATATCAGGGTTAAAGCGCCGGGCCAGAATTTTTCTGCCAGTCGGTAAACCGGATCGGGGATGCCGGATGATAAAAGCTTCATGTGTTCAATGCTGCCAATCAGAACGGCCAGAGCTTTTTGCGGAGAGCGTTCTTTTATCTGATAGATGCGGTTAATGGCTGATGTATCATGATACAAACATCCGATGCCATAGATGGTATCGGTTGGAAAGGCAATGGGATGGCTGTTCATCAGCCACAAATGGGCGGTTTTTAATGCAGAAGGGTCGTTAATGGATTGAATAATGGTTTGCATGTTTCTCTGATTTAGAGGCAGATTTTTAAAAGCCGGGGAGACTGTGACAGATCTTCTAATATCTCAACCTGATCCGGCTGAAAAAATTCATGCGCCAGACGAAGTACCTGTGGAGAAAGGGTCTCTTCTATTTCGCACAGGAATACCCCGGGTGTTTTCAGAAAGCAGTGGAGCTGGCTGATTAATTTGCGGATCATGCATAATCCGTCTGTGCCTCCGTCCAGGGCAAGGCGAGGCTCCCAGCGGGAGACTTTCAGGTTGTTGAGTTTTTGGGTTGGGATATAAGGTGGGTTGGAACAGATGAGATCAAATTTAAAACGAAAGGCGTCGAAGACATCCGATTGAATTAACTGAATTTGTGTCTGCATTTGATGCGAAAGAATATTTATCTGCGCAATTTGCAGCGCAGATTGCGATACATCTGCGGCGTAATAAGTTCTGTCCGGACAATATTTTGCGATGCTGATGGGGATGCACCCGCTGCCGGTTCCAATGTCGAGGATGTGTGTTGCCTGGGGGTGTTCTTTCAGCCATTGGATTGCCTGTTCAACCAACAGTTCAGTTTCAGGTCTGGGGATGAGAACTGCCGGAGTTATTAAAAATTGAAGTCCGAAAAATTCCCAACAGGCTGTTATGTATGGAAGAGGATACCCCTGACAAACCAATCCGAGTTCTCTTTCCAGACGGTTAATCTGTTGATTGCTCAGTGATGTTTGCGGATGCAGGGCAATCCAGGTTCGATTAACTCTTAAAAGATTTTTGAGTAAGACGACGGCATCACTGGATGGACTGTCGCTGATGCTGTTTAATTTGTTTCTGGCATAAAAAAGCCAGTCATTAATCGTTGTCGTCACTTTCCCCCAGGCCGCTGGCGGCCAGCCTTCCTGCTTCGTCCTGTACAGATAATTCTTCAATAAACTCATCAATTCCGCCATTCATGACGGATGGCAGGTTGAAAGAGGAATAGTTAATGCGATGGTCTGTCACTCTGGATTGCGGGTAATTGTAGGTGCGGATTTTTTCTGCTCTTTCTCCGCTGCCTACCTGTAATCTGCGGGCGGCGTCTTCTTCCTGCTGCCGTTTTTCTTCTTCGATCTCATACAGACGGGCTCGGAGAATACTGAGAGCCCGTAATTTGTTTTGCAATTGCGAGCGCTCATCCTGGCAGGCAACGACCATTCCGGTGGGTATATGGGTGATACGGACGGCTGTAGAGTTCTTCTGTACATTCTGTCCGCCGGCCCCGGCTGAGCGATACACATCAATTTTTAAATCAGTATCCGGGATTTGTACGTCGACTTCTTCTACCTCGGCCAGAACCGCAACCGTTACGGTTGACGTATGGACTCTTCCCTGCGATTCTGTTGCAGGAACCCGTTGAACACGATGAACGCCCGATTCAAATTTTAATTGTGAATAGGCGCCCCGGCCTTTGATCATCAGAATTATTTCTTTAAAGCCCCCAATCCCAATTTCATTCTGTGACAGAATTTCTACCTTCCAATGTCTCTTTTCTGAAAAGAAAGAATACATGCGAAAAAGATCTGCTGCAAACAGGGCGGCTTCGTCTCCGCCTGTGCCGGCCCGAATTTCCATAATGACGTTTCGCTCATCCCGTAAATCTTTTGGAACCAACAGGGCTCTTAATTCTTTTTCCTGGTTGTCCAGTATATCTTTCAGGGATAACAGATCCTGCTGTGCCAGCTCACGCATTTCAGGATCATCTGTATTCAGCAGGGTTTCGGCCTGGTTGATTTGTTCCATCGTCAGGTGATATTCCTGCGCAATTGTAACGACAGGAAGCAGTTCAGATCTTTCTTTTGCCAGTTCGACAACGGCCTGGTAATCGTCTGATTTTGTTTCAAGTAAATGATTAATTTCAGCAAATCTTTTTTCGATGGCAATAATTTTTTCAAACATATGTGGTATGCCTTATGATCTTTCTCTGAGAAAGAAGATATTATAACAGAAAGAAAGAGCGCTGTTTTTTGGCCTTGACATTTGGCTTTGACATTCGCTTTGACATTTGGCCTTGATTTTGTCGTTGGATGCAGTTGATGTCTGACAGATTGAAAACAGGGGTTATAATTTGATTGCATTTCCCTGCGGGCGGTTTTTATCGTCAGCGGAAAATGAGAAGTGTTGCAGGAGTGAGTGCATTGATGACCTTTACCAGGGCGTCAACTTCACGTACAATACAATAATAATGTCAGACAAGAGCTTAGTGAAAATAACAGGAGAATAGTATTATGGCATGCAATTACATGAAAGAAATTCCAGAAATTACCTCTGCACCCAAACCGATTGGGCCTTATTCCGTTGCAGTTATGACCGATAATCTGGTTTTTTGTTCAGGACAGTTGGGTATTGACCCGAAAACCGGCGCTTTGGTTGAGGGTGGGATTGAAGCTCAGACTCGTCAGGCGTGTGAGAATATTAAAAATATTCTGGAAGAATCTGCTTCCTGTTTGAAATGTGCCGTTAAAACCACGGTCTTTTTAAAGGATATTAACGATTTCGGCAAAATGAATGCCGTCTATAGTGAGTATTTTGGTGAAGAATCTCCTGCCCGTTCTGCATTTCAGGTTGCGGCTTTGCCCAAAGATGGTCTGGTTGAAATTGAAGTTGTGGCCATGCTTCATTTTGAAGATTGCGAATGCGGTTGTGAAGATGATGACTGCGACGGCAGTTGTTGTCAGGAATAAGGTTCAAAGCGAACAGGAATGCCGGATCCCGCCATTCATCGAACCGAAACGGTGTCGATCATTATTCCATGTCTGAATGAAGAAACGACCATTCAGGGTGTACTTGAAGCTATCTGTCAGCAGACATATCCGCTGAATTGTATCGAGGTTTTAATTGCGGATGGTCTGTCTCAGGATGGCACAAGAGCCGGCATTCTTTTATTTCAACAAAAACATCCAGAGATCAACATAAAAGTACTGGACAATCCGAAGAAAGCTATTCCGTCAGGGCTGAATCTGGCGGCAAATGCTGCCAGCGGAAGCATTCTTTTGCGGTTGGATGCCCATTGCTGCCCCGAGCCGGATTATGTTGCCCGCTCGGTTGCCGGGTTGCAGCTCGGCAGGGGGCAAAATGTTGGGGGGCTATGGATTATTAAACCATCCGGCGATTCCTGGGTTTCCCGTTCGATTGCTTTGGCTGCGGCTCATCCGTTTGCAGTTGGCGATGCGAAGTATCGTTACAGTCAGGAGGCCGGGCCGGTTGATACCGTGCCTTTTGGCTGTTTTTATCGAAAATACTGGCAGGATCTGGGCGGATATGATGAAGGTCTTCAATCCAATGAAGACTATGAATTGAATACACGGATTCGTAATGCCGGAGGGGTGGTCTGGTTTGATCCTGACATTCGTTCTGTGTATTATTCACGGGCTACCTGGCGGGAACTGGCGCAACAGTATTGGCGGTATGGATATTGGAAAATCAGGATGTTGCGTAAATACCCTGATTCTTTGCGGTGGAGGCAGGCGTTGCCGCCTTTATTTGTTATAGCCCTGGTGGGGTTGTTTTTTTGCGGGTTCTTTAACAAAATCGCCGCAGTTTTATGGTTAATGATGATAATATTATATTTTCTGGCGCTTCTCGTGGGTGCGATTCCGGCGGCAATCAAAAACAAAGATCTTTCGGCTGTGATTGGAATCCCTGTTTCTGCCATGATTATGCACTTCAGTTGGGGCGCCGGTTTCCTGTGGAGTTTCATTCGTTGAGTCAACCTGTTGGATTGTGGCGTCTGAAATACAGTGAACGGCGAATCATCCTCCTGCTGGGGGATGTTCTTATCGCTTTTATTTCGCTTATGCTGGCTGTTTTTCTGTGGGGTGAACAGGATTGGCTGAATAATACCCCCGAATTCTTTAAAACCAGGGTTTTTTCTTCTCCGTGGTTGTTTATTGTTGCTGTTATTTGGGTGTTATTGTTGCTTGAGATCTATGATCTCCGGCGGGCTGCCAGAACGGTGGATATTCTGAAAGGTGTCGCTACCGCTTCAGGGGTCAGTATTGGATGTTATATTTTAATTTTCTTTCTGGCCGAGCCTAATTCTTTGCCCCGTTTGGCGGTGGGTTATTTCATTATCATTGCAGCTGTTTTAACAATATGCTGGCGGTTGCTGTTTGCCAATCTTTTTACTGCGCCTATTTTTACGCGGCGTGTATTAATTGTGGGTGCCGGAAGAGCCGGTTCGGTGTTGGCTGATATTGTTCATAAAATGCAGCCGCGGCCTTATCATGTGATTGGGCTGGTGGACGACGATCCTTCTAAAATCGGTACCATCGTTGGCGGTTATCCGGTCATTGGGAATGGCGATATGATTATGGATCTGATTCAGCAATATCATATTACCGATCTGGTCTTTTCAATTATTGGAGAGATGCGCCCGGAGATGTTTCAGATTGTTTTACAGGCAGAGGAGGCTGGCGTGGAGGTACGTACCATGCCGGCGATTTATGAAGAATTATTGGGAAAGATTCCGGTTTCTCTGCTTAATGCTGACTGGATCTTACGCTCTTTTGTGGATACGGCCCATACCAGTGATTTTTACGAAATCAGCAAACGGATGGTAGATATTGTGGGCGCCTGTATGGGCCTGGTTGTGCTGGTGTTACTTCTGCCAATCGTTTCGTTGATTATTCTGATTGATTCCGGTTCTCCGATCTTTTATTATCAAACCCGCGCCGGCAGAAATGGCCGCACGTATAAAATTATTAAATTTCGTACGATGGTGGTGGACGCTGAAAAAGAAGGCTGCCCGCAGTTTACAACGAGGAACGATTCTCGTATCACCAGAGTCGGGCGTTTTCTTCGAAAGACACATGTGGATGAATTTCCGCAGTTTATTAATGTTTTAAAAGGTGATCTGAGCCTGGTAGGCCCGCGGACAGAACGGCCTGAAGTGATCAGTCAACTGCAGAATAAAATTCCTTTTTACCGTGCCAGGCAGTTGGTTCGCCCGGGGTTGACCGGCTGGGCACAGATCCATCAACGCTATGCTTCGACAACGGATGATATGGTCGAGAAACTTGAGTACGATCTTTATTACATAAAGCATCGCAGCTTATCTTTGGATTTTGTTATTCTTTTGCGCACGACAGGTCTGATCTTTGGTTTTGGGGGGCAATAAAGTGCGTAAAAAATATAAGCCCACCATTCGCAACCGATATATATTTTTGGCTGATTTGGTCTGCATTGTTATTTCCGTTGCGGCGGCTTATGTTATCCGCCTCGAGCCGGGCGCTTTATTATTTTATTATCTGCCTTCGGCATTATGGATGATGTTGGTTTCTCTCATGGTGAAACCTTTTGTTTATTATACGTTTGGTCTCTATCGCAGGTTATGGGTATATGCCAGCATTTCTGAACTGAAGCAAATTATTATGGCCGTGACGGCGGCCTCTGTTCTGGTGTCGGCAGCCGTTATCCTTTTATTCACTTCCAAAGTGATCTATGGTTTTCCGCGGTCTGTGTTGGTGATTGACTGGCTGCTTTCGGTCGGTTTTGTTGGAGGGGTGCGCTTTGGAACCCGGATAATTGCTGAAGGTATTGTAAAATCATCTTCTTCCAAACCTCC
This sequence comes from uncultured Leptolinea sp., assembly GCA_964511135.1. GTDB lineage: Bacteria > Chloroflexota > Anaerolineae > Anaerolineales > Anaerolineaceae > UBA4782. The sequence goes on along the minus strand of CAZEEL010000009.1, from coordinate 25,463 downwards.
CGCCAAACAAAAACGGGTTTTGATTGTGGGCGCCGGTGATGCGGGCGCGATGGTTGTCAAAGAGATGCAGCGCAGTCATCAACTTGATCTTCTCCCGGTTGGTTTTCTGGATGATGATCTTTCGAAACAGAAGCAGCAGATTTATGGCATTCCTGTCGTTGGAACTGTCAGCGATTTGGCCAGAGTCCTGGATGTTGAGCGGGTTCATGAAGTAGTGATTGCTATTCCCAGCGCTCCGGGAAATGTTGTTCGTAAAGTGGCGGATGTATGCCGTTTGAAATCAGTCAGTTTTCGAACCATGCCTGGTTTATATGAATTGATTGACGGGAAGATTAATATCAGCCGGCTGCGTGAAGTGCAGATCAGCGATCTGTTGCGCAGAGAACCAAAGCAGGTCAGAGATAATCGGGTTGGCGAGGTTATTGAAGGAAAGAAGGTATTAATTACCGGCGCCGGCGGTTCGATTGGCAGTGAACTGTGCCGGCAAACCGCACGATGGAAACCCGCAGAGCTGATTATGCTGGGTCATGGAGAGAATTCAATCTTTGAAATCTTCCTGGAACTGCGCTCGCTTTATCCGGATTTAAAAATCAGACCGGTTATTGCTGATATTCGTGATCGTCAGCGCATCGAACAGGTTTTTCAGCAATATCAGCCTTCAGCGGTTTTTCATGCGGCAGCTCATAAGCATGTTCCCATGATGGAAATCAACATCGAAGATGCGGTTTCCAATAATGTTATGGGTACACAGAATATTGTTGATATCAGCGAACAGTGTGGGGTTGAACAACTGATTATGATTTCAACGGACAAGGCGATCCGGCCCATTAATATTATGGGAGCGACCAAGCATCTTGCCGAGCTGTTGGTGTTAGATGCGGGAAATCGCAGCGGAAAAAACTATTCGGTTGTTCGATTTGGAAATGTATTGGGGAGCCGCGGCAGTGTGATCCCCATTATTAAACGGCAAATTCAGCAGGGCGGTCCGGTAACGGTGACACACCCGGATATGAAACGATATTTTATGACTATCCCGGAGGCGGTATTTCTGGTGTTGCAGGCAGCCAGCTTTAAAGAAAGCGGAAAACGGTATGTGCTGAATATGGGGCAGCAGATACGAATACTGGATTTGGTCGAAGATTTAATTCGGCTTTCAGGGTTGGAACCGGGTAAAGATGTTGAAATTGTTTATACCGGCGTGCGACCGGGAGAAAAACTGAGTGAAGATTTATGGGATGAGCAGCATTCCATATCGCCCACCTTTCATCCGGATGTGTTTTTGATGAAAGAAGATGATGCATTGCATGGTCAGGGGCTGAGCTGGGTTGTCTGTCAGCTCATTACCCTGGCAGAGGAAGGCCGGGAAGAAGAGATTGTCACTTTATTGGATCAGACTATTCCGGGCGCTACTGTAAAATATTCTCGGAATGTTGATATTACCTCAATCTGATGAGCCAAGTAAACCTGCAACACTGGAATGCTTTTTTAGCCAATCAAACAGGTGTACACCTGTTGCAATGCGGTGAATGGGGTGAATTAAAAGCCGCGTATGGATGGCGGCCTGTCAGAATTGTTCAGGGAACCCGCGGGGTACAGATCCTTTTTAAAAGTATTCTTCCAGGCAGCCGATTTGGATATATCCCGAAAGGGCCGGTTGGGAATTGGACAAAAGAATTATGGGCAGAAGTTGATCAGACTGTTCAAGCGAACGGTGCATTTCTGTTGCGTCTTGAAAATCAGGGGTGGATGGATGACCCTGTTTCGGATGTTGATGAAACAGTCACAGGGCCTGGCCTGATTGAGAATACTCACCCTGTTCAACCGCGATCAACGATTATTATTGATCTTCGTAAAACTGAAGAAGAACTTTTAGCTGCCATGAAACAGAAAACCCGTTACAATATTCGCCTGGCGCAGAAACGGGGGGTAGAAGTCAGAGCAAGTCAGAATATTGAACTTTTTTCCCGTCTGATGCTTGAAACCGGCAGGCGGGATGCGTTTAGTGTGCACCGGCAGAGTTATTATCAAAAAGCGTATGATCTGTTTGCCCCCCTGGGGGCCTGCCGGTTGTTTGTTGCATATTATGAAGAAGAGCCTTTGGGCGCCATCATGGTGTTTGGGTACAGCAATTATGCTTATTATTTATATGGCGCATCCGGAGATGACAACCGGAATTTAATGCCGAATTATCTGTTGCAGTGGGAAGCCATGCGCTGGGCAAAAGCGCAGGGAAAAGACTATTATGATATGTGGGGAATTCCTGATGAGACAGAAGACAGGCTGGAGGCAGAATTTCTCCAGCGTCAGGATGGCTTATGGAAGGTCTATCGTTTTAAACGTGGTTTTGGCGGAATGGTAAAAAGAGGCTTGCCGGCTATGGATCGAGTGTATAACCCCTGGTTATATCGTTTATTTCTTTATTTTACGAATCGATAATCTTTATGACACACTATTGTTTGAAATGCGGAAATATTTTATCGTCGGTGCATCTGGAAGAACGGATGCGTGAAATGTGTCTGAAATGCGGATGGATCTATTATCCGCATTTGAAAGTCAGCGCGGGGTGTCTTTTGGAAAAAGATGGCGCGGTGCTTTTGGCGCGCAGAGCCAATGACCCCTGGAAGGGGTGTTGGTATCTTCCTTCGGGGTATGTAGAAGAAAACGAGACCCTGACTGCAGCGGCTGTTCGGGAGATGCTGGAAGAAACCGGCCTGGTTGTAGAGGTTTCAGGCGGATTGTTTGACGCATTTTATTACAATGATGATTTTCGCGGGGATGGCGTTGTTCTGATTTATCGGGTTAAACTGATCGGGGGCGCTTTCATCGAAAATTCTGAGGTTACCGAGCTGGCTTTTTTTAAAAAAGATGCGGTTCCCTTTGAACTGGCCGGGATGGCTCACACGGCAGCTGTACATAAGTGGATGTTGGAAGTTCATGAATGATACAACCGGCTGGAACAGGACGATAGCCGATCTCTCAGGCGCACATATTCTGCAGACAGAAGAGTGGGGAGCCTTTAAAGCAGAGTATGGCTGGCAGGTTTTGCATAAGACCTGGAAAAATTCAGCCGGTGAGTTAATCGCTGCTGCTCAGATCTTAAAAAAGAAATTGCGCATAGGCAAAATACATTTGCCTTTTTCAATTCTCTATATTCCTCGGGGACCCATGATGGATTTTTCAGATATTGATCATGTGCGGCTCGTCAGTCAGGATTTAAAAGAGATTGCCCGCCAGGAGCAGGCGATTCAGATTAAAATCGAGCCGGAGTTATTTTTAGATGTTCCGTGGAATCTTCTGCAAAAAGAGGAAATATTAAGAAATCATCCGGGGTTAAATCTGTTTGTGAAAGATGGCTGGAATATTACAGCATCGGGTGTTCAGTTCCGGAATACGGTTTGGCTGGATCTTTCTGACAGTGAAGAGCATTGGCTGAAAAGAATGAAACAAAAAAATCGCTATAATCTGCGGCTGGCAGCAAAAAAAGATGTTCTGATTGTTCGGGCATCTGAAAAAGATCTGGAGACGCTTTTTCATCTTTATGCTGAAACCTCTCTGCGGGATCGTTTTACAATTCGAAATGCCGATTATTATTTATCTGTCTGGAAACAGTTTATTCACCAGGGCAAGGCAGTTGCTTTTATGGCTGTTTGTGATGATATACCGGTTGCCGGGCTGGTTCTCTATTATTTTGCCGGTCGGGCCTGGTATTTATATGGAATGTCGGGGGATCAGTATCGTGATCGAATGCCCAATTATTTACTGCAGTGGGAGGCCATGCGATTTGCAAAAAGCCAGGGTTGTGTGATATATGATTTATGGGGGGCGCCGGACCAGTTTGATGAAAGTGATCCCATGTGGGGCGTCTATCGTTTTAAATTGGGGTTGGGCGGTGTTCCAAAATATATGTGCGGTGCACTGGATTATTCGCCCTGCCCGTGGTTATATTCCCTTTATGAAAAGGTTATGCCGGCAATCATGAAACGGTTGCGGCGCAGAGGGAACAGGGAAATCAGGCAATTTTTGGCGAATTGATCAGGGTTCCCAGACGGGTTGAAAATCCAGCCCGGGGTCTGTGGTAAGCCGTAATAAATCTGTGCCATCCAAATTCATAAAATAAATGTCATGATTGTGTCCGTCAGGCCAGCTTTCGAAGAGGATTGATTGATCATCCGGCGAAAGATCTGCAAAAGCAATTGGACCCAACCCATTGATGGATTGGCCGGGTATTCTTTCTTCTTTGCCTGTTCCGCGATCTTCAAACTTCAGTTTTACCAAAAATGGAATGGCCGTGTCAGGAGAAATGCGGCTGTAAATCAGAAAAGAGCCATCGCTGGACCAGTCTGCCCAATAATCATTGATGTTTCCCATGCTGCTGAATTGAAATTGGGTTTGACCTCGGTCAGACATCATGAAAATATGATTGAAGGCATTCTTTCGGCTGAAAGCAATTTGCTTTCCGGACGGGTTCCAGGCAGGCAGAATATCAGGATAGCGGGTATCAGACAGTTCTCCCAGGTTTTGATCTTCAAAATTGTAAAGAAACAGGTGCGGCACGCCTGAACGGATGGATGAAAAAGCAATGCGTTTTCCGTCAGGAGACCATGCCGGGTGAAAGTTTCCGGGTGGTGTGTCGGCGATCAGGGGTTGGGTTTCACCGGTGGTGGTATTGATCAGGTAGATATTTGCATCCGGGTATGACTGCTGAAATCGATCTTTGCATGGTGAGATGACTGCAATAAAATTTCCATCGGGTGACCAGTCAGGCTGACAGGCTCCATCTTCCAGATTTGAAAATTGGATTTGCCGGCTGCCGTCCTGGCTCATCATCCAGATTTGAAAAGTTCCGGTTCGGTTCGATACAAAGGCAATGCGTTTTTCAGATTCAGCCGCCGGGGAAATAAGGGACATGGGAGTAACGGGTTGTTCCTGGGTTGCGGCAGCCGGAAGAACAGAAGCCGTTGCGGTGTGAAGAATGGGCCGGGGCGTGTCAGATGGAGCGCCTGTGTTCAGGGTTGGGTCAGTTTTTGACGCCGGCCGGATGATCGAATTTCTCAGGAAGAATCCTGTTCCTGCTATGGCGAACAGAATGAGCGCTGCCAGGAGAACCGGGAAAAATGTTGGTATATTTTGAAGCTGCTGAAGCGCCTGCCCAAAAACAGGCCAACCTGAAGGGGTCTGATTTTTATCCGCATCATGGGAGTCGGGCAGGGTTCCGCTTGAAAACACAGAATGGATGGTTTCAGAATCGGATGCTTTTTTCAGGCGCATTCTGGGAAGGTTATATTGCAAAAGATCGCAGGAAGTCAGCAGGGCTTGTTTAAATTCCAGGGCGGTTTGGAATCGCTGATCCGGGTCTGTATCCAGCGCTTGCTCAATTGCAGTTGCCAATGACTGGCTGACAGCAGGATTTAAAGACCGAACGGGTGTCAGGGCTTGTTTTCCTGTAGCCCGCTCAAGGCTGTCTTCAGGTATGGTGCCGGTCACTGAAGCATATAAAGTTGCCCCCAGTGAATAAATATCACTGCGAGGATCGGTTCTTGCGGTTCCGTATTGTTCAGGCGGTGAGTAACCGGGCGTCATGGCTCGGGCCCCGGTTAAAGTGGCCTGATTGTCTGCCATTATTTTTGCAAGTCCAAAGTCGACCAGAAAAACATCGCCGTCAGGCGTAATTTTAATGTTGCCCGGTTTGATATCGCGATGGATAATGGGTGAAGGGCGTGTGTGCAGATAATCGAGCGCATCACAGATCAGCGCTCCTATAATGGCGGCTTCTTTTTCAGAGATGATCCCCTGTGTTTCAATCCGTGTTCGCAGATCATCGCCTTCGATATAGTCCATTAAAATATACTGTCCCTGATTGGGAATCAGAAAATAGTCTGCAACATGGGGCAGGTGTGCTGCATGCAGGCTGGCAAGGATGGAGGCTTCTTTTTGGAACTGTCGGGTATATTCTTCAGACAGGTAGAGGTTTTCTTTGATGGCGACAAAAACATCCAGGTGATTATCATAGGCCTTGTAAACAGATCCCATTCCACCCTGCCCAAGGACAGATACAATCCGATACCGATCAATTAAAATGGTGTTGATTTCCAGTGTCATAATAATTATTCTGAACTTATTGTACCAATTTTATCGGTATGCAACGGTTTGTTAACTGCCGTGTTAACTGCCGGATCGTGATTGTCATATCGTGATTAACTAATGCTATAATGCATTTTATGACATTGGATATTCATACCGGATTGGTTACGGCGCAGGTATTGCTGCTTTTCTGTGCCCTTTGGGTAGTTATTGCAGGGGTTAAGTCTATCCGGCATGGTCAAAAACTGCTTTATTATCGTAAAAGGCAACAAATTATGAGTTATGGGTGGAGATTGTTGTTTGTTGCGTTTTTTTTAATCATCAGCTCGTTTCTTGTCAGACAATATGGGGCGCCGGTGGTATATCACTATTATCCTCCAACGCCTACCATTACTCTTACGCCTACCATTACAGTTACGCCGACAGTTACTCAAACGTCAACGATTACGGCAACACCAACCATTACCGAAACGCCGTCTGTATCTCCGACCCCTTATTTGCCGCAGGCGCTGGAAATGCAGTTTACGGGTTTGGTTACTCCCAACCCGGATGCAGTATTAAGCCCGCTGCAATTCATGAAAAATGAGCCAGACTATTCGGCTAAAATGTCAGCCGTTACAGAATTTAAACACCCTGTAAGCGAAGTTTTTGGAGCTTTCAGCTACAATAACATGGCTGATGGATCTCAATGGACGGCTGTCTGGTATCGCCTGCAGGATATGAAGATCGTTTGCCAGGAAACTGCTCCGTGGAATGGGGGAGTTGGCGGTTATGGATATACAAATTGTAAACTTCCTGCCAGTGAATGGCTGCCCGGTGATTATGAAGTGCAAATGTATGTTGGAACCCGCTGGGTTGTTTCCGGCTGGTTTAAAATAGATGGTGATTTGCCTGCCTCAACGGCAACCCCGCGCCCCAGCCGAACCCCAACCATGACCCGCACACCAACCTTGACTCGTACTCCAATTCCTACGCCGACGATTACTTTAACCCCATCCAGCACCTCAACGGTGACGGTAACGTTGACGAAAACACCCCGTCCTCCAACGCTGACTCCTACCGTAACCCGTACTCCGATACCGACTTCAACCATGAAGCCTACCCGAACTGCGATGCCATCTCATACCCGGCTGCCTACACTGACTACTGCGCCGGAACCGTAGGCGGCGGGAATGGCTGGTTATATTGAAAAGCGCTTAAGCGTTTCTTTTCGGTTGTTTCTTTATTTGTTTGAAAAACCTGGCATAGCTTGAATGCAGATGTGCAGAAAAAGTGGAGCGTGTGCCGTGGATGGTGCTGGTTTGAAGGCTTTTTCGCAATTCATCCGGGGTGGAAAAAACCGGAAGTCTCTGGTAGCAAATTCCTGTTTCAGCAGCTGTATGAGAGTCTGAGCCGCAGGTGCCGGCCAGCCGGTGAAGCCTGGCAAACTCTTCTGCCTGTTGATTGAATTTATCCTGCAGGCAGCGGGCATTAAAGATTTCGATCGCATCCAGCAGTGGAGTGATGATTTCTAATGTTTGCAGCGACCATCCGGAACGGCAGGTGTCAAAAGGGTGCGAAAGGGATATAAAAGCTCCCTGTGCTTTCAGGATTCGAATGGCTTCCAAAGGCGGAAGATTTGCCGGTACTTCTTCTTTTACAAAAATGGCCAGTATTTCGCCTTCAAGGGTTTTAATTTCTTCTCCGATGATAATCAAATGCGGGTCGAGTCTTTGCGCTTCCAGTGCGCCCTGGATCGAGTTATGATCGGTGATTGCAATTCGATCAAAGCCATGTTTACGGGCGGCAGAAATGAGCGAATGAGGGGAAAGGAGACTGTCTTTTGAATAACAGGTGTGGGTATGGAAATCTGCTTTGATGATTTCTTCTGCGTTGTTCATTGGATGGATTATACCTGAATATGCATTCATCGATCCTTTTATGAAGGATTCGTGAGGGATTAATCTTGACGTCTGCGGAGGTTGGAGTACAATAATGCTTCCGGGACGATGGCGGAATAGGCAGACGCAACAGACTTAAAATCTGTCGATGGTAACATCGTGAGGGTTCGACCCCCTCTCGTCCCACAAAAAAACAGCTATGGAAATAGCTGTTTTTTTGTGGGTCAATACCCTTGATTAATTTATTAAATGTCCGATAATTAAGTAGTCAGAAAAGGAGAATAACATGATCGAAAAGAAAAAAATTGCCGGAGCGAAACCATTTGTTGCTACTCCATTACATCGCGTGACACCTGTACCATCGGACATTGATATTGCTCAAGATGCTCCGTTAAAACCTATTACCCAGGTTGCCGAAGAACTTGGCATCTTACCAGATGAATTGGAATTATATGGCCCTACCAAGGCAAAAGTTAAATTGGAAGTTCTTGAACGATTAAAAGATATTCCTGATGGAAAATATATTGATGTTACTGCTATTACGCCAACTCCGTTGGGTGAAGGGAAAACTACTACTACGGTTGGTTTAAGTCAGGCGCTTGGCGCTCAATTAGGGTATCGAGTCATGACCTGCATTCGTCAGCCAAGCCAGGGCCCGACTTTTGGGATTAAAGGCGGCGCTGCCGGCGGTGGTTACAGTCAGGTTATTCCCATGGAAGATTTTAATCTTCATTTGACTGGTGATAATCATGCGATTACTGCGGCAAATAATCTGATGGCCGCGGCGATTGATGTTCGTATGTTCCATGAGGCCGAGGCATCTGATGATCAGATGTTTAAGCGGTTGTTTCCTCCTGGAAAAGGCGGTAAACGAAAAACAGGCGTTGGGATGCTGAGCCGGATGCGTAAACTTGGTTTGGAACATAAAGCGCCGGAAGAACTGACAGAAGAGGAAATTCATAAATTATGCCGATTGGATATTGACCCTGATTCAATTACCTGGCGGCGTGTTATTGATACCAGCGATCGTATGTTACGCGGCATTACCGTTGGGCAGGGCCCTCAGGAAGCAGGCTCAGAGAGAAGCACCGGCTTTGATATTACCGTTGCCAGTGAAATTATGGCCATTCTGGCGCTGACGACCAGTTTGAGAGATATGCGCGAACGTTTTGAAAAGATTGTTGTGGCGGTTAGCCGCAGCGGTGAGGCCATCACTGCCGGTGATTTGGGTATTGCCGGGGCTTTGACCATCCTGATGAAAGATGCTATCAAACCCAACCTGATGCAGACTTTGGAAGGAACACCTGTTTTTGTGCATGCCGGGCCTTTTGCTAATATTGCTCATGGAAACAGCTCCATTATTGCGGATCGAATTGGTTTAAAACTGGCTGATTTTGTGGTGACGGAATCAGGCTTTGGCGCTGATATGGGCATGGAAAAATTCTTTGATATTAAATGCCGTTATTCCGGTTTGACCCCCAGTGTAGTAGTGCTGGTTGCTACGATTCGGGCGCTGAAGATGCATGGCGGCGGGCCGAAAGTCGTGGCTGGAAGAACGTTGGATCAGGCTTATACCTCTGAAAATCTTGAGTTATTGGCTGCCGGAATTCCCAATTTGCTCCATCATATAAAAACCGCCCGAAAGTTCGGTGTGCCTGTCGTGGTGGCAGTTAACCAGTTCGCTACGGATACTCCTGCAGAACTGGAAATGGTACGGAAAGCTGCTGTGGAAGAAGGCGGTGCCTTTGATTCAGTCGTTTCGAATAACTGGGCGCTTGGCGGCGAAGGGTCTGTTGAGCTGGCTGCTGCTGTAGTTAAAGCGTCTGCCCAGCCGTCTGATTTTAAATTCCTCTATCCATTGGATTGGACCATTAAACAGAAAATTGAGAAAATCGCTCATGATGTTTATGGCGCGGATGGCGTAGATTATTCTCCTGAATCGGAAGAGAGAATTAAAGAATATACCCGGCTTGGATTTGACAAATTGCCTATCTGTATGGCAAAAACACATCTGAGCATCAGTCATGACCCTGAGTTGAAAGGGGTGCCTGCGGGTTTCCGCATTCCTATCCGTGATGTACGCGCTTCGGTGGGAGCAGGATTTATTTACCCCATTTTGGGAACGATGGCAACGATGCCGGGGTTGCCAACTCGCCCGGCATTCTATGATATGGACATTGATCTGGAAACAGGTCAGGTTCAGGGGCTTTTCTAAAGACTTATGAAAGAAATTATGAGCTGTCTCATGAAGAGACAGCTCATTTTGATTCTGCTCAGTTTTTAAATATGCATATGGATTGAACCTGCATACCAGTTTGGGTTAAGTTAAACACCCTTTTACTGATAAAAATGTTATATAATACCATCCAATGGTGGTATATCACTGATTGCGGCCAAAACAATGACATCAGACACAAAAAGCGCTTTAAACCGGAACATCAGTCAGAAACAATTAATACGCATTGTGATGTCAATTTTAATTGTCGCTGTAAGTTTTGCATATCTCAAATACGCATGGCATAATAAATTAAATAAAGCGATTGAAGAGAGTAAATTGCTGATAGAAACATCTGTAGTTTTAATTTCAGCAGCAGATGTTCAATCGCTGAATGGTAATTCCTCTGATCTGGCTGCTGCAAAATACCAGGAAATTAAACAGAATATTACCCGAATGGCTCATATTGATAAAGATATCCGGTTTGTTTATCTTTTGCGTCAGGAAAATGACAATGTAATTTTCCTGGTCGATTCTGAGCCGGTTGTTTCATCCGGGTACTCGGGGCCTGGTGATATTTATAACGGTGCTTCCGAAGAGATTAAAATCGCCACAAGAGAAAAACGTACTGTTATTGTTAAAAACAATATTGACCGTTGGGGATCCTGGGTTACCTTTCTGGCGCCCATCAAGGATGTAACTACCGATGAAGTTGTTGCCCTGTGTGCCATTGACTACCCCATCGAAAAATGGAAATCAACTTTGATCTACAGCATGATCCCTGATGGAGTAATATTTCTCTGTGTCCTCATACTGTTCTTCGCTTTTCTTAGAATTTTTGAGCAGAATGTATTGCTTAAAAAGCATACCCAGGAGTTGAAAACTGATGAAGCGCTTTTTCGTAATGTTTTTGATGATGCGCCGATTGGTATTGGGATTCTGACGGATGACAGTCTTGCGCTGTCTGTAAAATATGGCGGTTTAAACAGCGAGTTTGAAAAAATATTGGGCAGAAGCAGCGAAGAAATCGCAAAGACACGCTGGCGCGGCATTACGCATCCGGATGATGTAGAGCACGATCTTCAATTGTTCAGAAGTTTTGTAAAAGGTGAAATTGATAAATATACAAATGAAAAACGCTATCTGCGCCCGAACGGGTCTGCGGTATGTACAAGAATTCATGTTTCTCCTTTAAGTAATTTCAGCAGACAAAGTGCATTTCTGGTTATTGCCGAAGATATTTCTGAGCGCAGGAAAATGGAACAGGCGTTGAAAGAAAGTGAACGCAGTAAAGCAGTCTTGCTGTCTCATCTGCCGGGAATGGCGTTTCGCCGGCGCTGCGATGAGCAATGGAATCTTGAATTTATCTCTGAAGGCTGCAAAACTCTGATTGGTGTTGACGCGGCTGACCTGATCTATCCGTCTGCTGATTCTTATATTCTTTTGGTTGCTCCTGAATATCGTTCTCATTTGCTCATGACATGGACTGAAGCAAAGCTTAAAGGACGCAATTATCGTATTGAATATGAACTTGTGGCCAGCAATGGAGAGCGCAAATGGCTGCTTGAACTTGGGCAATGTATTTATGATGCTGAAAATGTGCCTGAAGCCATTGAAGGTATCGCTATTGATATGACTGAATCCAAACTGCGCGAGTCTCAGATTTCTTATTTGCGAGAGCATGATTTTCTGACCGGTTTATATAATCGCAGCCAGTTTGAAGATGAGATGAAAAAGCTTGACCAACCTGAAAATCTGCCCCTTTCTGTTGTAACCTGTGACATCAATGGCCTGCGAATTATCAATGATGCGTTTGGATACAGCAAAGGTGATCAAGTCATCTGCGATGTTGCTCAGATTATTAAGAATTTCAGTCAAAGTTCATATGTTCTTGGGCGCACCGGAGGAGACGATTTTTCCATTCTGCTGCCGTGTACAGGGAAAGCAGAAGCGGAAAAATGGGCCAATGATGTTACCTTTGCGGTAGAAAGCTTCTATCGCAACGAAAACATATTTTCAGGAGACATTATATTGTCTGTTGGTTTTTGTACCAAAGAGCATGTGGATCAGAAAATTGAACATATTGTCGGGGTTGCAACGACCAATCTGAATCATCGCAAATTGCTCAATCGCCGAAGCTCGCACAGCGCTATTCTATCTTCCATTATGGCAACCCTTTATGCCCGCAGTCAGGAAACGGAAGAACATGGAAGGCGGCTTGCCTGGCTTGCAGAGATGATGGGATCAGAACTGGGTCTTTCAGGCACAGAATTGGACGACATTGAAGTGCTTGCGATGATTCATGATATTGGAAAAATTGGGATTGATGACCGTATTCTGAACAAACCTGGCTTTCTGGAACCTGAAGAATGGGAACAGATGAAGCAACATTCTGAAATAGGGTATAAACTTGCTCTCTCTGCATCTGATCTTGGGCACATTGCCGAATACATTCTGCATCATCACGAGCGATGGGATGGCAGCGGTTATCCTCATGGTCTGAAAAAAGAGGAAATTCCTCTGGCCTCCAGAGTGATTGCGATTGCCGACGCCTACGATGCCATGACCTCAAATCGTGTATACCATAAAGCCATATCCCATAAAGCTGCTCTGGAAGAAATTAAACGATGCGCTGGCACGCAGTTTGATCCTGATATTGTTGAGCTCTTTGTGCGCCTCATGAATAATCAGGAAAATCCTCTTACCGGCTGAAAATGATGCCCTGAAAACGTTGTTTTTAAAAAAGACAGCGGGTATCCGGTTTGGTTTGCTGCTGCTTTGCGGTATGTTGTTTAATTGGTTATATATTTAACCAGCGGGCGGCTGCCTGGGGGAGAGCATCCAGTGTGCCCTGTTTGATGGTGCATTCAGGCAACGAATCCCGGAAAAATTGGCCATACCGCTTGGAGAGGATTCGTTTATCCAAAACTACTACCACTCCCCGGTCTGACTGTGTGCGTATCAGCCGTCCAAAACCCTGACGGAATTTCAGAATGGCTTCAGGAATATGATATTCATTAAAGGGATCTTCAAAAGTTTCTGCCCGGGCTGCAATAATCGGGTCTGATGGCACATCAAAAGGCAATTTGGCAATTACCAATACCGAGAGGGATTCTCCGGGAACATCTATTCCTTCCCAAAAAGATCGGGTGCCCAACAGCACCGCTTTTTCAGAAGAACGGAAGGATTCCAACAGGGCGTTGGCTGAAGCGCCTTCACCCTGTTCGTAAATCTGAATTCCGGCATTGTTCAGCGAAGAATGAATTGCCTGTGAAGTTTTCTTAAGCTGGGTATATGAGGTAAACAATACCAGCATTTTTCCGTCCGTGGTTTTTGCGAGACGGATAATTGCCTGTTCGAGCTGTCTTTGATAGGTGCTGGCGTCCATTGGCTCGGCAATATCGTTTGCCAGATAAAGCAGGGTGGAGCTTTCATAATCAAAGGGAGAACCAAGCAGCAGTTCTTCTGCGTCTTCTGCTGACAGTCTGGAGCGAAGGTAATCAAATTCTCCCTGTGTTGTCAGTGTGGCCGATGTCAAAATGACCGAGTTTTTTTCCATCCACAGGCTTTTTTCCATCAGAGAACCAATGGCGAGCGGGGCTGATTTTAAAGTGATCGAACTTTTTTCTGACTGGATTTCTACCCAGTCTATCATGTTGGGGTCAGGCGTGCTGACCATGTTACCAATATGGCGTTCACATTCATTCAGACGGGTAATGATCTGATTTAATCTTCCCTGTGTATCTTCAAACTGCTGAGGATCCTGAGCCACAATTTCAGCCAGTCTTCCGGATAATTCATCCAGCAGTTTCAGCAGCAGTGAAAGAGATTCATCAACGTCGTCCCAGGCGATCATGATCGCATCCCAAAGGGGAAGGGTTCGTACTGCCTGTGTGATGCGCACTTGTTGCCCATACGAGTTGACAGGTTTTCCTTCTCTTTCCTGATAAAGGAATTGATCGATGGCATTGAAAAAAACGATAAAGTTTTGTTCCAGCCGGATACCCAGTTCTGAAGCCCGATGGATGCTGCGATCAAATACGGCATATTCAGAGGGTTTCAGGTAATCGCGCAGATTATGAAGCAACCATCCCAATGTTCCGCTGGCAGTTCCTCCAAGTTCACGAATAATGCGGGTAATATCATATTGGTTGACGCTATACCCGAGGGCATTGGTTGTCGCTGATTCAAGCTGGTGCGCTTCATCAATAATGAGGTATTTGTATTCAGGCAGAACCCGGTGATTGGTTGCAATATCAGCCAGCAGTAAAGCGTGATTAATGACGATGATGTGTGCACTCTGAGCCGCCAGTTTGACCATGTGAAAGGGGCATCTCCCGCCGCAACGGTCGGTGCATACATCATTTCGGCAGGTTTCGTCTTCGGCCGAAATGCGATACCAGACTTCACGTTCAGCAGGGCTGCTCAGGTTGATTTCATTGCGGTCACCGGAGCCGCTCTGACTCATCCAAACCATGATCTTGGCGATCACTCGCATTTCTTCAATCGTATCCGGCCCATGGGTGATTAAAGCTTCAAAATGCCGCGGGCAGAGATAATTTGATCTTCCTTTGAGAACCACTGAATGGATGTCCAGGTCTAAAGCGGTACAAAGGTCAGGAAGGTCTTTTCGAATCAGTTGATCCTGTAAATTGATGGTGTTGGTTGAAATGACCACTCTTTGTTTGTTTTGATAGGCCCAACAGGCGGCCGGGATAAGGTAGGCAAAAGATTTACCCACTCCGGTTCCAGCTTCAACCAGCAGGTGTTGACTTTGTGAAAATGCATCAGAGATCGCGCGGAGCATGGCAATCTGTTCAGGGCGCTGCTCGTAAGATTTGAAATAGTGATCAAACTGACCTCCATATTCCAGGGTAGCAGCGATTTCATCGCTGTTGAGAGGCTGCGGGTCTTCATCCGGCTCCAGTGGTTTCATGTGATTGAAGATCAAGGGATCAATGGGTTTTGTTCCATAAATAAAATTGTCGCGGGATACGCGTATGGGTTCGAATGCTTTGTTTTTTAATAGCTGGCGAAAAACCCATGAAGCCTGCCAGTCTAATGGTTCAGACATTCGTACAAATTCTTCTATCAGGTTTGCCGGCAGCTCAAATGCCAGATCTACCAGTCTTAAATAAACCTGGCTTGTCATTTCGGCATCGTTGGATGCCCGATGAAACGGTTCTGTCGCGAAGATCCCTAATTGTTGACATAATGATGCCAGACCATAACGGCTGGCGGAAGGCAGCAGGACAGAGGCCAGTTCATAGGTGTCTATGATCGGTCGGTCATAAAAATCGTACCAGTTTCGCAGAAAGCCCAGGTCAAAATCGATTCGATGCCCTAAAATGGGAGAATCTCCGATAAAAGCAACCAGATCCTGAATGACCGTGGCTATTCCGGGTTGATTGCGCACCATGTCGTTGGTAATTCCAGTCAGTTGGGTGATCGGAGAAGGAATGGGTCGGTTGGGATTAATCAGTTGATCAAAACGGGCTTCTATTCGTTTTCCATTGAAACGTATGGCGCCGATTTCTATAATGGCATCTGATTTTGGGTTTAAGCCGGTTGTTTCGATATCAAGCGCGACAATTGAAGTCATGCAGCGATTATACCATTCAGCCGAAATATCCTTTTAACCAAAATCAGCCGGATACCTGACCGGCTGATTTTGGTTTGCACACTATATGGCTTATTATTCAGGTTTGGCAGGCGGCGGCGCCGCTGGAACCTGAGGCTGATTTTTTGGTTTACGGGGTTGGATTTTAAATATTTTGCGAATTGTCCAAATGAAAAAGCGGAACAAAAAGTAGATCAGGATTCCAATGGGGAACACCAGAATTACCAGATAGATGATGATGTTTACCAGCCCTTTGAAGGCAGTAATCAGTGCCAGCAGGGCGTCACGGGCAATTCCAATTGGCTGCCAGCCGGCTACGCTGATGGGTTTTATCATTTCAGTGGCTTTGATCGTAATTGAAATTGCTGAAAGGCGGGCTGATTCATCGTAATATTTTATGTTGCCTTTGATCACTTCAATCTGTTCGTTGATTCCGACCAGCTCATGATATACCAGCATGGCTTCTTCGGTGGTTTTTGATTCTTTCAGGAATTTATTCAGTTGATCCTGGGTTGCTTCCAGATTGCGCAGCCGGGATTTTAAATCAGTATATTCCATTGTGACGTCCTGACCGCTGATGTTTTGATAAAGAACATCGGCTTCAGGGTCTTTGAGCATGCTTTTGATTTTCTCCAAAGCCTCATCCAGTTTTTCAGCAGGAATGCGAATGGTGATTTCCGCTTCGGGGACCAGGTTGTCATTGGATGTGCTGGTTTTATAGACGTTCGAATCAACCAAAAAACCGCCCATACTTTGAGCCATGTCCGCAATATCGCCGGCAGCCAGATCGGGTTTGTCAACTACAATTTTAAGGGTGGCGTTTCGGATGATGATTCTGCCTGCATTTTCCGGACCGTTTCCGGTTTCGGAATCAGCTTCCTGATACGAAACGGCCTTTGCTGAATCGGAAGAATTGTATGGGGCAGCTTCGGGTTGCGGTATAGCATCTTCATTATATGATCTGTTTGCACCACAACCTGTCAATAAAGTAAGCATTATAATTAATAGCATCACTGACTTTTTCATAATGATCTGATCTCCTTTTCTCTCTTCATGTCATGCTTTATAGTGTGGTGACGATTATTCGAAGCAGAATGTTCCCCACATCCCTGATATAGAGCATAATTCCCTGATAATCTCATAAGGTCAGGCGCCCAGAGACAGCCTTTCAGCCAGACTGACGGGCAGGCCGGCGTCTATAATTCGTTTTTGTACGGCAGAGATATTATAGTTTATTCTGTGTAAAGCAATCGTCTGTTCTTCGGGACAAAATATTGCAAAGCTGGACTGTGGGTTTTTGTCTCGCGGTTGTCCAACGGAACCCGGATTAAAGATGATTTTTTCAGACGCCTTACAGGTTTGGTTTCCCTTTATCAGTTGATACGTGATATGGTCATTCTCTTCTTGTTGGAAGAAGAGCGGGTAATGCGAATGACCGCAGAAACAATAAGGTGTATTTAATGGTTCGAAGGCCATTTTTGCTGAAAATCGATCAATAATGTATTCCCAGACAGGGTCCTGCAGGCTGCCGTGTACTAATGCAGCCTGAGGAAGCATTTGAAGCGGTTGAAGACCTTTAAGGAAAAGCATGTTCTCAGGGGTTAATGTACTTTGAGTCCACAAAACAGATTTTTGGGCAGTGTAGTTAAAATGCAATGTAGAAATTTCACCGGTGGCTGCAAGATCATGGTTTCCGGCCAGACAGGTCAGATGCGGCAATTTCTGAATGATCTGGATACATTCATTGGGATCCGGGCCATACCCGACGATATCTCCCAGACACCAGACCTGATCAAAGGAGGGGGCAGATTCTAAGACGGCCTGCAGGGCAGTAAGGTTGGCGTGAATATCTGAGAGAATAAGAATTTTCATAGATGGCCGTAAAGTTTTATTGGTTTGGGTTGGTTCGGTTCTCGACCCGGTCGAGAATAATTTCTGCTGCCTGCGCTTTTGACATCAATGGAAAGGCGGCTGGAGCCTGATTTTGTTCAATCAGTACGATCTGGTTGGTTTCTGTTTCAAACCCGGCATCTTTTGCAAGGATGTCATTGGCTACGATCAAATCAAGTTTCTTTGCCTCCAGTTTTTGTTGGGCATTCTTCACGAGATTTTGGCTTTCAGCAGCGAATCCAATGACATATTGCGGAAAATGGCTTTGATCCCGTATGGCGGCGATGGATTTCAGAATGTCTTCGGTGGGTTTTACGTCCAGCGAGGTGATTCCTTTTTCTTTTTTGATTTTATTGTTTTCCATGGCGCGGGGTGTAAAGTCGGCAACGGCTGCTGCCATCACCAGCAGAAAGGCATTTTGGCTTTCCTGTTCAACGGCTTTTTGCATATCTGAGGCGCTTTCTGCCCTGATTAATGTTGCTCCGGCTGGAAGGGGTAGAGATGCGCTGCTGATCAGTGTCACGTCAGCTCCCCGATCAAGGGCTGCCTGGGCAATTGCATAGCCTTGTTTCCCTGAGGAGCGGTTGGTAATCACCCGCACAGGGTCAATCGCTTCACGGGTGCCGCCGGCTGTAACGACTACTTTTTTTCCTTTCCAGGATCCGGTACGGCTGAGTAAAAAGCGGATTTCGTTTAAAATATCGGTGGGTTCTGTCATGCGTCCGGGGCCCATCAGCCCGGAAGCCAGATGCCCTTCTTCCGGACCGATAATATAGGCTCCTCTTTTTTGCAGAGTCTGAAGATTGGTCTGGGTGGCCGGGTGGGCATACATCCCTCCGTCCATTGCCGGCGCTAAAATCAGCGGGGCCTGTGATGCCAGGGCTGAAACGGTCAACAGGTTATTGGCGCTTCCATGAGCCAGACCGGCCAGGGTATTCGCGGAGGCCGGGGCAATGATGACTACATCAGCCGAATGACCGAGTTCAATATGAATGACATGCCCTTCTCTGCCCCATAAATCAGAATCAATATAAGCTTTTCGGCCTGTAACGGATTGAAAAGTCAGCGGGTTGACAAACCGGCAGGCGCCTGCGGTCAGTATTGTGTTTACCTTTGCGCCGGATTGGCTGAGTTTTGAGGCCAGATCAGCGGCTTTGTAGCAGGCTATGGAACCGGTTACACCGAGTAAAACCGTTTTCCCGATCAATGGGTTGCTCATTTTTTTTCCTTTGTTGGCTGGGGGTGGTTTAATTCCCACAGGATTCGAATTCCGTCCATTGTCAGAGCCTGGTCTGCAATGTCTATTTCAGGAACCAGAGGGCTGATAATATTGACCAGTCCGCCGGTTGCTATCACCCGGGCGTTTTCTCCGAGTTCTTTTTTAAAGAGGGTAATCATTCCGCTGACCAGACAGGCATATCCAAACAGAATGCCTGACTGCATGGCATGGGCGGTGTTTTTTCCAATCACTCCGGAGGGTATTTGCCATTCAATGGGCTGTAGTTTTGCAGCACGTTGGATCAGGGCTTCTGTTGAAACCTGCAACCCGGTGGTAATGGCCCCCCCCAGATAGACACGGTCTTTACTTAAAGCATTAAAGGTAGTGGCTGTTCCAAAGTCAATAATGCAGGCCGGCCCGCCATAGCGGGTTTGAACGGCTACGGCATCTGCAATGCGGTCAGATCCGACGGACAGAGGGTCGTCATACCCGAGGGTAATGGGCATTTTCAAATGAGGGCTAATGATTAATGGGGTTGTATGCAGGTATTGCTGACAGGCTTCTGTCAACCGGTGGGTGAGATGCGGAACGACGGAAGAGACCGCGACGCCTTCCAGTCTGTCGGATGAGATTCCAGCGTATTTCAGCAGGCTTGAAAGCTGGATGCCATATTCATCTTTCAAACGATGCTGGTCGGTTGCCAGCCGCCAGCTGTTTAAGAGGTTATCAGCTTCGAAAAGTCCGATGGTTAAATCTGTGTTACCAATATCAATCACTAAAAGCATAAGCGTCTGCTCTTTCTGAAAAGTATATGTATTTGGCGAAGGAATGAAACTGAAAATTCAGTCCAATCATTCTGCGCTGTTTAATTCTACTGCATTCCAGACATTAAACAGACACAGCGTTTGTTAAGCCGGGCATAAAAACTTTCGGTTGTTTTGTGTATTACGCAGGCAGAAAAACATGAAATGAGTATTTCTGCCCGCTGGTTGTGAAAAACCCTAAGATTGGCCCCGCGGTATGGTGCGGTTGTGCAGATTGTCCTGCTGTACAGACCGTTACGCGCTATTTTTCAATCGTAAAAAACTTTGCCAGGGGATGGTGAACAATCAGCGCTGCAGTTGATTGTTCAGGAACCATCTGCCAGGCTGATGTAAGGTGTATTCCTAATTTTTCCTGTACATGCAGTAATGAGAACACTTTTTGATGTTCTGAAAGATCAGGAATGACAGAATATCCCCAGGAGTATCGTTTTCCCTGGTCAGGTTTTAAACCCAATTCCCGGCGAATATGTTCATGGAGATAATCTGCGGTTGCTTCAGCTGTTTGAACAGACAACCCGTGTCTGAAATAGAATTCAGAATAGCGGTCATCTTTCATGAGGTTTTCTGAAATCTGACTGGCCTGCTGACCAACTGTCACAACCTGAAAAGCGGCGACATCCATTTTTTCAGACCCTGTTTTGGAAAAGTAATCTGTCAGGCTCAGTCCGTTTTCCTGTTTCTGTCGGGGAAAATGGAAACGCAGAATTTCAACCGGACTTCCGGATGTTATCGTATTGGGGTCATAGATGATTAATTCATCCGCTGTTGATTGCACGGGCCAATAACCATATACTCCCTGCGGAAACAGCCATGGGGTTGTCAGCGCTTCATGGTGCATTTCTTCCAGTTTTTGATCAAATTCTTTTTTTAATTTTACCCAATCATCTCCACGGGTGTTTTTCGCTCCCCAGGACAGGCGATATAATTCGCTTTTGGATATGTGCTGGAAAACACGGTCCAGGGGCATGCTTTCTACGAAACGAGCTCCCCAGAAGGGCGGGCTTGGAATCATGTCTGCCGGTGGTATGGAAGATGATTTTAAAGACACTGAGATGGTTTTAGGACTGGTTGTTTCAGGTTTTGCATCCATCTGCGCTTCAAGGGTGACTTGATGGATCAGTTCTTTTCGACGATCCGGGTTACTCAGTTGTTCCATGACCTGAAGTCCTTCGAATGCGTCTTTACAGTAAAAAACGCCGCCTTCAAAGATGGCTCCGTTTTCTGTTTTCAATATGCTGCGGCTGAACAGCGGGTTGATGGCAGCCCCGCCGATTAATAAAGGAATGTTCAGGTTGCGGCGTTGCAGCTCGTTGACAATTAACGGCATTTGTTTGCTGGTGGATACCAGCAGGGCGCTCAGTCCGATGGCGTTGGCTTTCTGTTCTATTGCCTGGGTGATGATTGTTTCTGCAGGCACCTGTTTTCCGAGGTCAATGACATCAAAACCGTTGTTGCTGAAAATGGTCTTCACCAGATTTTTTCCAATGTCGTGCACGTCACCGTAAACGGTAGCCAGCACCAGTTTTCCTTTGCTGGAACCTTCCTGTTTCTCAAGATATTGTTCAAGGTGATTGACGGCCTGTTTCATCACTTCGGCGGATTGAAGGACGAACGGTAAAATGAGTTCTCCCTTGCCGAACCGATCGCCTGTTTCTTTCATGGCTGACAGAAGGATATTGTTGAGTATGTGAATAGCAGTCTGGTGTTGTTCTGCGGGAGGCGCTGACATGATTAATGCATCAATTGCGTCTGCTACGGGCTCTTTAATTCGATTCAGAATACAGGTATACAGCCGCTGATCCGGCGGCATTGCCATCAGTTGCTGTTCCAGGTCATTAATTTTTGTTTTTGCTTCAGGTTTTTTGTCTGAAAAGTGATCTATTAATTGTTGCAGCGCATCCGCAGAACGATTGAATAAGAGGTTTTCTGTCAGGATTCGTATGGTTGGGTCAATATCGCTGTATGCCTGAATTTGGGCCGGGTTTACAATTGCCATGTCCAGGCCGGCTTCCACGCAATGATAGAGCATAATACTATTAATGATTGGCCGCAATGCTGAATCAAATCCAAAAGAAACATTGCTGACGCCTAATGAAGTCAGAACGCCGGGCAGTTCATGTTTAATACTGCGTATCGCTTCGATCGTCTCGACAGCGGAATTGGCATATTCCGGATCGCCGGTCGCCATGGTAAACGTTAATGTATCAAATACAAGATCACCAGGGCGGAGATGAAATTCCTGCGTTGCGATCTGACTGATGCGTCTGGCGATTTCGAGTTTTCGTTCTGCTGTTTTGGCCATGCCTTTTTCATCAATCGTCAGTGCAATTACGGCGGCGTTGTATTTTTTTGCCAGGGAGAGGACACGATCCAGTTTGGAAGGGCCGGCTTCCAGGTTGGTTGAATTGATCAGGCAGCGTCCGGGGGCGTTCTGTAAGGCTGTTTCCAACACATCCGGTTCAGTCGTATCAATAATGAATGGAAGTCTGATGGATGGAGCCAGGGTCTTAATCAGTTTTTTCATGGCTGCCGCTTCGTCAGTGCGTTCGGTCAAAGCAACGCACAGATCCAGCCCATGTGCGCCATTTTCCATTTGCTGACGGGCGATAGCCAATGCGCCTTCGTAATCTTCTGCCAGCATGATTTTTTTAAATTTTGCACTGCCCTGGGTGTTCAGGCGTTCACCAATCAGGAATGGCGGCGGAGTCTGGCGCATGGGTACAGATTCGATGCCTGATGCCAGCCTGGCTTCTCTTACGGCAGGGCGCGGATTTTGCGGTTGATCTTTTAAAAGTTCTGCCAGCAGGCGTATATGTTCTGGAGTGGTGCCGCAGCAGCCGCCAACAATGTTAATATGAAAGTCTTTTACAAAATGCAGCAATTCTTTGGCAAAGGATTCGGCTTCCAGCGGATAGACGGCCTGACCGTCAATGTTCAGAGGCAGACCGGCATTTGGAATGCAGGAAACCGGCAATGTAGAATGTTCTCCCAGATAGCGGATGGGTTCTCTCATGTAATCCGGCCCGGTTGAGCAGTTCAGGCCGATAGCATCTATACCCATGCCTTCCAGAATCGTAAGCGCTGTTTCAATATCTGTTCCCAGGAGCATTTTTCCGGTGGTGTCCAAAGTAATCTGTGCCTGAATGGGAACCTGAATTTCAGTTTGCTGCATGGCTTTGCGAATGCCGTGAATGCAGGCTTTCACTTCCAGGATATCCTGTGATGTTTCAATTAATATGACGTCTGCCCCGCCTGAAAGCAGGCCCTGCGCCTGTTCGCAAAAAATGTTTGTTAATTCAGTAAAGGTAATATTGGACAGTTCGGGGTCATTCATGGAAGGCAGTTTCCCGGATGGGCCGATGGAACCGGCGACGAGACGGGGAAAATCCGGGGTACTGTATTCGTCTGCCAGGCGGCGTGCGAGGGCTGCGGCAGTTTGGTTGATCAGAAGGGTTTTGTCAGCCAGCCCATATTCTGCCAGTGTCAGGCGATTGGCGCGAAAGGTACAGCTTTCAATGACGTCTGCTCCGGATTCAAGAAATGACCGATGAACTTTTTCAATGGCCTGGGGGTAAGAAAGAACCAGATAATCGTTGCATCCGGCGGTTGTGGACCCGCCAAACCGGTCTTCTGTAAGATTTTGAGCCTGCAGGCTGGTGCCCATAGCGCCGTCAAAGACAAGTACTTTTTCTGACAGTCTTTGCAGATATTTATCTCTGATGATCATGCTTCACCTGTTTTCAACCAAATATAAACAACCCTCAACTGTCAGAGGATTTTCCATTCCTCTTATCCGGCAGGACGGTTTTGTTGGAATTGAAACGTAACAATGTTTTTGAGGTTTCATTGCGCCGTTCTTTTTGCCTCTCCGGATGAGAAGCAGAACCCATTTTATCACAGGGAGGAGGGTTATCCTAAAACCTTTCCGGAATAAGCATTTTATCCATCAGATGGACATGATTTTCTGTGAAACCAGACTTTGCTAAGGTCGAAATGAATGGCCCGGCATTCAGATCACGGATTTTTCAAAGTCGTTTTAAGGATGTAAATGTCATATCCTTCAATCGTCTCAATTCGTTCATAATGGTCATTAATAAAATCAATGGATTGTTGAGTGTTGGCCGCCGGCGGGTTTATAATCTTTTGCTGGTTACGTACCTCCTGATCCAGAGAAGGAAGGGTGTCCGGTGAATTGATGTAAGCATCTACAATATACAGGGGCGGATTATTGATGAGTTCGTTATAAAATGATTCCTGCAGCTGAATGCCAGACGGGGCATTAGAATACAATGGGTAATAAATAAAGGCGGTTGAAGAGTTACGGTTGCTCATGAAATTAATGCCGGCCTGCCCGCCCCATACCAGTACCAGGTCATCCGGATCTGAATTCTCATTAATATACCTGGCAGGAGCATACTCAATGCTTTGAGGGCGTTTAATAAATAATTGATACATACCTTTCGCGTACAGCAAAAAATTTCCGCTGAAGATATACATTGCCATGATGATGGACATGCCCGGGATCAGTATTGTGCAGCGCCGATGGATAAGCTCGATAAAATCTGCGGTTAATATATATTTCTCAATCTGGTACATCAAAAAGCCGGACAGCAGCGCCATAATCGGAACCCAGCATAGAAAATAATGGCCGTATCCGCGTCCGGAAATTGAACTCATAATTATTTCTGCAGGCCATACCAGCATAAGTACCAGACAGGCAGGTTCCTGATTTTTGAATAATTTGAAATGCTTAATGGCATGGAATATGACAGGAATATATCCGAGGGTTGGAAACATCAACCAGGGTTTCATCAATGAAAAAGCGGGAAGTAAACTTGATGACAGAATATTAAAACTGTCTGAACTGGCTTTGGTATTAAAACTGTACGCAAAGTTATAGGTGATTGACGCAAGCAGCATATCATCCAGTGTGCCAAGCCACGCAAAATATGCGGTAACCGGAATAAAAACCAGCAGTGAACCCGCGCATATATAAAGGAGTTTTTTTAAAGATTGATAAAAGCCATTTGAAGTCCATTCAGTTATTATTGAAATCAGTATCAGTACGATTATTGTTCCGGTATTATTCACCCGGATTAAAAAGTTCAATGCGAACATACTTCCTGTCAGCAATAAATATCCTGTTTTGCGGGTGGAAACGGACTGAGAGAATGCAAAAATGGAAATCCAGGTAAATAATAAAGAATACTCTTCCGTGAAATTTCCGAGGCCAAGAGCCTGGCGCATTCCCATCAGGGATATGCTGACTCCAAATATGGCAGACAGAATGCCCCAGCGATTTTTGATGACGGTGTAAGCAAGGATGGACGCTGAAAACAGGAATAAAAACTCAAGCGCCCACACTCCCCAGCGCGAATTCTGACCCAGCAGTAAGCCTAAAGCGTTCAGATAGAATATTAACGGTCCTTTTGAATCCCAAACGTCAACATATAACGTTTTTTTCTGCAATAACTGTCTGCCGACATACATAAAAATACCGCTATCGTGTTCGGGTTCACTGTTGTTGGGTAAAGCGTTGGTTAATACGGCCAAGCTTAAGAATGCTAAAAGAATTATGATTAAAAGGTATTCCAAGTATTTACCCGCTGTTTTTTTCACTATAACCTCTTTTATAAAGATTATTTTGGCGTGCAATTCAACGTTTGCATTATACAATACACCTGAAAAAAACAGGAAAACACGCTGCAAAAAACGAAATAAACGATCAGCCCGG
>CAZEEL010000008.1:25698-38397 GCA_964511135.1 uncultured Leptolinea sp. | reverse complement strand
CGTACAAATTTCTGAATGAGGAGGAATTTTCCAACACTTAAAATCATCCGCACGGTCTTCGACGTCAGCCCGAAAACCGTCAACCCTGTAGGGCGGGATGCCCACATCCCGCCGCATTTTTCCGCAGGAAAAACCATTTCACACGGCGCATCACATCAAAAAACAACCACTCCATCAGAAACAGCGTACACATCTCGTCAATTTTGCATATTTTTGTGTTAATTTTGGGTGTTAATTTTGCCTGTTGACTTTTAATATTAATCTATGTATAGTAAAATCCACTGCCTGCAAAATAAGGCAACAAAATTTTCAGAACAAATTACAGATGTTTCCCGCTTTACAATTAACCTTTACGATGTCTTAACTTGTATTCTGTGCAAAAAAAGAGTATTCTGAATAAAGTGTTTTAAAATCCGAGGGTGTTCCTCTTAAAAATAAGGAAGTTCAAACAGTATTATTATGGAAGATGAATTAGCACGCGTTCTTGACGATGACGAGTATTCGAATATTTCCAGACTGATTGAGTTTGGTCGTCAAAAAACGTACGTAACCATTGATGATATTTTGCATTTTTTTCCCGATGCAGAGCAGGATGTTGAGCAACTGGAAGAAGCATTTTCTGCTCTTCTGAGTGCCGGCATATCGTATATTGAAGACAGCCCTCTGGAAGAACCATCCGATGAAGACCTTGAACTGGATGATGAAGAAGCGGCCAAAGAAACTGCCCCGCTGATTGCATCTGATGACCTGGCAAACATTGACACCGATGACACGATTGGGCTGTACCTTAAAGAAGTCAGTCGGGTTCCTTTACTCACTGCAGAAGAAGAAGTTGATCTTGCACAACGCATAGAACGCGGCCGAATGGCACGGGAAGAACTTGCCCGCAGCAATGTGACGGTTCGCAGACGGCTTGAGCTGAGAAAACTTATTGAAGATGGCTGGCATGCCAGAGAGCACCTGATCACTGCGAATTCCCGCCTGGTAATCAGTGTTGCAAAAAAATATATGGGAAGGGGCGTTCCCTTTCTTGATCTCATTCAGGAAGGCAACATTGGGCTCATCAGAGCCACCAAAAAATTTGATTATCGCCGCGGCCATAAATTCAGTACGTATGCAACCTGGTGGATCCGCCAGGCAGTGACAAGAGCAATCGCCGACCAGGGTCGAACTATCCGCGTGCCCGTGCACATGGGCGACCAGATTAACAAACTCCTGCGCATCCAGCATCAATTAACCCAAAAGCTGGGCAGAGACCCATCCGTAGATGAACTGGCAGAAGCCCTGGACGTGCCCCCGAAAAAAGTTGAAAACATGATCCAGGTAGCACGCCGGCCTTTATCCCTGGAAACACCGACAGATGATGAAGAAGATTCGGTATTGGGTGATTTCATCATGGATGACGAGGCTCCCCCACCGGATGATACGGCTACATACAATTTATTGAAGGAACATCTGGATGATGTGCTGAATACACTTCCTCCAAGAGAAGTGCGCATCCTTCAATTACGCTACGGGTTGCTGGATGGACAGGCGTACACACTGGAAGAAGTTGGCCGCAAAATGGGTGTGACGCGTGAACGGGTACGACAGATTGAAGCGCAGGCGCTCAGCCGTCTGCGTCATCCCAGCATTCGCAGAAAACTGAGGGATTACCTGGGAGATTGACTTTTACACCTGTCACATCATATCCCTTTACTCCCATTTCGTTTTGTCCTGTCAGAATATTTGAGTACATAAGGCATTCCAAACTCAAAAGACCTGTATTTGTTTTTGAAAGGAGGTTAAGTTTATGAATATGAATCCATTGGATGCTGTGGATGAGAATAACCAGCTCACAGGTAAACAGACACAACCATCAGAGAACGAACGGATACCTTATTCAGAAATCAATCTGCCGGCTTGGTTAAAAGCCGCTCTTGAAGAAGAAAAAGAAGAAGAAAACCATACTCCTGATCAGACAGAGCAGATTTCGATCTCCACTGATTTTCCGGATTCTGAGATTAAACTGCCTGAATGGCTGCATGAAGTTTCCCCGGAGCCTCATTCAAATGATTCCAAGCCAACAGATAACAAAACCATGTCTGCCAGCGCTTCTGTAAATCCCTGGATGGTTATTGATGAAACCACCCGTACAGAATCAACAGCGCCAGAGCCCCTTTCACATAAAACAGAATCCCATCAGACTGCCAATCCGGATGAACCACTCACTGCAGAAGATCCTGACAGTTCAAATCAGAGTGAAGAAACCATGCCGGATAACGAAACGGCGATTAATACCACCTATCTGCCTCAATGGCAGAAAGCGTTTTCAGATATTGAGTCAGGCGCAACCGATCAGGAACCTGTCGCTTTTCAATCATCCATGGATGAAACCACCTACCAATATACATACAAAAAAGCTGAGTTTGATATCGAAGCCTTACTTGAAGATTTACACCACGACCAGGAAGAATCGATGCTTTTGGATACAGAACATTCCTATGGAGAAACCTCCCCGGCTACACCGGATGATGGAATGACAATCTCAACTGCCGAAAGCCGGAATATAGTGCAACCAGTCACATTCGATAATGATCAAACCAAACTTCACCACAACCCGGATGATCTATTCAAAGAGGATTCAATTTCAACATCAGAAGACAGCCATCTTTCTTTTGAAGCATGGAAAGGTATCCTTGAAGAATCTCAACTGAAAATCAGGCAGAATATAGACATTCCGGCAGTGATACAATTGCTTGAGCAACACAGCAAACAGTTTTCATCAGATCCGTTGCTGTGGCAAACTTTGGGAGACGCTTTCTTTAAAAACAATCAAATTCAGAAGGCCATTGACGCCTATACCAAAGCTGAACAAGTCTTAGATTAATTTTTTGGAGGAATTGTGGATCGTACATTAGTTTTAGTAAAACCCGATGGAGTTCAACGCCGACTGGTCGGGGAAATTCTCAGCCGCTTTGAGAAACGCGGATTAAAAATTGTCGCAATGAAATTCGTTCAGGTAAGTACTGAACTGGCTTCCAGGCATTACGCCGTACACGAAGGAAAATCTTTTTACCAGGGATTGTTATCCTATATAACATCAGCCCCGGTTCTGGCGCTGGTTTTGGAAGGCCCAAACGTGATTTCAGCAGTCCGTCAGACAGTCGGCGCCACCAAACCGCTTGAAGCAGCGCCGGGTACCATCCGACACGATTTTGGATTAAGCGTTGCCAGAAACCTGATTCATGCATCTGACAGCGCTGAAAATGCAGCAAAAGAAATCGCCCTCTGGTTCTCACCGGAAGAAATCGTACAGTGGACTCAGACAGACGAAGACTGGGCAGCATCAGCCGACTAAACCAATCTTCTTTTTTCCTTGCGACTTGCTTGACCGCATAAAGAAGCTTTGATAGAATATTGTCTGCGCCTCCATCGTCTAGGGGACTAGGACGCAGCCCTTTCAAGGCTAAAACCGGAGTTCGAATCTCCGTGGAGGCATTCTTCTTAAACAAAAAAGACCGGAAACAGGTCTTTTTTGTTTAAGACTCAGGACGATACCAAAAATTTAAACACTGAAATTCATCCTGTAAACTCCGATAAATCGCCGGATCCGCGAAGAATATGACCTAAATTATTTTTTAAAATTAAATAATGAGTGGCATTTCTTTTTCTTAGTAAGTTATAATCTTCATAAATGAGTAAACTTTCCAAAGTAACCATTATGCTGGGTGTCCTCTTTGCTCTGGACAAGGTACTGGCGCTGACCAGACAGCTTATTATTTCGCACCAGTTCGGATTCTCTGAAGTATTGGATGCCTTTAATGCTGCAAACAATCTTCCGGACATGCTGTTCGCATTAATCTCCGGCGGAGCGCTGGCCATTGCCTTTATCCCGGTTCTGACAGAAACCATTAATTTACAGGGTTCGAAAAAAGCCTGGAGGCTTTTTTCTCAGATTGCAAATCTGTCTTTTGTGATCACGCTGATCCTGGCCATTCTTATAGCGCTTTTCGCCGATAAACTGGTAGGCTGGGAATTGGGGATTGCCCCCGGCTTCAACACCCATCAACAAAGTCTGGTTATAAAATTAATGAGGCTGAATCTGACGGCCACCATCCTTTTTTCCATCAGCGGCCTGATCATGGCAAGCCTTCAGGCAAACCAGCATTTTCTTTTGCCTGCTCTGGCTCCAATTATGTATAATGCTGGTCAAATCATCGGCGCAGTTTTTTTTGCTCCGGTCAAAGGCTATCAACTGGCGGGTATCCAATTGCCCTCCCTGGGTTTGGGTGTAGATGGGCTTGTATATGGTGTTATTTTAGGCGCTTTTCTTCACTTATTGATTCAAATACCAGGTCTGATAAAGTTTGGGTTCAGGTGGACCTCCGGATTTGGGCTTAAGGAAATTGCGGTTCGAAAAATGCTGTCATTAATGGGGCCGCGTTTCCTGAGTATGCTTTTTATCCAATTAATTTTCATTGTCAGAGACAATCTGGCTTCCAGATTACCGGCAGGGTCTGTTTCCGCTTTATCATACGGGTATATGATCCAACAGCTTCCTGAAACATTAATTGGTACCGCCATCGGTACGGCAATGCTTCCTGCCTTATCCGAATTATTTTCCAGAAAAGAAACGCTTGAATTTCAAAAACGGATTCAAAAAGCGGTGCAGTTTCTGATTGCAGCAACAATTCCGGTAGCGCTTATTGCAGGTGAAGGTTTGAAACCACTGCTGCCGATCGTATTTGGACTGGATCAAAACGCTTCCCGGTTATTGTTGAGCGCGACCCGAGGGTATCTGGCTGGACTGACCGGCCATTGTCTTCTCGAAGTGACCGCCCGCTCCTTTTATGCACAACAAAATGCAAAACTGCCTTTGCTTGGATCATTTTTAAATGTTATGCTGTACATCCTCTTTGGTTCTGTGTTTTACCAATTATGGGGAGTATTTGGAATAAGCTTTACAGATTCACTGGCTGTCACGATTCAGGCCATCATACTGCTCATTCTTCTTTCACAATTAAACTCCAACTGGTTTGTACAATTGAAAAACCATTGGCTTTTTCGCCGCTTCTCGTTACCCCACAGCCAACCCATGGCTCAGTATGATATAGAAGTATCAATAAACTGGCTTCCAACTGTATTCAAATCTCTGGCAGGCGGAATACTTGGAGTAATCATATGTACAGGGTTTATTAAAGTCACAACCGCATCTGGTTTCCATCCAATACCAGCCGGTATTTCAGGTTTCGTATTAGGTTTTTTATCTTCCCTGACCATTGTTTGGAAAGATATCCGAAACATTATTCATTTATGAAAAAATATGTATAAGGTATAATGTGAACATGAGTGAAAACAATTCTAATAACATCTCGACCCCGGAAACTGCTTACACACCTGTCAAGCCGACAGCCACCGATAACAGGCCCGTTAAAAGATTACCGAAGCTTCTTATCATCTTTCTCGGTCTCCTGTTGATTGTAATTTGTATATTCTCAGGCGGTTATATTGGTTTTCAGGTCGCTACATCTGCGCGCAACGCCCATATTAACGAGCAAAAAGCGTATGAGGCTGCCACTCAGTTTCAGCTTGCTCTGGTGGATGTACAAAATGAACAATATAGCGTTGCAATTGAACGATTGCAATATGTCATCTCAATAGATCCGGCTTTCCCGGGAATAAAAGAAAAACTTACTGAGGTGATGGTATTGCAGGCACAGCACAACACTCCTGTTTCCAATCTTCCTACTCCCACACCTGCCCCCGAAGCAACGCAGGATATGCGCCCTGCAGAAGAAATGTTCCTTTCCATACAGAATTATCTGGCAGCCGGTGACTGGCACAATGCCATTGCATCCATAGAGGCAATCCGAACCGCTGACTTGAACTATCGGGCAATTGATATTGATGGGATGTACTATATTGCCTTACGAGGAAGAGGAATCAATAAAATTTTACAGGAAGGCAATCTGGAAGGCGGCATATTTGATCTGTCAATGGTCGAAAAATTTGGTCCTTTAGATAAGGATGCTGCAAGCTATCTTAATACGGCGCAAGCCTATCTTTATGGAGCCAGTTTCTGGAAAGCTGACTGGGGTAAAGTAGTTGAATATTTAGGCCAGCTCTATCCCTCAGTTCCCAGTCTGATGGATGCAAACCACATTACAGTAGCAGAACGTTACCGGATTGCAGTTAAAAACTATGCCGAACAGCTATACGACAAAGGCGAACTCTGCACAGCCCGAGATTATTACAACATTTACTTCAGCATGGGCAATGATCCTGCAGTAGCTCTGACTGCAACTCAGGTTCAATTGGAATGCGCACCACCTACGCCTACTCCGGTTCCGGTTAAGCCAGATACATCGCCTCAGCCACAACTGTCACCCGAATCTTCACCAGAATCTTCACCAGAATCATCCTCCGGCACATAACCGCGGAACCCACACCCTTCATCTGCCTGCAGGGGCTATCTAAAACAGATAGCCCCTTAATATATTTCAAATGGCTCATTATTGTATTAAAATATTTTTAAACAATTTTAACGTGGATTCAGGATAAGATATGTCATGAGAAATGGCTACACAGCACAGCACGCAGCAGTCTGTTTTGAGAGAGACAGATAGCTGCAATGGGTCATGATTGTGTGTACCTATTCCCGAACAGACATATTTCAGGTTATGATCAAAGATTGAGGAGAAATCATGGCAAGAAAAACAATCGGTTATGTACACTTGGAATGGGTTTGCCCAAATTGTAATGTAAAAAATTCAGGAACCGATCAGCTTTGTAAAAGTTGTGGTTGCCCCCAACCTGCAGACATTAATTTTCAACTCGGTGATAAAGAAGAAATCATTGAAGATGAAAAATTAATTGCCCAGGCAAAAGCCGGCGCTGATGTTCATTGCCCATATTGCGGAGCCAGAAATAAATCAGACACTAAGGTTTGCATACAGTGCGGCGGAGACCTTGTTCAGGGATTAAAAAGAAAAACCGGCGCCAAACTGGGAAGTTTTTCCGAAGAACCTGCACATCAAACCATATGTGCCAACTGTAATACTCCCAACCCGGTTTCAAACCGAACCTGTTTGAACTGCGGGGCCCCCATGATGACTGCACCAGCCTCGCCGGTTTCCAGCACAATGCCATCCGTTTCCAAAAAGAAAACAAACCCCATCATCCGGATTCTTTTGATCCTGGCAGGTCTGTTCATTTGTATTGCACTTGCAACCTCTGTCTTATCAAAAACCAAAACAGAAGATATTACCGGAATCGTTGACAGCGTTTATTGGAAAAGAACCCTGGATATTGAACAACTATCCCCGGTTGAGAAAAAAGACTGGCGGGATCAAATACCACAGGATTCAGAAATTATTTCCTGTTCCAAAGAATACCATCATACGCAGGACGAGCCTGCCAAAGACTCAGAAGAAGTCTGCGGAACTCCCTATGTTGTTGATACTGGCAGCGGCGTCGGCGAAAAAGTGATCGATTGCGAATACAAAGTTTACCTGGATTATTGCAGTTACAATGGTTTGGATTGGAAAGTCATTGATACCAGCATAGCCACAGGAAATGATCATAATGCAGTTTGGCCAGAGCCATCTCTGAATGAACAGCAAAGATTGGGCGCGTCTTCCGAAACCTATGTTTGCCGGTTTTCCACCAGCAACGGAACATCTGAATTTCAGACTTCAAATTTTGAGAAATTTAATCTGTGCAAAATTGGATCGAAACTGACACTATCAGTAAATGGAGCAGGAAAAATAACCGACATTTCAGATTAACCAACAGGACTCGTAAACAGAATGGTTACGTCATTCACATTTGTTCCGGTACTTCCTGTAACCAAAGCAGATCCAACCAAGTTAAGTACCGAAAATGAATCATGCTCCTTTAATCCACTCGAAATGGAAATGCCTTTTTTCAACAAAAGCCTTCGTGTTTCACCTGTAATATAGGCTCCGGCCGCTCCGCTGTTTCCATCATCACCATCTGTCGCGAAAGTAAATAACGACAGTTGGTGATGATCAGCAAGGGTATCCACCAATGATAAAGCCAGTTCCAGATTGCGGCCCCCTTTTCCAATTTTTTGCGATAATGCGACAGTGGTTTCACCACCCCACAGAACAGCCTTTTTTTCGTTCTGATGCAGCGGTAATTCTTTGATTTTTTGTTTAATGGTTACTCCAGCTTCTTCAACGGAACCAAGCAAAGGCCGAGGAATGATGTCAACGACATACCCCATCGATTTTAAGAAATCCGCAGCAGCATTTACTGCAGTACGGTTATTCGCCAAAATGTGCCAGGCCGATTGGTTATAAATGGCTGCGTCGTTTTTCATTTTTTCATCATACTGTTTTTCATACATTGAGTTCACGTAACATTGAATTTTTCTCGGAAGTGAATCCCATAATCTATATTTTTGAATGATGGACTGCAAACGGTCTGCCGGCACGATATCAGGATAGGTTGGGCCAGACGCAATCACATCCATTGGATCACCGATCACATCTGAAAGAATCAGTGAAACCTGATGCGCAGAAAAAGCTTTCCTGGACAACCCGCCACCTTTAAACTGATCAAATGCCTTGCGAACACAATTCATCTCTTCAATAGCGGCGCCGCAGGATAATAAGCGTTGATTCACTTCCTGAATATCCTGCAACGTTAGCGGAAAAACAGGAAATACAGCCAGGGATGATCCTCCGCCGGAAATTAAATAAACACATAGATCCTTTGGCGACAAATTGGAAACCATTTTAAAAGCCGCTTTTGCAGCTAAAAC
The DNA here is from genome assembly GCA_964511135.1 of uncultured Leptolinea sp. Classification (GTDB taxonomy): domain Bacteria; phylum Chloroflexota; class Anaerolineae; order Anaerolineales; family Anaerolineaceae; genus UBA4782. The sequence continues at coordinate 29,627 of CAZEEL010000008.1, read as the reverse complement.
ACTATTCTCTGTTGGAACCGGATGACCCGATAAAATCACCTCAACATTTGAAGGAATATCCGTACAGGAATGGCCCGCTTTTGATATAACCAAACCGCGAAATTTACCAATGGGAGATTCTTGATAGAGTTCAAGAAATCCCTGCATCATGGCAAAAGAAGCTTTTCCAAGACCAATAACACAAATATGTTGATCGTCTGAAATTTCAAAAGACTTTCCGCAGACTTCCAATGTATCAGCCCTGATATTTAATACAGATTTAACCAACTTTTGCGGATCAACGGCCTCCAAAATTGATAAAATAAGTGGACTGAGATTTTTTGGTAAGGATTCCAGGTTGTTCATATGGATCTCCGCAAACGGAAGAGCAAAAAGGATTAACATCCTTTCTTTTATAGGTAATCTATTATTAGCGGTCAGCATTTTTCTGCGCTACACTGAAGGGTGTTCTTTTGCCAACCTCGTAATACCACGGAACATGAATTAGAATTTATTCTTTATTATAATAGAGGAGAATACATGACGAATACATCCTTAACTGCACTTTTTCAACCTTCATCCATAGCTGTTATTGGTGCATCCAATCAACCTGGTAAAATCGGTCATTCTGTGATGGCCAATCTTATCGCTGGAAAATATGAAGGCAAAATTTACCCGATTAACAATAAAACAGATCAGGTATCAGGCCTGAAAGCTTACCCATCTATTTTAGATGTGCCAGGCACCGTAGACACAGCCGTAATCACCATCCCGGCCCATATCGTTATTCCAATTATCGAAGAGTGCGGAAAAAAAGGCGTTAAGCTTCTGGTAGTAATTACATCCGGCTTCAGTGAAACCGGAAATCATGAACTTGAAAAACAAATGGTAGAAACAGCCCGAAATTACAACATGCGAATTCTCGGGCCCAATATTGTAGGTTATCTTTCCAATGCCGATCATCTTAACGCTTCATTTGCACCATGTTTACCCTATCCTGGAAAATCTTCGCTGGTCAGCCAAAGCGGCGCTCTATTAATTGCCATAGACACAGTGACCTATGCCAAAGGAGTAGGCTTTGACAAATTAATATCAGTGGGCAATATGTGTGATCTCAACTTTGCCGACATGATCAACCTGCTGGAACAGGATCCTGACACCGCATCCATTTCTTTATATATTGAAGGCTTTAAAGATGGCCGGAGATTTATGGAGAGCGCGAGAAACTCAGAAAAACCGATCATTGCTCTGAAATCAGGAGTTTCCTCTCTGGGAGCTGCAGCCGCCGCATCCCACACCGGCTCCCTGGCCGGAGCAGCCAAAGTCTATTCTGCTGCTTTCCGTCAATGCGGTGTCATTCAGGCGTCTGATCTGGACAATCTCTTTGATCGCAGTCTGGCTTTATCCCTCGAACCCCCATTGAAAGGCGAAAACATCCTTATCATAACCAACGGAGGCGGAGTAGGCGTTTTGGCTACAGATGCCGCAGAAAAATATGGTATCCCGCTGAAATTTGCACCCCAGGAAGTTCAGGAAGAATTAAAAAAATACATGCCGGAATTCGGCTCTGCCAGGAACCCGGTAGACCTGACTGGGATGGCAGGCAATGACTGGTACGAAACCACCACCCAATTTGCACTGTCGCACCCATGGGTTGACGGCCTGATAGTCTTATACTGCGAAACAGCAGTAACCCAGCCGCAGGAAATTGCCGAATCCATCCACCGGGCAGTAAGCGCAGCCGGAAAAAGAGAAAAACCGGTAACCGTTTCTTTTGTTGGAGGTGAAAAATCCAGCCAGGCCACCCGCTGGTTGATAGAGCACGGAATTGCTGCCTATTTTGCACCCGACGTGGCCGTAAACGCCATGGCAGCTTTAAGAGAATTGGCTGTTATGAAAGAGACATTAAAAGAAGAGAAATCCACAGCCATGGTTGTTGACAAATCTGCAGCGGAAAAGATTATTACCGCAGCCCGTGCGGATGGAAGAAACTCTCTGACTGAGATTGAAGCCAAACAGGTCTTTGAACTTTATGGACTGCCGGTTACCAAAACACTCCTTGCAAAAACAGAAGAACAGGCAGTTTCGCTGGCAAAACAGATCGGTTTCCCTGTAGTCATGAAGATCGTCTCACCCGATATCCTTCATAAATCAGACGCCGGCGGAGTAAAAGTTAATATCAAAGATGAACAGGCTGCCAGAGAAGCTTTTCAGGCCATTATGAAAAACGCAAAAACCTATAAGGCAGACGCAAACATTCACGGAATCGCCGTGCAGGAAATGGCGCCCTGGGGAACTGAAACAATTCTCGGATCCATTAATGACCCAACGTTCGGGCCAACCATGATGTTTGGTCTGGGAGGAATTTTTGTTGAAGTCCTTAAAGATGTTACATTCAGAGTTTCTCCGGTCAGTCTGTCACAGGCCAAAGAGATGCTGGGAGAAATTCGGGGCGCACCCATTTTAAAAGGCGTCCGCGGTGAACTGCCCCGTGATAAAGAACAACTTGCTCAGACCATTGTAAAATATTCTCAAATGATCCTTGACCTTAAAGATGAAATCAGCGAATCCGACGCTAATCCCGTCTTAGTGTATGAAGAAGGCAAAGGAATTAAGGTCGTCGACGCTCGAATTATTCTTAAAAAGAAATAAGCAAATGCTTGTCAAGCAAATGCTGATCAAAAAAGGCAGCCGTATGAGCTGCCTTTTTTTGATTAATTTTTAGGTTACAATTGCATTTCATACTATTTTAATGCGCTGGATTTATGAAGTATACAAAAAGAAACCCTAAACAATTCCTGCAATATCTTTTCATACCCTTAGCTCTGGCAGGCCTTTCAATCCTTGCTTACGCACCAATCCTGCACAGCCTGGGCTTTTATTGGGATGACTGGCCAATGATTTGGTTTGGCAATCTTCTTGGTACGAAAGGTTATATTGAAGTATTATCCTCCGACCGGCCTTTTTTGGCTGGAGCATATCTCTTTTCCACAACACTCCTGGGCAATTCACCGCTGCAATGGCAAATATTTTCGCTTATTACCAGATGGCTGGTTTCACTGAGTGTATGGTGGACACTGACCAAACTATGGCCCAACCAAAAACAGGCAGGTTTTTGGATCGCGGCACTTTTTGCGGTCTATCCTGGTTTTCATCAACAGCCAATATCCGTAATTTACGGAAATGGTTATCTGCTGCTGATTGCTTTTTTTCTTTCATTCGGCTTTACGTTTATGGCTATACGAAGCAGTCGACGTTACTGGCTGTATACCGCCATAGCCATGCTCCTCGATTTGTTCTGCAGTTTTTCCACTGAGTATTATTTTGGCTTAAACCTTGTCCGATACATTATCATATTTTTTCTGGTCAGAGTGCGTCATACAAACAAAAGTGATATTCTGAAACATACTCTGTTCTTTAGCCTGCCCTATCTGGTAAACACTTTAGTGTTTCTTGTATGGAGAGTATTTGTTTTTGGGTTTTCAACATATCAGCCACAGGGCATTACCGCAATCAGCAGCGGCAACAAACTACTGCTGGAAAATTTACTTTTCCGGGTTTTCACAGAACCCTTTCTGACAGGTATTGTTCCATGGCTGGAAACCTTCCGCTTTCCTCAGTTTTCCGACTTTTCAACGCCTTCACGTCTGGCATTCTGGTTATTGGTTTTAGCTGGAACCGTTTATCTGGTATTTATCTTTTGGAGTTATAACCGGGTATTTGCGATCGTTGAAGAACAACCTGCCTGGGAACCGGATTTTAGTCACACAGGCGGATGGATTGCTTTGGCTTCATTGGTACTGCCAGGAATCCCATATTGGGCAACAAATCTGTCCATAAACCTGACATTTCCCTGGGATAGATTCACCCTTCCTTTTATGTTTGGCAGTGCACTTGGGATCGTCTGGCTCTTATATCGTATACTGCGCACCACAACACAAATAAAAGTC
>CAZEEL010000008.1:0-25598 GCA_964511135.1 uncultured Leptolinea sp. | reverse complement strand
TCTGAAGTACTACAGTGACAATTCATTAACCGCCCCTTTAAACTGGATATACGCTCCGAATAACCATGCTCTTAACCTTCCCTATTTTTTTGCATTCAGCGATGTTCGGGTTGGTAACAGTATTCCCAGTTTGGAACCAAATCAGGCTATTCATCAGGGATACCGCAATGCTTCCTTTTATGGAAACACATCACAAATGCTTTCAATTTCCTATTCACCTCCAGGGTGTCTTCACGTCCTGGATCCTGCTCGATCTTCTGTTATTGCACCTATGCGGATTGAAAACCAGGAATTAATTGGGGTTTCCAATCCCGACGTCATACTTGATACCGATCAGGGAGCCATTCTTCCACGGGAAATATTTCCCCATGATCCGCCCATCGACTGGTGTTATTACTTCGAAAAAGCTGATCTGGCCCGACAGTTTAAGAAATGGGATAAGATTACCCAATTGATGGACGAAGCCAGCCAACAGGGGTTTACCCCAAAAGTTGCCGAAGAAACTTTTCCATTTATCGAAGGGTTTGCTCATCAGGGAAAATGGGATAGGGTATATGAAATTTCTGAATATGCAATACAGCTTGACAAGAGTATTCAGCCACAACTCTGTGCTTTAACGCATCAATTAATAGCAGATAATACCCTTCCCAATGGAGCACAGGCGCTCACAGATTTATTCAACAACAACAACTGCTCGTTCTATTATCCTTCTGCCAGGTAAAATATGGATAAAAACACGCGACCCAATAGCTGCTCCATTATCATCCCCGTCTACAATGGGGCAGACACCATTACAGAATTAACCAGCCGTCTGATGCTGCAACTGCCGGATGTGTTTCAAAGTTTTGAGATTATATTCGTTAATGATGGCAGTCCGGATAACAGCTGGCCGGTGATTCAGTCACTGGTGAAAACTTACCCGGAATATGTACGGGGCATTCATCTGCGCAGAAACTTTGGACAGCATAACGCCATTCTCTGCGGTGTAAGAGAAGCTGCAAAAGAGCTTATTGTTACCATGGATGATGACTTGCAACACCCCCCTGAAGAAATCATCAAACTGTACAAAGCATTAACACCTGATGTTGATGTTGTATATGGCATACCAGCCAAACTTCCGCATTCAAAATGGCGTAATTTCTTTTCACAGTTTACAAAGAAATTACTGGCAAAAGTAATGCACATCAGCACCATCCGTGATTTAAGCTCCTTCAGGCTGTTTCGAACAGATATCCGAAATGCCTTTGCAACATATCAAAATCCAGGGGTTATCCTGGATGTTCTTCTGTCATGGGGCACAACCAGATTTACAACGATTCACGTTAATGAAGAACCCCGCCACATTGGTGTTTCAAATTACAACTTTTCAAGCCTTGCATCTCAGGCTCTGCTCATTTTGACTGGTTTCAGCACCTTTCCTTTGCGCTTTGCAACCTGGCTTGGCTTTTTCAGTATTTTCGCAGGTATTCTGCTGTTAGCGTATGTTTTACTCGTAACTCTCATGGCCGGCAGCGTTCCAGGGTTTCCATTTCTGTCATCACTGATCATCATCTTCAGCGGAGTACAGCTTTTTACATTGGGCTTATTTGGCGAATATCTGGGAAGAATATTTGACAGCAGTATGCAACGCCCGCCCTATGTTGTAGGAGAAAAATACCCAACTCCATGAAATGTGTCATTCTGCAACCCTCTTATATTCCATGGCGCGGTTATTTTCACCAAATTGGATTAGCCGATGTCTTCGTTTTTTATGATGATGTTCAATATGACGCAAGAGGCTGGCGCAATCGCAACAGAATTAAAACCGCGCATGGGTCAAAATGGTTAACCATCCCGGTTCATTCTCATGGTTCTCAAACCAATCACATCCTGATAAAGGACATAGAAATTGATTGGTCAAAAACCTGGAACCAGGAACATTGGCTTACCCTGCAACACAGTTATTCCAAAACACCTTTTTTTGAAGAATATAAAGATAAACTCCAGAATATCTATCATGAAAAGCCGCAATATCTGGCAGATTTTACAATTCCATTGACCATCACAATTGCCCAATGGCTTGGCTTTCAGACACAATTTCTTCGATCTTCCGAGCTGAATGCCACAGGCAATAAAACAGAGCGCCTGATATCCATTCTTTCCAACATTGGCGCTGATCATTACATTTCAGGCCCTTCAGCCAAAGAATACATAGAACCCAATTTATTTAAAGAAGCCGGCATTCATCTGGAATATATGCAATATAATTACCCGGACTATCCACAGATTTACCCTCCATTTGATCCGCAGGTAAGCATTCTGGATTTGCTGTTCATGACCGGAAAGGAAGCCAGGAACTACATTTTATGAAACCAACTCCTTCATTTATACCTAACGCTGATGAAGTAAAACAATATTTTCATCGTTCCTATCAAAAACATGGGAATACTGCCGAAGGCGCTGACTGGAATTCTCCCGCGTCTCAGGAAATTCGGTTTGAGCAATTATTAAAAGTTACACAGCCCATGGAGCAACCCTTCACACTGCTGGATTATGGCAGCGGCGTTGGCCTTTTGAGTGATTACTTACTGAAAAAAAACTATCCGGTCAGCTATTATTATGGTTTTGATATTCTTGAACCCCTTATTCAACAGGCGCAGCAATTATACGCAGATCATCCAAATTACACATTCACAACCAATTGGAATGACATTTCCCAGGTAGATTATGCAGTTGCCAGCGGCGTCTTTAATGCCCGGCTTGAAACCTCTTACGACAACTGGACTCAATACGTTTTACAGGCATTAACCGACATTCACCACAAAACCCAACGGGGCTTTGCCGCCAATTTTCTGACAAAATACTCTGACCCTGACAAAATGCAGGAACGACTTTACTATGCCGACCCCTGTTTTTTGTTTGACTATGCAAAAACGCATTTTTCTAAAAACGTTGCAATATTACATGACTACACCCTTTATGATTTCACATTAATTATCAAAAAATAAAATGATTAATTTCAATCAACCCTGTTTAATTGGCAATGAACTGCAATATATTCAGCAGGCATACGAGCAACAACATGTTTCCGGTGATGGAATATTTACCAGACACTGCCAGGAGTTTCTGCAGACAATTACAGAGTCTTCCAAAGTACTTCTGACAACTTCCTGCTCACATGCTTTGGAACTGGCAGCGCTCCTTCTCGACATTCAACCTGGCGACGAGGTCATCGCCCCATCATTTACTTTTGTTTCTACGGTAAACGCATTTGTATTGCGAGGAGCCAAACCCGTGTTCATCGATATTCGCGAAGACACTCTCAACTTCGATGAAATGCTTTTGCCCGATTTGATTACCCCTAAAACCAGGGCGATTGTCCCGGTCCATTACGCAGGGGTTGGTTGTGAAATGAACTCGATCATGTCCATTGCAAAAGAAAAGGCCATTGCAGTAGTAGAAGACAACGCCCACGGTTTGTTTGGTAAATATCAGGGAAAGCCATTGGGAAGTTTTGGGAGTATGGCAACCCAAAGTTTTCATGAAACAAAAAACATTTCCTGCGGCGAGGGAGGCGCCATTTTAATTAATAACCCTTCCCTCATTGAAAGAGCAGAGATCATTCGCGAAAAGGGAACCAACCGCAGCCGCTTTTTTCGCGGAATGGTAGATAAATATACCTGGGTTGACATTGGGTCCAGCTACCTGCCCTCTGACATTCTGGCAGCAATTTTATGGGCTCAATTTGAACAATGGGAAAGCATTCAAAATCATCGCAAAAGCATATGGAACAGATATGCAGCTGAATTAAAAAGCTGGGCTTTGAATAACAACGCCCGACTGCCTTTTATTCCTGATGACTGTGAACAGGCCTATCACATGTTCTATATTCTGCTTCCCAATCTGGAACAACGGCAAAGATTCATTACACACATGGCTGAAAAACAGATTCATGTAGTCTTCCACTACATTCCGCTGCACACCTCCCCGATGGGGCTTAGTTTTGGAGGAAAAAAAGGACAATGCCCGGTTACAGAAGATATCAGTGATCGTCTGGTCAGACTTCCGCTTCATCCTGCAATGAATTCAAATGAACAGGATAAAGTAATAGAAGCAATCCATCAGTTTAAAGTCTGAAACTTATCCCTGCAATAAAATTTTCAAAGCTTCTTCAAAGCTCAATGTCTCCTGGTTTCCGCTTTTAAGATCTTTCAGAGTAATCTGGCTGTTTTTTATTTCATCCGGCCCCTGAACCAGAACATATTGGATTCCCAGTTTATCTGCAAATTTAAATTGCTTTACAAGTTTTGCCGCAACAGGATAGACCAAAGTCGATACACCCGCTTGTCTCAACCGACTGGCCAGGGTAAATGTATCTTTTAAGGTATTTTCATCAAATACCGTTACCATACAGGTTTGAGGATAAAAAGACAAGTCAGGGATTAATCCATATTTTTCCAAAGTCAGGGTGATCATGACATCACCCATAGCAAAACCAACTCCCGGAAGCGGCTCACCTCCAACATCCTCTACCAGATTATCGTAATGCCCCCCGCCCAATAATGCCCTGCCGCCATCCAGATCATTCGCTTCAAAAACCACACCTGTGTAATAATCCAAACCACGAATGATATGAGCATCATAGATCACATATTCATCCAAACCCATACAAGCCAATAATTCAAAAATTCGGGTAAGGCTCGGAGACCGCTTCCACAGGGTTTTATTATTAAGCACCTCTGTCATAAAATTCATGTTGGCTTCTGATAAGCCCAGCTCCAAACCATACTTAATCCAGGCTTCAGCCTGCATCTTGTCACTGCGATCAATCCACTTAAATGTTTGGCGTTTTAATTCAACCGGTATCCCGGCTTCAATAATCAACTGATCCATCAATACACGGTCATTCACGCGTACCACAACCTGCTCAGGAGTTAAATTCATATGCTTCAGAAAAGAAATCGCAATACCAATTAATTCAGCATCAGATTCTGAAGCATTTACACCAATCATATCAATATTCCACTGAAAAAACTCCCGGCTGCGTCCTTTTTGAGGACGTTCATAACGCCAAAAGGGCCCAAACGACCACCAGCGTAAAGGAAAAATAAGCATATTTTGGCGCTGAGCAACCATACGTGCCAGACTGGGTGTTAATTCAGGGCGAAGTGTCAGCAAATCACCGCCACGATCCGTAAGAACAAACGCTTGTTCTTTAACCAATTCTTCTCCGGATTTTGCAGCATACAGGTCTATCTTTTCCAGGAACGGACCATCATATTCCTGATATCCAAACTGTTCAGATACCTGTTGGATTTTTTTATTCAGCCAGGAATGAATGATTTTATCTTCAGGATAGAAATCACGGGCACCTTTTACAGCAGGAATTAAATGATTCATACAACACACCTTTCCAATGAATTGATGACATTTTAACACAAGGTTATGGATAAATACACATCCTTATCTTTAAATGTCATGTTAGAATTTATTTGGTTATTCATTAAATTTTTACAAACATCAGCAATGAAACTCATAGATATCTCTGCCATTATAGATGGAAAATTCTTAACCAGAAATTACAAACCTGACCAGACCATTACCTATGGCTTTGCAGCCGATCTCATGAGCGATGTGTTGGCGTATGTTCCATCCGGTTCTGTTTTAATAACCGGCTTATGCAGTTCTCAGGTTATTCGAACAGCCTTAATGGCTGACATTTCTGCTGTGATTCTTGTACTGGGAAAATCACCCAAAAAAGATATGCTGGCACTGTCAGAATCAGAAAACGTTCCCATCATTGGAACACAGCACGGCATATATACAGTTTGCGGCAGGTTATTCCAGGCCGGCCTTTTAAGTATTAATAATCGAACAAAATAACACATACTCCGCCGACAGGCAGAAAGTTAAATCTCATGACACAACAAGGGGACGATCAATCACATCTGTTCATTAATGATCAGGAAGCAGAATATATTTCCAGAGTAGAAGAACTCGCCTATGAACTGCATGTTGAAGATGTCATGTCGCAAAGTGTTTTTACTGTACATCCGCAGGATACCATGCAGAACATTATTGAAACATTCCGCAAGCGCCGCATCTCGGGAGCGCCGGTTGTTGAAAACAGCACATTGACAGGTATCATCAGCATGGAAGATATAATACGCTGTCTCAAAGAATCAGACATCACAGCTCCTGTACAAAAATATATGACTCAACAAGTGTTCACGGTAAAATCATCAGATCCTGTGATCGAATCATTAAAGTATTTTGTCAATTCGCATCTCGGCAGACTGATTGTATTAGACCAGGAAAACAACCTGACAGGAATTCTCACCAAAGGCGATATCACCCGCGGACTATTAAAAGCCCTGACGTACGATTACAATCGCGAAGAAGTACGCCGCTATCGTGCCAGCCACCTGTTCAAAGATACAAAATCAGATCGTACCAGTCTTATCCTGCGCTATAACATCAAAGCCAAAGATTTTACTCATGGAGGAGAGGCATCGTCCAATATTAAACGAGCGCTGAATCGGCTCGGCGCCAATCCTCAAATTGCCCGACGGGCAGGTATCGCTGCTTATGAAGCAGAAATAAACCTGATAATTCACACTACCGCAGGCGGATATTTACGGGTTGAAATTGAACCCAACCGAATCACCATTGAAACGCATGATGATGGCCCAGGAATAGAAGATATTTACAAAGTAATGCAGCCTGGCTATTCCACCGCATCAGACGAAATACGCGCCTTGGGTTTTGGCGCCGGGATGGGATTAATTAACATTTCCCGTTGCGTTGACAGCATGACATTAGAATCCGAATTGGGAAAAGGTACACATTTAAAGCTGGTAATTTTCTTAAAAGAGGATGAAATGGTGGGAGAAGGTTGGCTGAAGGAAAGAGAAGAATAATGGTCAATTTAGAAACTATCATACAACAATTAAAATTAAAAGTAATAACCACCCCAAAGGATTTCAGCCGGATTTTTCCTTCTTCAGGCTATAACTCTGATCTCTTAAGTTGCGTTATGGCCGGTGCAGCTCATGACTGCATTTGGGTTACCCTGCAGTGTCATAAGAACATCGTAGCAGTAGCGGTTTTAATTGAAGCCAGTGCGATTATAATTACTGAAGGAGCAATGCCGGATCAGGAAACCATTAATAAGGCCAACGAAGAAAATATCATTTTACTTTCAACACAGGAATCCAGCTTCCCGATTATCGGTAAACTGTGGCAACTGGGGATTGGGTTGAATCAATAAACACTTATAAACTTTTTTGCATAAAATAATTTAAGAAGAATGTAACCCTATTAACATTGATTGTTTAGACTTGCAAGCATCCATATCAGGAAGTAAGATTAATCATTACTATGTGGGAGAAGATCATGACAGTACAAGAAACAATTGTTCAAACGCAGGATCCTGTTTTGATCCCGGAAATCATCTCCAGAATGGACAACATCCTTGAGATGAATCGAACCCGCCCGGGCGGGTTAATGGTCATTCTTAATGAAATACAAAGTCTGGTTGGCTATATTTCTCTTCCAATGCAGCAATATATCGCTGATCAATTGCAAATTCCGGCGTCACAGGTCCACGGTGTAGTAACATTTTATTCTTTCTTTACAACTTCTCCCCGCGGAAAACACGTCATCAAATTTTGCATGGGCACTGCCTGCTATGTCGGTGGTACCCAACAACTTCTTGACAAAGCCAAACAACTGTTTGGGGTTGAAGCGGGAAACACCACCCCCGACGGGAAAGTCACCCTTGAATTATGCCGCTGCGTTGGAGCTTGCAGCCAGGCCCCGGTAATTGTTGTTGATGAAGAAATTATTGGTCGAATGAAACCCAACAAATTTCCACAGGCAGTCAAACATATCTTAGACGAAACAACTTCCGAGTCATAATCCAGTGAAAGAATTAGCTTTACATATTCTTGATATCGCTATGAACAGTGTCTCGGCACAGGCAAAAAATATACGCGTCGAAATTGAAGAAGACACTTCAGCAGACATATTAAAAATAAAGATTGTTGATGATGGAACAGGCATCTATCCTGAATTTCTAAAACACATAACAGACCCTTTCTCAACCAGTCGCACCATCCGCAAAATCGGACTGGGAATTCCGCTCCTGAAAGAAGCTGCAGAAATGGCAAATGGTCATTTTGATATTCAATCACAGGTTGGCAAAGGAACCACCGTGATTGCAGACTTTCAGCGGAGCCATTTTGACCGAATGCCTTTGGGTGATATTGCTGAAACCATCGTTCAACTGATGATTACCAATCCTCTGGTTCATTGGACATTCAGCTATCAATTTGACGATCAATTGTTTACCTGCGATGACAGGGAACTGAAAACTGTTTTAGATGTAAACCAGCTAAGCAATGCCAGGGTTATTTCTTACCTGAGAAACCTGATAAGTGAAGGTATTGATAACCTTGATATTGAATCCCGGAAAGAAAGGGCATAGTAAAAGCGAGGTGATTATGAAGAAAGTAAACTCGTTGGATGACTTAAAAAAACTCAGAGAAGAAACCCTTGAGAAAAAAGCCTTAAAAGCTGCCAGCGGACAAAAACAGATCATTGTCGGTATGGGCACCATCGGCATAGCCTCTGGAGCACGCGAAGTCGTAAAAATTATTCTGGATTTTATTGAAGAACATAATCTGGATGACGTGATTGTTCGTCAGGCCGGCAATCTGGGATTAGATTCTTTTGAACCACTGGTTCAAATCATCATTGGTGAACAAAATAAAGTAACCTATGGAAAGGTAACCCCGGATGTAATGAGGCGGATTCTCAAAGAACATGTTCTTAATGGTCAAATTGTAAAAGAATACTGCATTCAACAGGATTAATCCAACTCAGAAAATCTCTCAAAGGTGTGCCATGCAATTTTATCGCTCTCATATTCTCGTTTCAGTAGACCCTGAATGCATGAAAAGGGGTGCAATAGACATTGAAAAAGCCTTACAGGATGAATTGGTCAGACAAGGTTTAAATGATGAAGTCCAGGTATTGGAAACTTCACGTATTGGAGATCCTGTCAAATACGGCCCGGATGTTATCGTCTATCCGGAAGGTACCCATTATGGTAATTTAACCGATGATGATATTCCTTTCCTGGTTCATGAGCATTTTCTGAAAGGCAGACCTGCTGAAAAGCTGGTAGTAAAAGAAAAACCCATAACGGATGAAGAATTAAGTCAACCCCGATCAAAAGAAAGAAGAACGGTACTGCTTCACTCAGGTACAATTGACCCTTACAATATTGAAGACTATATTGCCTTAGACGGCTATTTGGCCCTGGGAAAAGTACTCTCTGAAATGACCCCGGAAGATGTCATTGACACAGTGCTCAAATCGGGTTTGCGTGGCCGTGGAGGAGCTGGTTTTCCCACAGGCAAAAAGTGGTCATTTGCCAGAACCAGTCAGGATTTTCCAAAATATGTGGTTTGCAATGCCGATGAAGGTGATCCAGGGGCATTTATGAATCGCCGGGTATTGGAAAGTGACCCTCATTCTGTAATTGAAGGAATGATCATTGCCGCCTATGCCATCGGTTCCAGCCAGGGATATATTTATTGCCGTGCTGAATACCCGATTGCAGTGAAAACATTAAATATAGGCATTCAACAAGCCCGAGATTTTGGTTTCCTGGGCGAAAACATTCTTGGAACTGATTTTTCCTTTGACCTGGAAGTCAGAATGGGCGCTGGAGCCTTTGTTTGCGGCGAAGAAACAGCATTAATGGCCTCTATCGAAGGCAAAAGAGGCGAACCACGCCCCCGCCCGCCATTCCCTGCGGTTAAAGGCTTATTTGCCAAACCCACCAACATCAATAACGTCGAAACCTACGCCAACGTACCACGCATTATCCGCGATGGAGCAGACTGGTATGCTTCGATGGGAACCGAAAAAAGCAAAGGAACCAAAACATTTGCCATGGCCGGTGATGTTAAAAACACAGGTCTGATTGAAGTTCCCCTGGGAATTACCCTGCGTGAAATTGTATATGACGTTGGAGGCGGCATTAAAGACGACAAGAAATTCAAAGCGATCCAGACCGGGGGACCTATGGGTGGCTTCCTGCCTGAATCGCTGCTGGATATGCAGGTAGACTATGAAACCCTGGGTTCTGCCGGCTCCATTATGGGCTCCGGCGGCATGATCGTCATGGATGAAGAAACCTGTATGGTGGATATGGCCCGCTTCTTCATGGACTTTACTCAGGATGAAAGTTGCGGAAAATGTGTTCCCTGCCGTGTTGGTACCCGTCGGTTACTTGAAATCTTAAATCGAATTTGTGAAGGCAACGGACAGGAAGGTGATATTGAGCTTTTAGAAACCCTTTCCCGTGAAATCAAACGCAACAGCTTATGCGGGTTGGGACAGGGCGCTCCCAATCCTGTAGAAACTTCGCTCCGCTACTTTCGGGAAGAGTATGAAGCCCATATTAAAGACAAACGTTGCCCTGCCAAAGTTTGCCGTAATTTAATCAAATATGTGATCGTTGATGGGGTTTGTAACGGCTGCACCGTTTGCGCCCGTAACTGTCCGGTAAACGCCATCACCGGCGAACGCCGTAAAACTCACGTCATTGACACCCAGATATGTATCCGTTGCGGTATCTGCAAGCAGGTATGCAATTTCAACGCCATCACCATTGAATAGAAATCGCGGAAGAATATCCGTACTACGCTTTACGGTTATCTATGGAGAAACAAAATGATTAATATCACAATAGACGGAATCCAATATGATGTCAATGAAGGTATTACCGTACTTACAGCCGCCCGCAACAATGGGATTCACATCCCGACACTCTGTGATCATCCTGAACTGACTCCGTACGGAGGCTGCCGATTATGTTTAGTAGAAGTGGAAGGCTTTCGAACTCCCCAGCCGTCATGTACCCTGCCGGTAAACAAAGGTATGGTTATTCGCACTCATTCCCCGGCCATTGATGCTTCCCGAAAGTTCGTTTTAAGTATGATATTCAGTGAAAGAAACCATTTCTGCCCATTTTGTCAGGAAAGCGGCGGAGATTGTGAATTGCAAAATGCAGCATACAATGAAGGCATGGATCACTGGCCAATTCAACCAGGCTGGGAACCCTTCCCTATGGATGCCTCACATCCCTATCTGATCATAGAACATCAGCGGTGCATTCTATGCCGGCGCTGTGTAAGAGCCTGTTCTGAGATGACCGGTAATTTTACACTTGGCGTCGAAAAACGAGGAGCCCGCACCATGATCACTGCCGATCTGGGCATTCCCTGGGGTGAGAGCACTTGTGTTTCCTGTGGAAGCTGTGCCCAGGTATGCCCAACCGGGGCCATTATTGACCGATGGAGCTCCTACCGCGGCCTGGAAAAAGACTGTCATGTCATTAAAACTGTTTGCAAAGGTTGCAGCATAGGGTGCGGGTTAGATGTCTATGTCCGCGACAACAATCTGGTTAAAATCGACGGCGACTGGAATGCCCCGGTCAATAAAGGCCTTCTTTGTGAACAGGGAAGATTTATCCCCATGACTGAACAAAGACAAAGAATTACTACCCCCTGTATCAAAAAAGATGGAAAACAGACAGCCGTCAGCTGGGAAGAAGCCTTAAATAAAATTGCCCTGATTTGGGAAAAAGAAAAAACAACAGCTTTGTTTTCAACCCGCCTGCCTGCTGAAACCATTGGAATGATTTCTTCCATTACCGGCAAAGAACGAACAGCGCCATTAGAGTTAACCGGTTCCAGCATCAGAGAATATCAGACATCAGAAAAACTCCCTGAGCTGGCTACATTGGAAGATTTAAAAAATTCAGACTGTGTCGTTCTGATGGGAGAAGACCTCACCCTGGATCATCAGGTTGCAGGATTTTTCATCAAACGTAATCTTCCGCAGGGCACAAAACTCATCGTGATTGATCACACCATCAATCCTTTCTCAGTGTTTGCCGATGTCAACATTCAATCAAAAACATCTGATCTGACACCTGAAATTAAAGCGCTTGCATCTGGTAATGGTTCTGATGCAGCAGCATTAGCGCACAAACTGATCACGCAATCGAAAAAAACAGTCTTTGTTATTGGAAAAAAAGCGAATAAATCACTGCTGCAGACTGTAAAAAGTACCGCTTCAGCCTTAAAAGCAAAGACGATTCTGCTGTTTGGTGGAGCAAACGCAGTATTCTCAACCCAATACGGTTTGGAAAACATCCTTCCCGTCGAGCAAATGACCTCCACACTGATCGTACAGGCTGACGATCTTATTTCACCGGTGCAAACACTCATCCTGCAGAAAATACCGAAAAAAATAGTCCTGGCCTCATACTATTCAGCATTATGCGATGAAGCGGATGTAGTGCTGCCTGTCGCTGTTTGGGCAGAAGAAGGTGGAACATATTTCAACAGCGACAAAATAACACAGACTGCTCAGACCGTTCTGCAAATGCCGCCAGGCGTACAAACCAGCCAGGAAGTGATAACCATGATCAGCAAATATATCAACATTCCTGCCAACATCCCGGCATGGGAAACAATTTCTGCGTTATAAATGTGATTAGCAATTCTAAGAAGAGGAGCAATCAGAATGTCAAAACCAAAACTTTCTTCCGACTGGATGGGTGGCTGCGCCGGCTGCCACATGTCACTGTTGGATATAGACGAACGAATTCTTAAAATAGCTGAACTGGTTGATTTTCGGGCAACACCAATTACAGACTTGAAAGAACCTGACGAAAGCGGCGTAGATGTTGGCGTTTTGGAAGGGTGCGTAATGAACTCTGCCAATGAAGAAGTAGCCAAAAAAATGCGAAAACGCTGCAAAATACTGGTTGCGCTTGGTGACTGTGCCGTTTTTGGCGGCGTTCCAGCCATGCGTAACTTCTTCCAAATGGAAGAAGTCCTGCGCCGAGGCTATATTGAAACTGAATCTACAGATGAAAGCGGCAAAATCCCTAACGACCCCGAATTATGTCATCAAACAACGGTTCGATCGGTCGCAGAAGTGGTTCCTGTAGATGTATTTGTTCCTGGCTGTCCCCCTGACCCGGATGCCATCTTTTATATTTTGAATGAACTCGCGAACGGGCGGATGCCAAAACTAAAAAATGACCAGCTGAATTGGCATTAAGAGAGGTTAATAATGGTAGCGCAAAAAATTACAATTGAACCGGTTACTCGAATTGAAGGCCATGCCAAAGTCACTGTCCATTTGAAAGAAGATGGCTCCGTTGATCACGCCCGTCTGCATGTCAATGAATTCAGGGGATTTGAGAAATTCTGCGAAGGCCGTTTGGTAAAAGAGATGCCTTCCATCACACCCAGAATTTGTGGAATTTGCCCGGTCAGCCACCATCTGGCAGCGGCAAAAGCCGGCGACAGTTTATACAACTGCCCGCCGCCCAGACCCGCCCTTCTTTTAAGAGATTTAATGCATATGGGGCAGATCACTCAAAGTCATGGCATGCACTTTTTTGAACTGGCCGGCCCTGACCTGCTGCTGGGATTTGATTCAGACCCCGCCATACGAAATGTTATCGGACTGAGCCAGGTAAACCCTGATCTGACGGTAAAAGCGGTCAAATTGCGCCAATTCGGCCAGGATATCATCAAAATTCTGGGCGGTCGAAAAATCCATCCTGACTTTGCAATTCCAGGCGGAGTGAACAAAACACTGAGCCTGACCGAAAGAGATTCTATTCTTTCCAGAATAGATGATCATTTAGCGACTGCCCAATTGGGTGTTCAGATCATCCGGGATTGGGCAGAGAAAAACAGTGAAGATATCCAAAAGTTTGCTGTTTTAACCAGTGGGTATCTTGGCCTCGTAAACCCGGAGAATGGCCTCGAATTAACGCATGGTCAAATCCGACTGATTGGCTCTGACGGAAATGAACTCGAATTATTTGATGGAAAAGACTATTTAAATTACATTGCCGAACATGTTGAAAACTGGAGCTATCTCAAATTCCCATACTACAAAAAACTCGGCTGGCCGCAGGGAGCTTATAGAGTTGGGCCATTGGGCCGTCTGAACACAGCCAATACCATTGAAACTCCCATTGCCGGAGAATACATGAAATATTGGAAATCACTCAATCAGGGAAAACCGGTTGAAAATACCCTGTATTATCATCTGGCTCGGATGATTGAAACTGTATACGCCATCGAACGAATCAAAATTCTATGCGAAGACCCTGATATCACATCCAATGAAATCCTGAACACCCGAATCATTAATCAGGGCGAAGGAGTGGGTATCATTGAAGCTCCGCGAGGCACCTTAATCCATCATTATTGGGCGAAAGAAAACGATCAATTAACAAAGGTCAACTTAATCGTAGCAACCGGACACAATAACTGGGCAATGAGCACTGCCGTAGACAGCGTAGCCAAAACATATATCCAGTCCCCGGTTACTGAAGGAATGTTAAATCGTGTCGAAGCTGCTATTCGTGCACATGACCCCTGCTTATCCTGCTCTACACATGCGATCGGGCAAATGCCAATCGTCCTGGATGTTTTCGATCACAGCGGCGCACACATTCAAACCTTAAAAAGGTAATCGAAAAATTTAAAAAGAGGCAAGCCAGGTCATTTAAGTCACACTTGCCTCTTTATGATTATTTCTTCTTTACATAATGCATAACGTATTATTAATCGGCTATGGTAATCCTGACAGAGAAGATGATGGGGTCTCCTGGCATGTTCTGTATCAGTTGGCCGGTAAATACAATTACCCGATTCCAGATCATTATTTGGATGGACTCTACCCTGAAAACCGCTCTGTTGATTTTCTTACCTGCCTCCAATTAACCCCTGAAATGGCTGAATTAATATCAAAGTACACTTCCGTCTGCTTTATTGACACGCACACAGAAGCCCTGCCCGATAACGTTATGACCCAACCACTGAAACCATGTTTTCAAACATCGCCTTTTACCCATCATATGACGCCAGAGACATGTTTATATTTGGTAAACAGCTTGTATCATACATATCCGGAAGCAATCCTCGCAACCATTCGCGGATATTCCTTTCAATTTCGCAATCAGTTATCCCCCCCCACGCAGGTTTTAGCACTTCAGGCAATTATCACGATCGATGAGTGGATTAAATTACGTTTAGGTGACAAATAATATTCATGAAATGGATACAACCACCATCGAAAGTGATTACATTCGTTCATTGACGTCTGTGCATTCTACCCTAAAATTGTAGATATCTGGAAGCTCCGTTCTTTTTTCATCACAAGCAGGCACGGAAATGATAAATTCTTTAAACAACGAACTCCTTTTAACCATTAAAAGCATCCCCTGGTTTCACGATTTGCCTGTCGAAAAGATTAATCGGCTGTCAGAGGTCGCTTTTTATTGTGATGTTCCCATGAATAAATATATATTTGAAGAAGGCGCTCGTTCATCGGAGTTATATATCATATTGGAAGGTCAAATCCTGCTTGAAAATTATGTTCCAACCAAGGGAAAAAAAGCCCTGTATTACGCAAACCCGCTTGACATCATCGGCTGGTCAAGTATGACACCCGTCGTACGACAACGGGCAAACAGCGCAAAAGCAATTACAAACTGCCATCTCCTGGTATTTAATGCCAATGATTTACTGGCCCTGTGTGACAAAGACCCTGAACTGGGTTATGTAGTGATGAAAAAACTAACCAACGTAATTGCAAGCCGATTCCTCAACCTGAAGCTCCAACTTTTTGATATCATCGTAAACCAATCCAATAAACGCCTTCCGGTTACTCAGGAATAACCTTTTGAGTTCATATGATAAGTTTTATTTTATGCCTCGGATGATTGTGCTAAAACTCATATTTGGTGTGATGCATGCCTGCACCAAAAACATATAAACACATCTTTGTCGCTGGAATCGTACAGGGGGTTGGCTTTCGACCTTTTGTTTTTGCATTGGCTGAAAAACATCACCTGCAGGGATGGGTACGCAACTCCTCTGCCGGTGTAGATATTGAAATTCAGGGAACTTCACAGGATATTACCCTGTTCCTTGATGAATTCCCACAATCATTACCTCCGTTAGCCCGCATTGATCACATCCAAATAACAGACGGAACACCCATTCAGCAAACTGACTTCCAAATTATCGAAAGTCAAAATATCCCCGGCCGGTTTATCCCCATTTCTCCGGATATAGCCACCTGCCCAAACTGCATCAGCGAGCTCTTAAATCCAAAAGACCGTCGTTTCCGATATCCCTTTATCAATTGCACAAACTGCGGTCCACGGTTCAGCATTATTCAAAATATTCCTTACGATCGTCCCAACACAACCATGCACATTTTTCCAATGTGCCAGGATTGCACTGACGAATATCTTGATCCCAACAATCGCCGCTTTCACGCCCAACCGGTGGCCTGCTCAGAATGCGGGCCTCATGTAGATTTTATCATGCATCATGAAGTGACCGCAACGGGAGATGAAGCCATCGGCCAGGCAAGAAAATTAATCATGCAAGGCAGGATTCTGGCCCTGAAAGGACTTGGAGGCTATCAACTGGTTTGTGACGCCCATAATCCGGACGCCATATTGGCTATGCGCAAAAAAAAGAACCGCGACGAGAAAGCTTTTGCGGTAATGGCTCCTTCTATCCCTCTCATACGCCAATATTGCCTGATAAACAAATATGAAGAAGCGATTCTGGATTCTCCTCAAAAACCAATTCTTATTCTGGACCAACTCCCTGACAATGGATTGCCAAACGGGCTGGCTCCTGGCCTGAAAACATTGGGAGTCATGCTCCCTTATACCCCCCTGCACATTTTATTGTCTGAACCCGCTCCTGATTTTTCTGATTTATTGGTAATGACCAGCGGTAATTTCAGTAATGAACCCATTATTTACCATGATCAAATCGCTTTGCAACGCCTGAACCCTGTCTGTGACGGTTTTTTAATTCATAACCGGCCTGTTCATATTCGCATGGATGACAGTGTTGGCCGGCTGGAAAGGTCTCATTTTTATCCTATCCGCCGCGCCCGCGGCTATGCGCCAAACCCCATTCTGCTCGCTGAAAACGTTCCTCAGGTATTTTCTGCCGGCCCCATGCTGAAAAACACCTTTTGCTTTACCCGTGATCAATATGCGTTTATCAGCCACCATATTGGTGACCTCGACAATTGGGAAGCCTGGCAATCCTATCGTGAAGCAATTGAGCATTACCAAAAACTTTTTTGTCTTGACCCTCAAATCGTCGCCTGCGACTGTCATCCAGATTACCCCAGTACCCGTTTTGCACAGGATTTTTCCAAAGATCGGAAATTACCGCTGATCTCTGTCCAGCACCATCATGCACATTTAGCTTCCATTCTGGCTGAACACCAACTGCCAAAAGATGAAAAAATCATCGCCATAACCCTTGATGGCACCGGTTATGGAACCGATGGCGCCATTTGGGGGGGTGAAATCCTGCTGGGAAACGGCTTTGGCTGCCATCGTCTCATGCATCTTGACTACGCGCCATTACCAGGCGGAGACAGCAGCATTCACAACCCGGATCGCCTTGCGTTGGCCTATCTTTGGGCTGCTGAAATTGATTGGGAGCCCACATTGCCTGCAGTAGCTCATTGCAGCCCGCTTGCCAAAGAATTATTAATCAGTCAGCTCAGAAGCGGCTTGAATATACTGCATACGTCCAGCATGGGGCGATTGTTTGACGCCGTCGCCGCCGCATTGGGAATTCGTTTAACTGCCGGTTATGAAGGCCAGCCGGCCATCCTCTTAGAAGCCATTGCTGATTCGCAGGAAAGTTCCTCTTATGACTTGCCTGTCAATGAGAATTTATGGGAGTGGAAACCCTTATTCAGAGCCATCATAGCGGATCTTCAATCCGGAACACATCCTTCCACCATCGCCGCACGATTTCAAAACACACTCATCGAAACAATGTATCAATCCACCCGTAATCTTTGCAAACAACATGGAATACATAAAGTCGGCCTCAGCGGAGGCGTCTGGCAAAACCACACACTCTTGCAAAAAATTATTCCTGCATTAGAATCAGACAATATTAAAGTACTCACTCATCAGCAGGTTCCACCCAATGATGGCGGAATTTCGTTGGGGCAGGCTTGGATCGCAGCCTGCATGGCATCCGGCAAACAATCAGAATAGAAAGCAGGCAACGATGTGCTTAGGAATACCGGGAAGAATTACTCTTTTTCTGGACCAACTTGGTTTGAAAATGGCAATTGTAGATTTTGGCGGCGTTCAACGCGAAGTCTGTATTGAAACGCTTCCCCAGGCAAAAATAGGTGACTATGTCATTGTTCACGCCGGTTTTGCCCTGAACATTCTGGACGAAACTGACGCACAGGAAACCCTTGAAGCGTTGCGGGATATTGGAGGACTTGACGATTGATTTCAGATCCAGCCATTCATTTTCGTGATCCGCAGTTGGTAAAAGCGTTACTCGAAAAAATCAGGCAGACCGTAAAAAAACCTCACCCCCTGATGTTAATCTGCGGAGGTCAAACCCATTCCATGATGCACTATGGGTTACAACAGTTGCTTCCGCCTGAAATTGAATTGATAAATGGTCCTGGCTGTCCGGTCTGTGTGACATCATTGGAATTAATTGATAAAGCTTTAGCCATTGCCCGGCTGCCACAGGTGATTTTCACTTCTTACGGAGATATGCTGCGTGTTCCTGGTTCTTACCAGGATCTTCTCAGCCTGAAAGCCCAGGGGCATGATATTCGGATTGTTTATTCGCCGCTGGATGCCGTAGACATTGCAGAAAAAAATCCTGACCATGAAATTGTTTTCTTTGCCATTGGGTTTGAAACCACCGCGCCGGCCAATCTGGCGGCATTATCACAGGCACAATCAAAAAATATTAAAAATTTCAGCCTGCTGGTATCACAGGTATGTGTTCCTCCGGCAATGCGCACTCTTCTCAGCGCACCACAATGCAGAATCCAGGGCTTTCTGGCAGCCGGTCATGTCTGTGCAATTATGGGAACCCGGGAATACGAACCCATTGCACATGAGTATACCATCCCCATAACCGTTACCGGCTTTGAACCCGTTGACTTGCTGAATGGAATCTATTTAACCGTCAAAGCCCTTGAAGAAAATCAACCCATCGTCCAAAACGCCTACTCACGGGTTGTATCTTCTTCAGGAAATACTGCGGCACAGCAACTGATTAACCACTATTACAAAATCTGTGATCGTCACTGGAGAGGAATAGGTTTAATTCCTGACTCAGGGTGGCGGCTGAAATCTGAATTTGCAGCATTTGATGCTGAAGAAAAATTTTCAGTAAGCAACATTCAATCTCAGGAAAATCCGGTTTGCATTGCCGGCCAAATTCTTCAGGGGATCAAAACGCCCCTGGATTGCCCGGCTTTTAACAATCTTTGTACCCCGCAAAAACCATTGGGAGCGACCATGGTTTCTTCTGAAGGCACCTGTGCTGCTTATTACCGATACCAGATCAAGAGCTGAATATGCAAATCATCCTGGCAGCGCTTCCCATTCTGATCCTGTTAATTCTGATTATTGGTTTTCAATCAGGCGGTGAAAAAGCCGGCCCCATAGCCCTGGTCATTTGTACCTTCATCGCATATTTTTTCTTTGGCCTGAATTTTCAGGTACTGCAGGTCATTCTCGGCAAAGCAGGTGCATTAATCCTCTTTGTACTGTTAATGGTTTGGTCTGCCATGCTGCTTTTTCAAACGATTTCGGCAACAGGCGGAATTTTCTCACTGGCCAATGCCCTCCACGCCACCATTAAAGATACCGGTTTTCTTTGGATTTTATTGGCATGGTGTTTTTCTGCATTCCTCGAAGGCATTGCCGGGTACGGCACTCCAATAGCCATCGTTGCTCCAATTCTGGTTTTTTTGGGTGTTCCTCCCGTCACCGCAGTAATCGCCGTCGCAATTGGCCATTCATGGGAAGTAACGTTTGGAAATATGGGTCTTGTGATACAAACGCTGTCTGCTGTTTCGCAAATGCCGATCAAACAACTGGTATTCCCTGCCAGCATTATTATGGGAGTCATTTGCATCCTGTGCGGAATCAGTGTCACCCTTTTTTTAAAACAACGGAAACAAATTCCCTGGGTCATCGGAATAGGGTTAATCATGGGTCTGGTACAGGGATTACTGGCAAATTTTGACCTGATTACCCTTAGCGGCTTTCTGGGCGCCGTCACAGGAATTCTGACAGGTTTTATTCTCAAAAAAGAGAAAAGAAGCATACCACTGGAACAGCAGGAAAAAAAGAAAGTTGCAGCAGTCGTATCGGTATACCTTTTCCTTTCAATCATCCTCGTAATTATTTTTTGGCCAGGTCCCATTCGGGCTGCGTTTGAAAAAATTGCATTCATCCCCATGTTTCCAGAAACCATCACAGACACAGGTTTTCGCATTCCGGCAGGCAACGGTCAGATTTTACGTCCATTGGTACACCCGGGAATCATTATGCTATGCGTGACACTCATCGCCATACCCGTCCTGTATCGAATAAAAATGCTGGAAAATGCAGCAATACATACCATCGCACACAAAACATGGCGAATTACAGCGCCCACCAGCATAGCCATCATGGCAACCATCATGATCGCCGTCATGATGGAACATACCGGCATGACACAAATCCTCGCGGAAGGTCTGGCAAAAGCCTTTGGACGTTTTTACCCAAACGTAGCCGCCTGGGTCGGAATCCTTGGCGCCTTTGCTACCGGCTCAAATAACAGCTCGAATATTCTGTTTGCTGAAATGCAAAAGCAAATTGCTCTTCTGCTGCAATTAAGCCCTGCCTGGCTGGTTGCAGCTCAAACAGCCGGCGGCTCTCTTGGCAGCATGACTGCACCTGCCAAAATCACCCTTGGAGTGACTTCAGCCGGCATACCAGGAAAAGAAGGGGAAGTGCTCAAACGAACCATTCCGGTTGGGTTATCCATTGGCCTGATCATTGGTTTTCTGATATTCATTTTTTTACTTGTTTGAGTATGTTAGAATTCCTATGATGAACACACCCGCGTTACCGCCGATGGAAAGCCCTGTCTGCCCCCTTCCGTTGGGTCATCATGACACCATCGTGATGGGTCACGGCAGCGGTGGTTTAATGACCAAAAACCTGATAGAAAAAGTCTTTATGCCGGCGTTCTCCAACCCTGCTTTAAATGCCGGAAATGATTTTGCCATTCTTAATCACCAAACAACCAGCAACAATAAACGATTGGTTGTTTCCACAGACTGTCACATCGTATCGCCCCTCTTTTTTCCTGGCGGAGATATCGGCAGGCTGGCAGTATGCGGCACCGTCAACGACGTCAGCATGTCAGGCGCCGTTCCGCACGCATTAACCGCAGGTTTCATACTGGAAGAAGGCACTCCTGTTTCAGTACTGCAACGCATCGTTGCTTCCATGAAAGATGCTGCAGATGAGGCCTGCATTTCGATTGTCGCCGGCGACACCAAAGTGGTCGGGCATGGTCAGGGAGATCAGGTGTATATCACTGCCACAGGTTTTGGCTGGGCAGATTCCACGGTGAACATTCACGGCGCCAATGCGCACCCGGGCGATGCGGTACTCATATCCGGCACAATCGGTGATCATGGAATTGCAGTTTTAGCAGCTCGAAACGATCTGAGATTTTCAACCCCAATTCTTTCTGATGCAGCGCCGCTTAATCATCTGATCCAACAACTGCTGAAAGAAATCCCGGATATTCACGTCCTTCGTGACCCAACCCGCGGCGGACTGTCTACGACACTATGCGAAATCGCCCAACAGAGCGCAGTCACCATCTGGATAAACGAAGAGACACTCCCCATAAAACATGAAGTAAAAAGCGTCTGTGAAATTTTGGGCTTCGACCCCCTGTATATTGCCAATGAAGGAAAGGTTATCATCATCCTTCCTGACAGCGAGAAAGAAAAAGCATTGCAAATTCTGCACACCCACCCATACGGAAAAGATGCAGCAATGATTGGAAATGTTCAGAAACAGGAACCCGGCCGGGTTCTCTTAAAAACCCCTTTTGGAAGCACTCGTATTTTAGACATGCTGGCAGGTGAAATGCTGCCAAGAATCTGTTAATGGAGAAGAACATATGAAAATCAACTATCAGGAAACACCCAGTGACCTCGCCGTCAGAATCAATATTCATGACCAATTTGGCGGAAAAAATATCGACCAGTGGATGCTTGACGTTCTGCATCTGCAACCCGGTGCTGAAATTTTAGATGTAGGCTGCGGAGCAGGAAAACAATGCTTTTCGTTCCTCGATTACCTACAGGGAAACGCCAAAATCACAGGCGGAGATGTTTCTCAGGAACTTTTGGGAAAAGCACAGGAAGAAAACAGCAAACGCGGAAACCCCATCCACCTGGGCCCATTAAACTTTAACGAAAAATTTCCTTTTTTGGATAATACATTCGACCTGGTATCCTGCTGCTTTGCAATTTATTATGCGGAAGATGTTGCATTCACCATCCGTGAGATGCACCGGGTTTTAAAACCAGGCGGAAAACTGTTTACCACCGGTCCAATGCCTCAAAACAAACAACTTTTCTACGATATCATCAAAGAAGCCACCCAAAAACCCATCCCCCCCATGCCGGGAAGCAGCCGCTATGAAAGTCAATTCCTTCCTATCATCCGCAGCCAGTTCCAACAGGTTGAGGTACACATTTTTGAAAACCCACTGACTTTCACCGAAGCAGCGCCATTTGTTGACTATACGAAAGCTTCGCTTTCTGAAGACCGGAAATTATGGACCGCGTTATTTAATGGCAAAGAAGAATTTGAAGCGCTGATGCGTGATATACAACATGTCGCAGAAAAGAAACTGGCACAGGAAGGAAAACTGGTGATGACCAAAGTAGTCGGCGGTTTCCTCGCAACCAGATAAAGGTTTTAATGAATCACGATATCACATTTTACGGAAAAAGAATTTGCTTTATTGGCGCCCACCCTGACGACATTGAATTGGGAGCAGGTGCACTGATAGCCCATATCCAGCCAATGGCTGAAATTCTTTGCATCACGTTGTCAGATAATAAAAAAAACCCTGATTTACAACATGTGGCCGAAGAACACCTGAAAAGCATGGCCATATTAGGCGTGCCCGCCGGGAATGTAATCATTAAAGACTTCATAACCCGGCGATTTCCAGAATCCCGCCAGGATATTCTGGAATATTTAATTTCAATGAATAAAACCTTTCAACCTGAAATTGTATTTACGCATACCCGGGCAGATATCCACCAGGATCACGCAACGGTAACAGAAGAGGTTCTGCGAGCTTTCAGAGGCACCTCCGTCTTTGGCTTTGATGTTCTTCGATCCAGCTATGGGTTCTTCCCAAACTTCCTGGTTGGTGTCACCGAAGAAGATGTCGAAAAAAAAATCCGGGCCCTCGCTGAATATCATACCTATCAGACAAAGTATTATTTTGACCCTTCTATTACCCGCGCTACCATGATTCGCCACGGAGCTCTTGCCGAAAGACCTTTCGCAGAGGGCTTCGATACCCTGCGCATCATAGCTAAATTTTCAAAACCAGTCTGACCGCATAATGCCCGGGGAACTTTACTGCCATGACTTTCGTTATAAGGATGAAAGGATATCAATTATGAAGAAAATATTCGCTGTTGTTTTTCTGGTTCTTTTTATAACAGGCTGTTCAACAACACCCCCCTCCGTCATCCCCCCCGCCAAAGAAATGGCACCAACCGGAAATCCAACGGCAGACCAAAATGAATTAACCACCCTGGTACAGGGCAATTCAGAATTCGGTTTGGATATTCTCCGTTTACTCCGCAAAGAAAATGACAACGTGATTTTCTCACCCCTGAGCATTTCTACCGCGCTGGCAATGGCAGAATCCGGCGCAAGAGAAGATACCTTATCTCAAATGAGAGATACGCTTCATATCAACCTGCCGGAAGAAAAACTGCATCCCTTATATCACCGGCTCAACACCACACTTGAAGAAAACGCAAAAAACAGTTCTGCCCCGTCAGAATTTGATTATGAGTTAGCCATCAGTAACGCCCTCTGGGGAGACAAAAACGAATCCTTCCTGAAAGAATATCTGGATATCATGGACACCCACTATGACTCCGGTTTAACCCTCATGGATTTCATGAATGCTCCGGATGAATCACGCATAAAAATCAATCGCTGGGTAGAAGAACAAACCCACGAAAAAATTAAAGATCTTTTGGCTGAAGGCAGCATTAACAGCGCCACCAGTCTGGTCATTACCAATACCGTCTACTTAAAAGCCGCCTGGCAGGAACCCTTCCAGGAAGAAAACACCCGCAATGCCGATTTTTATCTTTTGGATAAAAGCCCGGTTTCGGTACCCTTTATGCAAAATACCGCTGATTATGCTTACAGCAAAGAAAGCGGAGCAGATGCGTATACAGCCGTTGTACTTCCCTGCAAAGAAGGCAAACTGGCTATGCTGGTAATTATGCCGGATGACCCTGAGACCTTTATTGAAAATTTAAATGCCGAAAAACTGCAACAGATACGCCAGAGCATGAATTACACCCATCTTAATCTGTCCTTCCCAAAATACAAAAACGAGTCATCCTTTTCACTGGCAACCCCGCTTCAGCAGCTCGGTATGAAGAACGCATTTGATCCTTTGCTGGCAGATTTCTCCGGAATGACCGGTAAACGCAGCCTCTACATCTCCGATGCGATCCATAAAGCCTTTATTGACGTTGATGAAAAAGGAACCGAAGCGGCTGCCGCTACCGCAATCATCATAGCAAAGTCAGCGATGCCCGGCAATGAACCCATTACCGCCAAATTTGATCACCCATTCATCTATTTCATGATGGATCAGGAAACCCAATCCATCCTGTTTATGGGACAAATGAGTGACCCATCAAAAAACTGATCCGCCCCAAAAGATGCAGGCTATACGAAACCTCCTGTTTAATACTGATCGATAGATCTGCCAGACAGAACAAAAACAGCATCCGCATAAAGAAAAGCCGGATGCTGTTTTTGTATCCATTACCATTGTCGGATGGATCTCTGTTTTTTTGGGCAGACGGTTCTTTTTTGTCAGAAACAAAAGACCTTCATATCCTGCCAGGTTCAACGCACTGTCACCGATTCCTTTCAGGCCAAAGTTCCTTGACACTTGGGGATGCTCATGATATGATTGCAATTCTTGGGGGCGTGGTGTAGTGGTTTAACATGCGGCCCTGTCAAGGCCGAGACCGCGGGTTCAAATCCCGTCGCTCCCGCCATAGAAAAAGACCGTCGACATAAGTCGACGGTCTTTTTCTATGGCGGCAACCATACCGTTTTGCATAACATGAATACAAAACTATACTTACACTCGACAGTAAAACTGAATGACAGGATCAAATTTAGAAGGTAGAATTGAATTGGGATCAGAGTTATTTTTTTATAAACTATGAAATGCTTCGCTTTTATGGCAATTCCGGGATCAAAGTACTGCTTCACAAGAGTTCCTGATTATAAACACATAACCTGTATGATTTAAAATTCATTGTCCGGATATCATGTGTCAAGGCTAAATAGAAAAGTCCTATTTTCTGCAAGATAGAAATGTCCTATT
>CAZEEL010000007.1:0-39402 GCA_964511135.1 uncultured Leptolinea sp. | reverse complement strand
GTTTTGCGGGTGTGAATCATGCAAATGCAGGGCGGGCCGTTGGATGGCTGGGTATGTTTTCTGCCGTGTGTGGAATCACTGCTGGTGCAGGGCGGGCTGTTGGATGATGGGGTCATGGTCTCTGCTGTGCGTGGAATCAATATTTATGTAGGGCGGGATGCCCTCATCCCGCCGTTACCCGGTGATGTGTTGTATCGGGCGGGGGATGCATATAGAATGTGCCCGTGTGATCGGGGGGCAGACGGCGAACCTTAACCGGTTTTCTTTTTTTGTCTGATGGATGATGTTTTATTGAGATGCGCCCGGGTGAAATGCTTTTTCCTGCGGAAAAATCCGGCGGGATGAGGGCATCCCGCCCTACGGGGTTGAACGATTTTCGGGCTGAGGCCAAAATACCGGATGCGTGATTGTTTGTATGAGACGCCATCCGGGTGAAATAATGTTTCCTGCGGCGGGATGAGGGCATCCCGCCCTGCGTGGTTGAAGGTTTTTTGGTTGGTGTCGAAATACCGGATAAATGATTTTAAAACCCTTTGTGAGGGTGCGGGGGGGCCGCTGTTCTGCAACAAACTTCAATCCTTCTGTGCGTCCGGCCTGATCCTGCCATAAGCTATTCGTATAATTAAGGTACAATTCATAATACACAAGGGCATTGCGGGTCTGGTTGAAAGAATAAAAAGAGTATGTTAAAATGATTGTTCGTTGGGGCGTGGTGCAAGGGCAGCACACCAGCCTTTGGAGCTGTGGATCTTGGTTCGAATCCAGGCGCCCCAGTCTGTTTTGGAAATAAAAACCCGCAATTCTCTGAAAGATCACATTCTTACAAGGATTGCGGGTTTTTATTTAGAACTATGGAAGAACATCCATCTCCTCTGAAAGCAATTATTCTGGCAGCCGGGAAGGGCACCCGTATGCGGTCAAGTTTGCCCAAGGTGCTGCATCCCGTCATGGGAAAACCCCTGGTACTGCATGCGGTGGATCATACCTTTGCGGTGACCGGCACGAAACCCGTGGTGGTGGTTGGTAATGGTGCCGACGAAGTGCGCCAGGCGGTGGGTAGTCGGGCTGATTTTGCGGTGCAGGCCTGCCAGTTGGGAACGGCCGATGCGGTGAAAGCCGCCAGACCGGCGTTTCTGAATTTTGAGGGCATGGTTCTGATTGTATATGCGGATATGCCTCTTTTGACTCAGGCTACCCTGCAGACATTGGTGGATACCCAGCGCGCCAATGCCGGGGTTCTGAGTATGCTTTCTGTTGAAATGCCTGATCCGCATGGGTTTGGCCGGGTGGTGCGGGATGCTGACGGGAATGTCAGCGCCATTGTTGAAGAAGCGCAGGCGGATGCATCGACCCTGGCGATTCGGGAATTAAACACCGGGGTTTATTGTGTCAGGTCTGATTGGCTTTGGTCAGCCCTGGATCAGATTCAGGTATCTCCAAAAGGCGAATTCTATCTGACCGATCTGGTTGCCATTTCAGTGAAGGAACACTTGCCGGTCAAATGTCTGAAAATGGCCGATTATCATGAGGCGATTGGCATTAATACGCGGGTTCATTTGGCTGAGGCTGAACAAATCATGCGCCAGCGCATCAATCAGCGATGGATGACAGCAGGAGTCACCATGATTGATCCTGCTCATACTTATATTGATGCAGAGGTGACGTTGGAACAGGATGTGATTTTATATCCTGATACGCACTTATATGGAAAAACAGTTATAAAAACCGGCAGCCAGATTGGGCCGTGTGCCTGTCTTTATGATACCGTTGCAGGAGCAAACTGTCGGCTGGGTCCGCAGGTGATCGTCCGCCAGGCTGTTGTTTCAGATGGAGAGCAATGGATGGGTGTCCGGTTGGATGGTGAAAAAATTTATGAACTGAAAGAAAGGTAAAAGAAATCGTAGTTTCTCATGGATTCTGAGACCCTCGTTGGATTGACCGTTATTTTTGCAATGCTTGACATCCTGATGATCATCATTCGGGCTGGTTTTATCTATGCCCGGTTACCCCAACTGGGAGGTTTGCGCTCACAATATCCCAATGCTGTCGATGCAACCCTCCGGTTTATTGAACGTCCGCACTTAACCGCAACCCTGAGATTGTTGGTGGTCTTTTCGCACATGCTGTTGGCCGGCAGCGCCAGTCTGTTGATTTATTCGTTTCTGGCAGATAAAAGCCGGATATGGGTTCCCATGCTCTCGATGCCGGGGCTGACCATTCTGTTATTGCTGGCAGAATTTGCCGTGGAAGGGCTGATATTACGCAGGGTTGAGTTTTGGGCCATACGCTTGACTCCCCTGGCGAAGATCATGGATTTTTTGGTTCGGCCTGTTTCTCTGCTGTTAATGGCTGCTTTGGGGAAGCCCAATGGTCTGGATCGCAGTTTGGGTTCTGTAACGGATGATGAATTGCTCAATTGGGTCGAAACCGGCCAGTCTGAAAGCAAGCTGGAGCAGGGTGAGCGAAAGATGATTTATTCGATCTTTCAGTTGGGAGATACCCTGGCCCGTGAAATTATGGTTCCGCGCATTGATGTCGTGGCGCTGGATGTTGATGATCATTTTTCAGATGTCATTGCCCTGATGCGTTCTTCAGGGCATTCACGGTTACCGGTCTATCAGGATGTGATAGATAATGTGATTGGTATTTTGTATGCCAAAGATATGCTGGGGGTGCCGGGGTGTGAAACCCATCCGGAAGAAAACATGATTCGTTCGCTGATGAGGCAGGCTTACTTCATCCCGGAAGCGAAAAAAGCGGATGAGCTTCTCAGTGAAATGCTGGAAGATCGGGTGCATATGGCTATAGTGATTGATGAATATGGCGGAATGGCCGGGCTGGTTACCCTGGAAGATATTGTCGAAGAGATCGTGGGGGAGATTCGCGATGAGTTTGACCAGGGAGAAGAAAACCCTTATCAGAAAATAAGCGATACAGAATACCTTTTCATGGCTCGGATTGATCTGGATGATTTTAACGAAATCACCGGGGCGCGATTAACCAATGAAATTGCAGACACCCTGGGAGGGTGGCTGTATGGTGAAATTGGCCGGGTGCCTGCCGGCGGGGAGCAGGTTCAGGTGGATGACTGGCTTTTGACGGTCGAAAATGTCAGCGGCCGGCGGATTCGTCAGGTGCGGGCTGCGAAAATCGGCGAACCTGCGCTTAAAGATCCATCCAATGATCCGGAAGCAGGTGAGCATGAATGAGCTTCAGCGGCAGCGCCTTATTGAGGCTGCTTTGCAGGTACGTGCCTGGGCGTATGCTCCCTATTCACATTATGCAGTGGGGGCTGCAGTTTTGACGGCCTCGGGGAAGGTTTATGATGGAGTGAACATTGAAAACGCGGCATATCCTGATGGAATCTGTGCTGAAAGGGTTGCCATCTTTAAAGCCGTCTCTGAAGGCGAAAGAGAATTTATCGCGCTGGCAATCGCCACTGAGAATGGAGCGTTTCCCTGCGGAAGCTGCCGGCAGGTGATGGCTGAATTCGGCCTGGAAACTCTGGTGATGATGGTTAAAGCCGATGGTACGGTGTTTGCTGAACACCCTGTCGCAGAATTGCTGCCCGGAGCCTTTACCGGAAAAACGCTTCTGCCTTAATTTTCAGGAGAATGCATTGCCTGAGAAAGAGCGTTCGCAGAAAGTTGAAGCGATTGTACTGCGTCACCGTAATTGGGGTGAAACAGATCGGCTGCTGGTGCTGTATACCCGTGAGAATGGAAAAGTCCATGCCATCGCCAAAGGAATACGCAAGCCGCAGTCGCGAAAAGCCGGGCATTTGGAACCGTTTATGCGCAGCCGGCTGTTGCTGGCCCTGGGGCGGGATTTCTGGCTGGTTACACAGGCTGAAACAAGCGTTTTTTATCCGCAAATTTCATCTGATCTGGTGCGGACGGGCTATGCGGCGTATATTACCGAACTGGTTGATCGATTTACAACTGAAAATGACCCCAATGCTCATTTATATTCTTTATTTGACGAGAGCCTGAAGCGAATTGCTGAAGAAGACGATCCATATCTGGCGGTGCGGTATGGAGAAATTCATCTGTTGGACCTGTTTGGGTTTCGCCCGGAGTTGTTTTATTGCGTTAAATGCAACCAGGCGATTCAGGCGGTTGACCAATTCTTTTCAGCTCATTTGGGCGGTGTTGTTTGCCCTGACTGCGGGATGAAAGTAGATGGAGCCCGTCTGGTAAATATGGAAACGCTGAAATACCTGCGGCATTTGCAGCGAAGTGCTTATCCGGCGGCAAAGAAAGCCTGTATTCCGGAAACGATCCGGCAGGCGATGGATGATCTGATGCAGCATTACATTACCAGTGTCCTGGAACGTAAAATGAATACCCCTGCATTTTTACAGCAGATAAAACGAAAAGACTCCGGGTGACGCTTCATCCAGCGAAAGATATGACCCCGAAGGCCCGTTAAAAAACCGGTGCCATTGCGCCCTGATCGGATGTCAGGTTCCCGGTGAAGTAATGGAAAAGAAAAGACGGCGGTTTATCGCGGCAATGAAGAAACCCTGGCGTTTCTCTCTGTGTGATACCCCAGGGTTCAGATTCATATCAGGATTATAAGGGTATAATTTGGGTCTTACACACGAAAAATTCACCGAGCGGAGTTCTTTATATGTCTCAATCTCTCAATTTTCAATCCATTATTATGAAATTGCAGGATTTCTGGGCGGGCGAAGGTTGTCTGATCTGGCAGCCTTACTATACACAGGTCGGCGCAGGTACCATGAACCCTGCTACTTCGCTGCGGGTGCTGGGGCCTGAGCCCTGGAATGTAGCCTATGTAGAACCTTCGGTACGCCCGGATGACGGGCGGTATGGCGATAACCCCAATCGTTTGCAGCAGCATACCCAATTTCAGGTGATTTTAAAACCAGATCCGGGGGACCCTCAGGAGAAATATTTGCGTTCTCTGGAAACCATTGGCATTGATCCGCGGGTACATGATATTCGTTTTGTAGAAGACAACTGGACTTCTCCGGCGCTGGGCGCCTGGGGTCTGGGTTGGGAAGTGTGGCTGGATGGGCAGGAAATTACACAGTTTACGTACTTCCAGCAATCCGGCGGGCAGGTTCTGAACCCGGTCGCCGTAGAAATTACCTATGGTCTGGAACGGATTGCCATGACGCTTCAGGATGCCGCAACTTTTCGCGATATTCAATGGAGCCCAACCGTCAGCTATGGGGATGTTCATTTGCAGGGAGAACGGGAGCACAGCACGTATTACTTTGAGGTGGCTGATGTTGAGCGATTAAGAGAGATGTACGCTTTGTTTGAGGCAGAAGCCCGTTTATCGCTGGAAAAGGGACTGGTGCTTCCCGCCCATGATTATGTTCTGAAATGCTCGCATACTTTTAATATATTGGATACCCGCGGCGCCATTGGCGTTACTGAACGGCAGCAGTTCTTTGGGCGGATGCGTGATTTGGCTCGGCGAATAGCTGAGCGTTATCTCGAGCAGCGCGGGCAGTTGGACTATCCGTTTCTGAAAAACGCTGAAAAGAAAGACGGTCAGAAAGAACCTTCTGTGAGCCGGCCTGTTTCTGTGTCGGAAGACCTGACCGGAAAAGCTGATTTTTTGTTTGAAGTGGGCACTGAAGAGTTAACGGTGACGGATCTTTCTGCTGCCCTGCAGCAGTGGACTGAAAAAGTTCCGCTTTGGCTGAATGATTTAAGACTGGAATATGACCAGGTTTCTGTCTGGGGAACTCCGCGGCGGCTGGTGATCTATGTCAAAAATCTGTCGGCGGTTCAGCCAGACCAGGAATTGCTGGTTAAGGGGCCTCCGGCTGCCCGGGCTTTTAATGCGGATGGCAGCTATACGCCTGCTGCAGTTGGATTTGCCAGGAGCAAAGGGCTGGATGTTTCAGCGTTGACGATGGAAGAAATTGACGGCGGTACATATGCGGTTGCCCGTCTGCATGAAAAAGGGAAACCGGCCGTGCAGGTTTTGCCGCAGCATCTGGCAGAGTGGATTTCTCATCTGAAATTTGACAAAACCATGCGATGGAACAGCAGCGATATAGCCTTCAGCCGCCCGATTCGCTGGCTGCTGGCCTGGTATGGCCGGCAACCATTATCCTTTTCCTATGCCGGGCTGCAGTCTGGAAATATTACCCGCGGGTTGCGTTTTTATGAACCGGCAGAAAAAGCCATTGAAACGGTGGAGGATTACTTTGACTTCATGAAAAGTCAGGGAATTATTCTTGACCCGGTTGAACGGCGCGATTCTGTTCGTACCCAGGTGATTCAGTTAATGGAAGAATTACAAGCCGATGCGGCGCTGGATGATTCACTTTTGGACGAAACCAGTATGCTGGTCGAAGTTCCCACCGCTTTTATTGGAAAATTTGATCCTCAGAGTCTGAAACTTCCCAAAGAAGTGCTGATTTCAGTCATGAAAAAACATCAGCGGTATTTTCCGGTTGTTGGAAAAGATGGCGTCTTATTGCCGTTTTTTGTGGCAGTGCGCAATGGCGATAAACATGGTTTGGATGTGGTGGCGGAGGGCAATGGTCAGGTTGTGCGGGCTCGTTTTGCCGATGCGGCTTTCTTCATCCAGGAAGACTTAAAAACCACTTTCCCTGAATTACTGGAGCGTCTTAATACATTGGCTTTTCAGCATAAACTGGGCTCTATGATGGATAAATCCAGACGCATTGAAGCTTTGAGCGCCGTGTTGGCAGACGGGTTGGGCTTAACCGCAGAGGAAAAAGCGAACACGTTGCAGGCTGCCCGGCTTTGCAAGGCGGATCTGGTCAGTCATATGGTGGTAGAAATGACTTCGCTGCAGGGAATTATGGGGAAATACTATGCTGAGCAGGCGGGTCTGCCACAGGAAGTGTGTGATGCCATTTATGAGCATTATCTGCCGCGTTATTCCGGTGACAGGTTGCCTGCTCACAGGGTGGGGTTAACCGTGGGTTTGGCTGATCGTTTGGACAGCCTGGCTGGTCTTTTTGCTGCCGGCCTGGCCCCCAGCGGAACCAAAGACCCCTTTGCTTTGCGGCGATGCGCTTTGGGACTGGTGCAAAATCTGGTGCAATGCGACCTGGATTTTCATCTTCAGGCTGCTTTGCAGCAGGCGGCAAAAACGCTGCCCATTGAAGTTGGAGAAAATGTGCTGACTGAGTGCGCTGATTTTATCGCCGGGCGGCTGCGAAGTCAGTTTCAGGAGCAGGGCTATCACTATGACATTATTGATGCAGTGATGTCCGTGCAGGCAGATAACCCGGCGGCGGCGGCCCGGGCCGTTAAAGAACTTGGCGGGTGGGTGCAAAAGCCTGAGTGGTCAGATATTCTGCCGGCCTTTGCCCGCTGTGTACGCATTACCCGCGACCAAAAACAGGTTTATCCGGTTCAACCGGCAGCGCTGAAGGAGCCGGCTGAAAAGAATCTTCTGAAAGGCATTGAAGCAGCCGAATCTCAACTGAAACTGAACTCATCGATCTCCGGCTTTTTGACCGCTTTTCTCCCGTTGGTTCCGGTGATTAATGACTTTTTTAATCGCCTGATGGTTATGTCTGAAGATCCCGTGGAGCGCAGCAATCGCCTGGGGCTTCTGCAGCGGACAGTTGCATTGGCAAATGGGTTTGCAGATTTCAGCAAACTGGAAGGTTTCTGATAACGCAATATCCTGCTGATCTGTTCGGTACAGGTATTGGTGTATTGGTACAGGTGATCATTAGCGGCAGAAATGGTTTCGTTTTACACCATCCTGTGACCTTGAAACGGCATAAAATGAAATGGGTGTCTTCTGCTGCTTAATGAAAGCGGGATGGAACAGGAGTAATCATGTCTGACAGAGATTCTCGAATTGAGAAATTACATGCAATGCGTGCCAAAGCAGAACAGGCTGGGGGCGCAGACCGAATAGCCCGGCAGCATGCCAGAGGAAAGCTGACGGCCCGTGAACGTTTGTTTTATCTGCTGGATCAGGGCAGTTTCAGCGAAATATTGCCTTATGTGGTGCAGCAGAATACTGAAGATAAAGACCCTTTTCCCGGAGATGGGGTGGTCGCCGGTTTTGGTCTGATTGACGGCCGCACCGTATATGTATATGCCCAGGATTTTACCATTCAGGGCGGCGCTTTGGGTGAAATGCAGGCTCGAAAGATTTGCCGGGTGATGGATCTGGCGGCTGCTTCGGGCGCCCCCATCATTGGTTTGATTGATTCCGGAGGCGCGCGCATCCAGGAAGGGGTGCGGTCTCTGGGCGGGTACGGAGAAGTCTTCCGTCGGAATGCTTTATATTCGGGTGTCGTACCGCAGATCAGCCTGATTATGGGGCCGTGTGCCGGCGGGGCGGCGTATTCTCCGGCGGTGACTGACATTATCATCATGGTTGAACAACAGTCTTACATGTTTCTGACCGGTCCGGAAGTGATCAAGTCGGTCACGGGAGAAGAAATTGATTTTGAGGGGCTTGGCGGAGCGGCGGTTCATATGGGTATCAGCGGAACGGCTCATCTGACTTCGCCCGGAGATCGCGAAGCCCTGGATCTTGCCCGGCGGGTGCTTTCTTATTTGCCTTCAAACAATGTTGAAAATCCGCCGGTTGTCGCAGCCGTTTCTCAGCCAGCCGGGGGGGATGAATTAAATGCCATCGTGCCTTCTGATCCGGCAGTTGCCTATCATATGCACGAAGTTATTGAAAAAATGGTTGATCAGGGCAGTTTTCTGGAACTGTTATCTACGTTTGCCTGCAATGCCGTGGTTGGTTTTGCCCGTATGAATGGCCGTACGGTGGGGCTGGTTGCTCAGGAGCCCAGTGTTCTGGCCGGAGTGATGGATATTAACTCGGCTGACAAAATCAGCCGTTTTGTCAGGTTGTGCGATTGTTATAACATTCCACTGATTACCCTGGTCGATTCACCCGGGTTCCTGCCCGGGGTAAATCAGGAACACAGCGGGGTTATCCGACATGGGGCGAAGGTGCTCTATGCTTACGCTGAGGCCACTGTGCCCAAGATCAGCATCATTACCCGTAAGGCGTATGGCGGGGCATATGTGGTACTGAGCAGCAAGTATATCGGATCTGATTTTGCCTTTGCCTGGCCGAGCGCTGAAATTGCCGTGATGGGGCCCGAAGGGGCCGCCAATATTCTTTATAAGAAACAAATTCAGGCCGCGTCTGATCCTGAAGCAGAACGTGCCCGCTTGACTCAGGCCTATCGGGAAGAATTTTTAAATCCTTATGCTGCGGCCAGGGCCGGCTATATTGATGATGTCATTGAGCCAGCCGAAAGCCGTGATCGAATTATACGGGCTCTGGCAGCGTTGCAGAATAAACAGGAAATTCTGCCGGTTAAAAAACATGGCAATATGCCGGTCTGATCTGAAAGATTAAAAGGAATACCATGACAGAGTTGCTTAATCAGACGTTATTCATTTCTGCTGTCGGAATGGGGCTGGTTTTCCTGAGCCTGATTTTGCTGTGGTGGCTGATGGCGGGTATGGTTCGTCTCTTTCAGGATCGCAGGCAGGATCATGCAGAAAAAAACAAGCCGGTATCTGACAGGGAAAGCGCTCCTTTTACTGAGAGTGCGGCGGCTGAAGATGAAGATCAGGGAAAATATATGGCTGCCGCCGCTGCAGCAGTGTATGCTTTGGCGCTGCAAAAAAAATCTTCCGCTTCCGGTCACATGCCTTTGGAAAATGTCAGCCCGTGGCAAATAGCTCACCGCAGCCGTATGTTTAACCAGCAGCGGGGGATGTATACCCGCCAAACCCAAAGGAAATCGCCATGAAATATCGAGTTACCATTGGTTCCAAAAGTTATGGGGTTGAAATTGAAGATTTGTCTGCCCGCCCCATTCAGGTAAAAGTGGATGGAGAGCAGGTGGCCGTGCATTTGCAGGAAGAAGAGGTTGCATTGCCGGTTTCGACGATGGCTGTAACTTCCGGTGCGCCGAAGAAGCCGTCTGTTCAGCCGGTGGTTGCAGCCCAGGAGTATTCAACCAAAATGTTGAATGCTCCTATTCCTGGAAAGATCATTGCCGTCTTTGTTCATGAAGGGGATTTGGTCAGTGTGGGGCAGGAACTTCTGACGTTGGAAGCCATGAAAATGAAAAATGCAATTCGTTCCAACCGTGCAGGTACGGTTGGTCAGGTATGTGTCGCGGCAGGTGATTCTGTCAGGCATGGTCAGCCTTTGATTGAATTTATGGAATAGGATAAACCTATGGATTTCACGGCGTTGTTTGAAGAAACAGGCAAAGGAATCGCGCAGTTTTATTGGGGTAATCTGATCATGATCGCCGTGGGTTGTATTTTGATTTATCTGGCGATTAAAAAGGAATATGAACCGGTTCTTTTGCTGCCGATTGGTTTTGGCTGTATTCTTGCCAACCTGGGGATGAGTCATGAAGTTGGTTTTTTCAAAGTGCTGTATGATGCCGGCATTAAAACTGAACTGTTTCCGCTTCTTATTTTTGTTGGCGTGGGGGCCATGATTGATTTTCGTCCGTTGCTGTCGATGCCGCAAATGGCGCTGTTGGGGGCTGCCGGTCAGTTTGGTATTTATGCAACCCTGGTTCTGGCGGTGCTGCTGGGATTTCCGCTGAATGAGGCGGCTTCGATTGCCGTGATTGGAGCCATTGATGGGCCGACCGCTATTTTCGTAACGACGAAGCTGGCGCCGTCTTTGCTGGCGCCCGTTGCTGTGGCGGCTTATTCCTATATGAGTCTGATTCCCATTATTCAGCCTCCGATTATGAAATTGTTGACTACCCGTAAAGAACGATTAATCCGGATGGAATATACTGCCAGACCGGTGTCCAGACGGACGGTCATCGCTTTTCCGGTGGTGGTGACGGTCTGTGTCAGCCTGATTGCTCCGGATGCGGCGCCCTTAATTGCTACACTGATGCTGGGAAATCTGTTGAA
Source organism: uncultured Leptolinea sp. (assembly GCA_964511135.1). Lineage (GTDB taxonomy): Bacteria > Chloroflexota > Anaerolineae > Anaerolineales > Anaerolineaceae > UBA4782. The sequence goes on along the minus strand of CAZEEL010000007.1, from coordinate 28,498 downwards.
GGAGAGTGGTGTGGTTGACCGCCTGAGCAATGCTGCTCAAAATGAAATCATTAATATTGCCACGCTCTTTCTGGGCTTAACCATTGGTTCTACAATGACTGCGCGCGGTTTTATAAATGCCGGCACGCTGATGATTTTGGGGTTGGGGCTGCTGGCCTTTGTTATTGATACCGTAGCCGGATTGCTGTTTGGAAAGTTGTTGTGCGCGGTTACCCGCGGCAGAATAAATCCGCTGATTGGAGCCTGTGGTATCAGCGCTTTTCCAATGGCCGGGAGGCTGTCAGCAAAAATGGCACAGGATGAAGATTACGAAAACTTCATCCTGATGCATGCGATGGGGGCCAACACAGCCGGGCAGCTTGGAAGCGTGATTGCCGGCGGCCTTCTGCTGGCTTTGGTGCTGGGGGCAGGTTAAGCCGTTGGTATTACCTGAACGATCGGGCCGAATTCGGCAGCCATAGACTGCTCGCTTTGTTCCATCAGGTGTTGGATGGTTTCTTTTAAGTCTTCTGTATGGGCCCGTACCTGGGGATAATCATTGGGATCGCCCTGAAGACGGATGGATTCTCCAAACGTTATTGTGTAGGGCCCGCCAAAGTAGATATGCGCCGGGATGGTTTCCTGACCTGACTGCATGGAGAGGGTTTTAATGCGGGTGCGTTGCACATGAATTCCGGCAGGCACGATGGGTGCGCCGCTTTCCATTGCCAGCCGAATGGCTCCGCTGTGGAAATGCATTAATTCACCATTCATATGACTGAGATGACCTTCAGGAAAGATCATAATGCTTTTGCCTTTTTTAAGAGATTCCAGGCTCTTTTGATAGGCCTGGCGCCCCTGATTGGGAACTACACGGATACATCCCAGCCAGCGCAGCAGGGTGCCGGCTGGTTTGATGAGAAAGACTTCTTCAGCTACCAGAATGTGAGTGAACTGGCGGATTGCTTTGGAAAACAGAAAGGGATCGCTGACGGTGGGGTGGTTGGCAACGAAAATTTTAGGCCCTTTGGGCATATTCTCTGGCTGATTTACCCGAAAAGAAAATTTGATGCGAACATAAAGACCAATGATCAAAAAAGTAAACCAGAAAAAAAGACTGTCTAAACCCATAGCGCCTCAACTCTCGAAATATATTTTGTTTGAACAGGTTTATCTTATCGGTTATCCGGGCTGTAAGGAAGTTCCAAAGGGTAGAATAAGGTCATGTTTTCTGCAATTGGACTTATACCCTGGTCATAATCGACAGATATATACTATTAACAACCCTTCTGATAACAATAAGTTCCATTTGGGATGGAGTTTTCTCAGGGTATATGAGGTGTTTTGGAAGAATTCAGGCTTCCGGTTTTACGCCTGGTGAGTCTGACGAACGGAAAAGAAAATCAGGCGTGATATTCGTGTTGTTATGCTGATGGCATATCCTAAAGACCGGGGCTTCTGAGTTCTGAAAAACGGGTATACTTTGCCTCATTCAACGCGGAGGTCATATGCCAGCACAGGAATTTTCATTTGAACCCAAAGGGCCCATTCGATTGCAGGTAGCCTGGGGAAGTTTTTGGAAAGAAATTGTTGTAGTCCTTGATGGGAAGAAAATCGATACCTTTTCAGGTCAGAAAGCGTTAATCGATGGCCGGGAGTATGTTCTGGAAGATGGGACAGAGTTAAAAATCAGGCTGAAGAAATCTATCCTGGGGCAGGAGCTTCTGGTTACAAGAGATGGAAAACCGCTCCCGGGGTCATCTGCTGACCCGGTGGTAAAGGCAAATACTACTACGGTCCTGGTGTTCTTTATGGCTTTCTGGAATATTGTTTTTGGAGGATTGGGCTGGTATATCTATAACAGGAACGCTCCGGAAGCCGTTCCCTATCAGATTGCGCTGATTGTGGAAGGCGTTCTTTTTATTGGTCTGGGTTTGCTGATAAGAAAGCGATCTCTTCCGGCTTTAGCGGCAGTCATGGTGGTTTTTGTTGCAGATACGGCTTATACGGTCATGTCTGCTTCGCAGGCAGGGCAGCAACCCAGTATGTTTCGTCTGCTTTTACAGGCGTTGATTCTGTATTATCTGTATCAGGGTTGGCAGGCTTTCAGAGAACTGCGGGCTGACCCGACTTTGGAAAGATCATTGGATACGGCGTTGCAGTTGCCCTCTGAGCCAGCTCAGGAGGATGCGCAGCTCGGGGACTTTCAACAGCCAGAGAGCGATGCCATAGACCAGAACACCGATCAGGATACTCATCAGAATATTCAGCGTTAATGGAAGCGGCACTGCTGTCTTTTGCCAGAAGATGACGGCACAACCCATGGCCAGTGCGGCGGTGATGGATTTTAACAGGGCGCTGCGCAGGGATGGATCTTCCAGCCCCTGAAGACGCCGGCGCATGAAAAATAATAATGCGAACATTTCGAGGAAGGTGGCCAGGCTGTTTGCCAGCGCCAGTCCGCCGTGGGGCATCCATGCCCATTGTCTGAATAAAGAAGAAAATAACAGACTGAACGCCAGGTTTAAGCTCATGGCAATTACACCAACCATAACCGGCGTTTTGGTATCGTGCAGGGCATAAAAGGCCCGGCTTACAATTTCAACGACAGAATGCCCGACCAACCCGGCCGCATACCATACCAATGCCCAGGCGACCATTTGTGTTGATTCAGCGGCAAAGCTGCGGTATTGATAGATGATTTGAACAATGGGTGTTGCAAGCAGAATTAACCCCACCGAGGCTGGCAGTGACAGCATGATGACGCCGGAGATGGTGGAAGATAGTGATGAGCGCATCTCGGCTTTTTTCTCCAAAGCAACCTGGGCGGAAAAAACAGGAAGGGCAGCAATGGCGATGGCCTGAGCGATAGCGGCCTGCGGCATCAGCATAATGGTGAACGCATAATCCAGACTGGCAGCGCTTCCGCCGGCCTGCAAAGAGGCCAGGTAGGTATTTGCGAGGAAGTTTAATTGTACAAACGCTACTCCCAGTAAGCGGGGGGCCATCAGTCGCCCGACTTCACGCACCAATGGAGAGTTTAAGCCCAGGGTTGGGTTATACCGGCAGACAGGCAGCCGTAAAAACTGCGGCAATTGGATGAGCAGGTGCAGTGATGCGCCCAAAACGATGCCCCATGCCAGACCATCAATGCCCATATGGGGCGCAAACAGCCAGACCCCAAAGATTTTTCCAATAGAATACATGCAGGGAGCCAGCGCCGGCAGTAAAAAATGTTGGTGAGCGTTCAGTATCCCCATCAGCAGGCCGCTGATTCCAAAAATACAGGGAGTGATTAACTGGATGCGCAGCAAATGAGCGGTCAGAGCTGCCTTGGCTGGGTTATCCAGAATGAAACCGGGCGCCAGGATGTTATTAACGATCCATTCGGCAAAAACAGCGCTTATGATGCTGAAAACAACCAGCGCCAGGGTAACCAGGTTGGTAATGGAAGAAGCCAGTTTCCAGGCAGCCGGGCGCTGTTCTTTCGCCAGCAGGCCAATAAAAACGGGCAAAAATGCTGAAGATAACGCTCCGCCGGCAACCAGGTTATATAAGATTTCAGTTAAGCGGTTGGCGGCAACATAGGCGTCATATTGAAGGGAAGTGCCAAACGTTTGTGCAATCAGGCTTTTGGAAAACAGCCCAATCAGCTGGCTGAAAATCATGGCTGCCATGATGGTACCGGTTGCGCGGGCAATTTGCCGGTTGGCTGTTTGAATGGAATTGGAACTCATGAAAAAAATTATATCATTCAGGAAGCGTATGATCGCACAGCATTTTCTGCGCCAGGATTGGACTCCCATGCTAAAATTAAGCTGTGTTGGGAGAAAGGAGACTTCTTATGACTAATGATTCTCAGAATACAACGAATTATTCTGATTCTTCAGGTTCACCAATTCTATCCTCTGATGCTCTATCTTCTGTGCCGGCGCCGCTGCAGGAGGGCGGAGAGGCGCTTCCGGAAAATACTGAAGCGCATGGTTTTTCTTCTGAATCTCCTGCCGAAGTTGCTTATGCTGAAACAGGGCGTAAAGAAGAAAAAGCCGTGCCGGATGAAGCCGGGCGGCCTGGTTTTATTAAGCGGGCATGGCGCTGGTGGATCAACCCGCAGTCAAAGTTTGGTCGTTTTAACCGCCGGGCTTTAAAATTTCTGGCCCTGGCTGTGATCTTTTTAATGATGGGCGCCGGTTTGTTCTGGTATTTTCTGTATCGGCCGGCTGCTGTCAGTATGAAGATGCAACAGGCAGAAATGATTTCTTTGCAGGAGACAAACACGCTCCTTCAGAAAGAATTAACGGCTCAGCATGATCAGGCAACCAGGCTGACCGCTGAATTGGAAAGCGCCACAACGGAACTGGACGGGGTTGCCGGTCATATGGATTTATTGCGGGTTATGGGGGATATGATGGAAGCCAACTATAACATTGCCCAAAAAGATCTGTATTCGGCCCGAAAGAATCTGGAAGCTGCTCAGAAACGGTTTACAAAAATGGGGCCCTTTATCCAGGGCAAAGAACCGGAACTGTTTCATAGTGTTGCCGGTCGTTTGCAGCAGGCGATTGCTGACCTGAAAGTAAATACGCAGAATACAGCAACCGATGTTATGCTGATGGTGGATCAATTAAAAGAATTTGAAAAGCAGGTTTGGGGGAACCCGGATTAGATAAAAGGGCAGTTTGCAGGTTTATCTCTTTTAACGTGTATGCGGGATAATATCTTTGGTTGAATGAAGGGGCTCGCGGGCGCAATGGTGCTGGCTGTTGTGGGAAAGATGGATGGCTCTGGCCAAAAAATGGCTTCGCAGGGGCCCCGCGATATTGTGTGTACAGGGTGATCCTGAACGGTGGTGATTGTACAGAGTTGTTATAAAAAAGGCCGGCTGTGTTTTCATCAGCCGGCCTTTTGGGTGTATCAGGGTTGGGCGTTCAGCCAGTAATTCACTTCCTGAATACCAACGGTATATTGATTGGTTTTTTTGGGGTTGACAAACGCTCCAAAATAGCCTGATTTAAAAGTCGTATCTTTATAGTCTCCAAGCCTGATGCCATTGGCATAGAAGGTAAAGGAGTTGTCAATCATTAATACGCCGATACGGTTCACTTTGTTGGCTCCCGGCAAAATGGCGTCACTGGCTTTCCATTGGATCAGCCATAGTCCGGTTCCATCTTTTCCTGATCGGCCGTCCCATTTCCAAAAACCAAAGCGTCCATCGCAGTTAATTCCGAAGAGATAACCCTGGTTTGGTTTTTCCAGTTCCGGAATACGGAAGATAATGCCGTAACTGTCATCTCCTGAACAGGTGCCTGAGTTAATGGTCATTTCCAGATACATATTTCCGACAGGTTGGGTGTATGGCATACGCCATCCGGAGCTGCCTTTCAGTCCGGTCAGGTTCATCTGACCGTTTGTCCAGACCGCAGAAGTGTAGATGTCAGAAACAGCAGGCCAGTTCCACAGGGTTGGGTCTGTCATGGGGTCGGTTCCGCTGGGTTCTCCCAGCCTGTTGCGGTAATCATTCGCGTTTAATGTTGGCGCCGGAGATGCCTGTGAGGGGGCGGCTGTAACGACCATGGCTTCAGAAGTGACCACTACGGGGGTGTTGGTAGGTTCCGGGGTATCGGTGGCTATGGGTGATGGTATGGGGGTTGCCGTAAGGGTCGCTGTGGGGGTTTCAGTGCTGGTTTGGGTGGGCACCAGGATGGGTGTCAGTGTGGCGGGGGGAACACTGCTGGCAATAATCTCAGCGACTTTGGTTGATAAAGCGTCATCGTTGGCTTTCTGAATGTAAGGCAGGTTACAACTGCTCAGCAGAAAAAGGGCACATAAAAAAGAGAAAACGGTCTTTTTCATTGGTAGGATGATCCTCCTGTTTAACTGGCTTTATAGCCGATTTTGCGCAAAAACTCTTTGCGCCATTTGATATCGTCAGGTTTTTCAATACCCAACGGGGGTTCACCGTCTATGACGCCCAGAACGCCCCGGCCAAAGGCGCTTTGGGCAACGATTACCTGAGTTCTGTTGGCGGTAGCACAAAAGATATGACACACCTCAGGAACGGATTTAATGGTGTTTAAAACATTGATCGGGAAAAAATCAGGATGAAGGAAGATGAAAAAAGTATGCCCGGCAGCAACGGCTTTAGCGTTTTTACAGGCGAGGTCAATCATCTCCTGGTTGGTTCCGCTGTATCGAATCAGGCGGTTTCCGGATGCCTCACAGAAGGCGATTCCAAATTGAATATGAGGAACCGTGTTGACTAAAGCCTCATGTAAATCTTCAACCGTTTTAATGAAATGCGCCTGCCCGAAGATAAAGTTGACCTCCTCTTTTTTTTGGACAGGTACCAACTCCAACTCCAGTTCCATTGGTCTCCTCCTTAATATATGCCAATTAAACACATATTGTACTCTATGCCTGATTGCGATCACAGCATACTTATACGTTTTCGAAAACGATGCGGTTTGTCTTTGACAGGAGAAGGATGCAATAAACATACCAGAAGGTGCATAAAAAACAAATCTGATTTTTGTCAGATATCTGAAAACTTTTTTCAAAGATGTTCTGCCTTAAAACTTTCTTGACTCTGGTGTATTCTCGGATATACTGAATTCTTGTTTTAATCATTGTGTCTGATAGCATAAATCCCAAAGAATCTGTCAGCAAGAATCGGAGCCCGTATGATACAAATTGATTCTGAAACTTTTAACCAGTTGGTGGAGTTCGCTGCTTTAGGTGTGAATGAGCAGGAAGCTGAATATTTACGCCGGGAAATGAATAATCAGCTGAAAGCCATTGACGAATTAACTGCCATTCCGTTCGAAGGAAGTATAGAGGCTGCTCCTCATGGTCTTCCTTATTCCCCTGAAAACAGACCTCCGAATCGGGAAGATGTAGTTCAGGCATATTCCAACCCGCAGACCATTCTGGATTGTGCCCCTGAGACACAGGATGGATATATTGTGGTGGCAGATACTCTCAGCAAGACTCTGGAATAAGAACTATGGAACTATATGAATTAACAGGAACTGAATTACATAAAATGGTCCTTGCGCGTCAGGTGAGTGCGGTAGAAGTAACCCAGGCTCACCTGGATCGCATTGCCCAGGTGGATGGCCGGCCCGGTCAGTTGGATGCGGGTGAGATTACGGAAGAAGACAGAAAAAAAGTTCACTCGTTCATTAACGTTACCGGAGAGAGGGCTTTGGAACAGGCTCGCAGTACCGATAAACGACTGGCTGCCGGAGAGACCGTGGGCGAGTTGGCAGGTATTCCCTGTTCTCTCAAAGACCTTTTTTGTCTGAAAGGGGTGTTGACTACGGCTGCCAGCCGGATGTTGCATAATTTTTATCCGCCCTATACGGCTACCACGGTTGAACGTCTGGAAGCTGCGGATGCAATCATATTGGGAAAAGTAAATCTGGACGAGTTTGCGCATGGGTCGTCAACCGAATCTTCAGCTTATCAGCCCAGTTCGCGAAACCCGTGGGATACCGACCGGGTTCCCGGAGGGTCTTCCGGCGGCAGCGCTGCCAGTGTTGGCGCTCTGGAGTGCCCGCTTTCGCTGGGAACAGATTCGGGCGGTTCCATCCGGCATCCGGCATCTTTTTGCGGTGTGGTGGGGCTGAAACCAACTTATGGCCGGGTGTCACGCTATGGAATTGTTCCATTTGCTTCATCGCTGGATTGCCCTGGCCCGCTGTCGCGCAGTGTGGCAGATACGGCTCTGATGCTGAAGGTGATGGCGGGTTATGATCCCAGGGATGGTACAACGGCTGCTGTACCGGTTCCTGACTATCCTGCAAAACTGGAAGCGGGAGTAAAAGGAAAACGGATTGGGCTTTCGCCGGATTATTTCAAAGTATTTATGCCTGATCCTGTCTCCGGGGAATATGCGGCTTATCCTGTTCATCCGGAATCAGAAAGAGCTGTTCGCGAAGCGGCAGAAACCTTAAAAGCCATGGGTGCAGAAGTTGTCGAAAATGTTCCCATGCCGCATATGCGTTATGGCATCGTTGCTTATTTTGTGATCAGCCGGGTCGAAGTTGCTTCAAACCTGCATCGTTATACCGGGGTCAGTTATGGGTATCAGACAGATAAACCGGTAACGGATTATCGTGAATTATATAAACGCAGCCGGCAGGAAGGCTTTGGTTTGCAACCGAAACTTCGACTGCTGATGGGAATGCATGTCAGCGGGGCGCAATTTGGTTCTCAGATTTACGAAAAAGCGCTTCAGGTTCGGGCTTTTATTCGCCGGGATTTCGAGAATATTTTTGACCCGAATGGGCCTTATCGTTTGGATGCTTTGTTGGCTCCTACCACCCCATCCACAGCGTTTCCGATGGGAGATGTGTATGGAGATTCCGTTCTCATGCAATATACCGACCAACTGACGGTCTGTGCCAATCATGCCGGCGTGCCGGCCATCAATGTGCCGGCCGGGTTTGCCGGTGACGGCCTTCCGCTGGGCATTCAGCTGATTGGCCGGGATTTTGATGAAATGGGAATTCTGCAAATAGCCCGCAGTTATGAACTTGCTACTGCTGCGGCTGAATGGCGAACAGCCAGACCGAGATTACAGGGATAGGAGCTTAACATGACAGAATACGAAACCGTCATAGGGCTTGAAACCCACATTCAATTAAATACACAAACCAAGATCTTCTGCTTCTGTAAAGAAGATTCGTGGAACGATGCGCCCAACACCAACATTTGCCCGATTTGCAGTGGTATGCCGGGTGTTTTGCCCATCCTCAATGAGGCGACCATCGCCAAAGCGGTTATTTTGGGTACCGCTATGCATTCTCAGATAGCCGATGAAAGTTTTTTTGATCGCAAAAACTACCTGTATCCGGATTTACCCAAGGGGTATCAGGTGACACAGCACGAGAAGCCCATCGGAGTTGGCGGTTGGATGGATATTCCTGTTCCGGCCAGCGATGATCGCCCGGCTTATACCTGCCGGGTGGGCATTCATGATCTGCATCTCGAAGAAGACGCCGGAAAGACAAAAACGGTGGGAAATAAACGTTTGGTAGATCTTAACCGCAGCGGAGCGGCTTTGATTGAGATGGTGACTGACCCGGATATGCGTTCGGCAGATGAAGCGGCTCAATATTTAACGCGTTTGCGCCAGTTGTTACGCTGGCTGGGGGTTTCAGATGCGGACATGGAAAAAGGGAAGCTGCGTTGCGATGCCAATGTTTCTGTTCGTCCAAAAGGGGCGACTTATCTCAACCCAAAAACTGAAATTAAAAATGTCAACTCGATTGAAGCGGTGCATAACGCGATTATCAAAGAGTCTCAGCGTCAGATTGCTGAGATGGAAGCCGGCAACAAAATCACCTCCTGGACGTTGGATTGGGATGAAGACGCCGGGGTCCTGCGTAAAATGCGTTCCAAAGAGACCGAGGCAGATTACCGATATTTCCGTGACCCGGACCTGTTGCCGATTATTCTGACTCCGGAACGCAAACAGGAAATTATCAGTGGTATTCCGGAACTGCCTTTGGCCCGCCGTGAACGGTTCATGCAGGAAATGCAGTTGCCGGAATATGATGCCGAAATTTTAACCAGCGATCGAGTCTTGTCTGAGTATTTTGAAAGCGCTGCCAAAGCCTATCCGGGAGAGGCCAAGCGCATTTCCAACTGGATGATGAATGAAGTATTGCGTCTTCTGAATGAAAAAGGGCTGAGCATTGATCAGTTACGGCTTACTCCGGAGTACCTGGCGGAGATTGTCAGGCTGGTGGATGATGGGAAGATCAATAATGCCGTGGGTAAACACCTGGTGATCAGGGTGCAGGAAAGCGGATTGGCCCCGGCCAGTATTGTTGACAAAGAAGGGCTGGCGCAGGTAAGCGATGAAGGAGCGATCCGGGCGGCCTGTGAAAAAGTGGTTACAGAAAGTCCAAAAGAATGCGAAAGCTATCGCTCAGGAAAAACCGGCCTGATGGGGTGGTTTACCGGTCAGGTCATGCGTGAAATGCACGGAAAAGCCGATCCCCAGTCCGTACGGAAAATACTGGAAGAGTTATTACAATAAACCATATCAAAGAATCAAAAACCGCCTGAAAAAGGCGGTTTTTGATTCAGGAAGGCGGATGGAAGCCCCAGAAAATCCGGAAAACTGTTTTGCAACCTGGGGGTAAGCTTTACGTATATTCATATAGAAAGTATGAAAAGAGATGATGAAACGATGAATGAACAAAAGGGAGATTTAATGAATTATTCTCAGCCGCAAAGAACCAGCCGTCGGTGTTGTTTGCTCTGGCCTTTTCAATTTTTGGGTGAGTTGATGGCAGCGATTATTCGTGGAACGGGAAGGTTAATGGCAGCGATTCTGGGGTTGCTCATCGTGGGAATTGGCGTGCTCATCAGCATGACAGTGATTGGTATGATTATTGGTATTCCGCTGATCGTCTTTGGGGTTCTGTTGCTTATCCGCAGCCTGTTTTAACGTGTCCCTGAATTTTTACAGAAGGCTCTTCTGTTACCTGAGAAGAGCCTTCTGTTTGTCTGCTGAAACCTGAAAATCGTGCTGTTGCAGAGTATATAATAGAGATATGATTTTTTCCCGTCATTCTATGTTTCCGGTTAACATAAAAACAGAATGGAACACGCTTTTAGAGCATAGTATTACCCGTGTTCCTTTTTTGCGTTATGAATACCTGATGGACTGGTGGCAGACACGGGGCGGAGGAGAATGGCAGCAGGCTGAACTGGCCATGATAAGCGCTGAGGAAAACGGCCGGTTAAAAGGGGTGGCTCCTCTGTTTTTTTCAGCTGATAAAGGGGTTCCGGCATTATACTGGCTGGGGGCTGCAGAGATTTCTGATTATCTGGATTGGATTGTTACGCCGGATTATTTGCCGGACTTCATACCGAACGTATTGGCTGAGCTTGACCGGTTGGAGTTTCCGTGGAAGCAGCTGATTCTGGAGAATGTTTTGGAAGATTCTCCCGGTATTTCTGTCCTGGAACAGGCGGCCCTGGCGCGCGGCTGGAAGTTTGAGAAAGAACTGCTGCAAAACTGCCCGCTTCTGAATTTGCCAGGAGACTGGGACAGCTATCTGGCTGGCATTGACAAAAAACAGCGCCATGAAATACGGCGGAAGATGCGCCGGGCAGCAGAGAGTTACCCGCTTAGCCTGTGTTTTGCGGGTGAAGACCGGGCTTTGGACGCCGATATTGAAGTGTTCCTGGGATTGATGGAAAACGACACAGAAAAAGCAAAGTTTCTCACTCCCGGCATGCGGCGTCAGATGAAGCAATTTATTCACACGTCCCATGCTGAAGGATATTTAAATCTGGCGTTTCTGAAAGCGGATGGCGTTGCGGCGGCGGCTTATCTGAATATGGATTATCAGAATCGGCTTTGGGTGTATAACTCTGGAATGAACCCTGAATATCTTAATATATCTCCCGGTTGGGTGCTGCTGGGCCGTTTAATTCAATGGGCCATACAGCATGGCAAAGAATCGCTGGATTTTATGAGGGGTGATGAGGTCTATAAATACTGTTTTGGCGGTAAAGCCCGTAAAGTGGTCAGGCTGCTTGTAACCCGCCGCCCGGACTGAAATTTTAAAACCGCTGATTTCCCGGCAGCCCTGTAAAATCACCAAAACACCACCAAAATAGTACAGCCTGTTTTTCATGATGTATTTCAGGAATATGACAAAAACCCATATAGTTGTCTGATAACTTTATGGATTCTTTACGCATTTTATAGGCTTCTGTTATATAATAGATATGCTGTGTTTTATCGGCAGATCAGATAATTCAGGTTTGAATATGTTTAATGCCTATTTTCCACTTTTTGTTATTCTGTTTATCTCCATTATTGTTGCTTTGGTTGCGATTACGCTGGGGATTGTTTTTGGCCCCCGCCATCCAAACCTGCGCAAGGCTGCCCCTTACGAATCAGGCATGAAGCCGTATGGGTCGGGCGTTCGGCGTATTCGCCTGCGCTATTACCTGGTAACCATTTTGTTTATCCTTTTTGATATTGAAGTAGTGTTCCTGTTGCCCTGGGCAGTGGCTCTTCGCAGTCTGGGTGGGCAGGGGCTGGTGGTTGCAGCAGTATTTATTTTTATTCTTGAAGTGGCATATGTCTATGCCTGGAAAAAAGGAGCCCTGGAATGGGATTAGAACAAAAAGCCGGTCAAATGGGTGTTATCACTACCACGCTGGAGCAGGTGGTGAATTGGACACGAACAAGATCAATGTGGCCGATGATGTTTGGTCTGGCTTGTTGCGCCATTGAAATGATGGGCGCTCAGGCTCCCAATTATGACACCAGTCGGTTTGGGATGGAGATTATGCGGCCCAGCCCCCGCCAGGCTGATTTAATGATTGTGGCTGGCAGAGTTACCCGTAAAATGGCCCCGGTCGTGCGCCAATTGTATGACCAAATGGCTGCTCCCAAATGGGTGATTGCTATGGGCGACTGTGCGTCCTGCGGCGGCGTATTTAATAATTACGCGGTTGTGCAGGGTGTTGATGAAATAGTGCCGGTGGATGTTTATATTGCTGGTTGTCCGCCGCGACCTGAAGCGCTGCTGCATGGGATTTTGACATTGCAGGATAAAGTAATGAAAGAAAAACTAAAAGATTGGGCTTAAATTTCAACCGGTGACTATGAACACTTTGGAAAACCTCAAAGATTTTCTTGTTGAAAAACACGGCGCCTGCTATCAGGAGTTTCGTGGAGCGGATACTTATATGGTTGAGCCCCGTGAGCTTTTGTCGGCGGTGCGTCTTTTGCGTGATGAATTTGGGTTTGAAATGCTGGTTGATATTACGGCGGTAGATTATTGGCCAAAGTCAGACCCGCGTTTTCACCTGATTTATCACTTCCTGTCCATGCGTGACGCAAAAATTATTTGTTTCAGGGTTCCACTGCATGAAACGGTTACCCAGGTAGACAGTATCAGTTCTGTTTATCAGAATGCTACCTGGTCTGAAAGAGAAGTCTGGGACATGTTTGGTATAAAGTTTGAAGGAAACCCGGACATGCGTCGAATTCTTATGCCGGCTGACTGGGTGGGGCATCCCCTGAGAAAAGACTACCCTCTGGGGTATGAAGAAGTTGAACATTCTTTTAATTATTCTGAAAGAAGCCGTCGAAAACCGCGCGGACAGGAAGATCCTGGTTTGTCTGAGGAATCGGAATCATGAGCGATATTCGAGAAGTTAATGTAGAAGAACTGCGCCATTTGGTTTCTGAACGGGCCTATACCGGGGAAACCATGCTTTTGAACCTGGGGCCGCAGCATCCGGCGACTCATGGTGTGTTGCGCGTTATCCTTGAGTTGGATGGTGAAACAATCGTCAACTGTATTCCCGATATTGGTTTCTTGCATACCGGTATCGAGAAAAATATGGAAGCCAAGACATATCAAAAAGCAGAGGTTATGACCGACCGGATGGATTATTTAAATCCTCCAGGAAATAATCTGGCTTATTGTCTGGCGGTTGAGAAACTTTGTGATCTGGATGTTCCGCCGCGCGCTCAGGCCATTCGCGTGATGCTGGCAGAGTTTACCCGTATTGCGTCTCATTTGCAGGGGCTGGCTTCAACCTGTCTTGATCTGGGGGCGCAATCTGTTTTTCTGTATGCCTGGCGCGAGCGTGAAATGATCCTTAAGCTGATGGATATGGTCAGCGGCGCTCGTATGATGACTACCTATATCCGGCCGGGTGGGGTTTGGCGCGATCTGCCGGAAGGCTTTATCGAAGCGGCCCGGCATTTTGTCAATATTTTCCCGCAGCGTGTCGCTGAGTATAAAAGCCTGGTGCACGAACAACCCATGTTCATCGTTCGTACCCGAGGGATTGGGGTAATCAGCGAAGAAGATTGTCTGCGTTGGGGTGTTACCGGTCCTATTTTACGCGGCAGCGGGAATGCGTTTGATTTGCGGAAAGCCCGGCCGTACAGTGGGTATGAGCAGTATGATTTTGATATTCCCACTCGATCTGAGGGAGATGCATATGCCCGGTATGATGTGCGTATGCAGGAAATGTTGGAATCCAACCGAATTATCCGGCAGGTTTTGGATACCTTGCCGATTGGCCCGGTTCGCAGCAATAACTACAAATTTGTTCCCCCGCCGCGATCTCAAATTGGGGTGAGCATGGAAGCGCTTATTCATCACTTTAAATTATGGACAGAAGGCTTTACTCCTCCGGTTGGTTCGGTTTTTAACGCCGTGGAGTCGCCGCGCGGGGTACTGGGAGTTTTCCTTGAATCAGACGGGAGCCCTAAACCTTATCGCGCGCACTTTAAAACGCCTTCTTTCGCTCATTTGCAACTTTTGCCCAAATTATCCTGCGGGCATATGATTGCTGACCTAATCAGTATTATTGCAAGTATTGACTTTATTTTGGGAGATTCTGACCGGTGAACCAGCTGCAGCAAACTTATCCTACAGAAGTAGAGCGTATTCTGGCGAAGTATCCAGCCGGATACCTCCGTTCAGCCATTATGCCGTTGTTACATTTGGCTCAAAAGGCCACCGGAACCGTCAGTCGGCAGACCATTCAGGATATTGCAGAACTGGCTCAGGTTTCGCCTACTGACGTGACCTCACTGGTGGGCTTCTACACGCTCTTTCATGAAGAAGGTGGTCGGTACCGTATTCAGGTTTGTACGGATATGCCCTGTGCTTTGCGTGGGTCTGAAGCATTTCTGAAGCAGGTAAGCGATGCTTTGGGCATTCAACCAGGTGAAACGACGCCGGATGGCCTGTTTACCCTGGAAGAAGTCAAATGCATTGCGGCCTGTAATCGAGCCCCTGTTTTTCAGGTGCAGGGTGAAGGTGAAATTGTTTATCATGAGCATCAGACATTGGAAAGTGCCATGCAGGTTTTTGAAACCCTGCGCAAGCGCGCACAGGATAGGGGCTTTTCCGGCGCAGAAGGGAAGGCAAAATGAGCGAACATATCCTTTTGCGGCATCGCGATATTCCCAATTTAAATACATTTGAGGTCTATCGCCAGCATGGCGGTTTTCAGACCTTTGAAAAAGCAGTTCGCACCATGAAGCCGGAAGAGATTTTGGCAACCGTTAAAGATTCAGGGCTGCGCGGTCGTGGTGGGGCGGGTTTTCCAACCGGTATGAAATGGAGTTTCCTTCCCAACAATATCTGGCCGCATTATGTCGTTGCGAATGCGGATGAATCTGAACCAGGCACCTTTAAAGACCGTGAAATACTGGAATGCAATCCTTTCCAGTTTCTTGAAGGCCTGATGCTGACCTCATATGCCGTGCAGGCGCAGGGGGCCTATATCTACCTGCGGGGTGAGTTCGAGTACCTGGCTCAAAAGCTGGATGCCTGTATTCAGACTCTCGAAGATGCCAAATTGTTGGGGGATAATATCTCAGGCAGTAATTTCTCCCTTCGCTTATATACCCATTTGGGCGCCGGGGCTTACATCTGCGGTGAAGAAACTGCTCTGCTTGAATCCATTGAAGGAAAACTGGGGCAGCCGCGCTTAAAACCGCCATTTCCGGCGGTTGTCGGCTTGTTTGGAAAGCCGACGGTCATTAATAACGTTGAAACCATTACCAACGTAACGCCCATTATTGAGCATGGCGCAGCGTGGTATCGAAGTTTTGGAACTGAAAAGAGCCCGGGTGTCAAGATCTTTTGCCTTTCAGGGCGGGTGGATCGTCCGGGAAATTATGAACTTCCGTTGGGAACTACGTTTCGTCATTTAATCTATGATCTTGGGGGAGGTATTATTGACGGAAAAAAGATTAAGGCAATTATGTCTGCCGGTGCTTCTTCTCCGCCTGTGATCGCCACCGAAGAAGCGCTGGATACGCCCATGGATTATGAATCTACTATGATGCGCCTGAACGCTCCGTTGGGTTCCGCTTCGGTCATTGTGTTGGATGAAACGACCAATCTGGCGAAAGTCATTGATAAAACCGTTCATTTTTTTCGGCATGAATCCTGTGGAAAATGTGCTCCCTGCCGTGAAGGAACGTATTGGATGTCTCAGATAACAAAAAAGATATTGGAAACCGGCGATCCTTTCCAGGTGAATTTGCTTGAATCGGTAGCCAGACAAATGCAAAATAAATGCTTTTGTGCCCTGGGTGAATTTTCTACCACTGCGGTAGTTGCAGCCCTGGAAAGATTCAGAGATGATTTTGTCTGTACTCAGCCGGTTAGTGACCAGAATAAGGAGCCGCTATGGTAAAAGAAGTTGGTTTAACCATTGATGGCCTGGCAGTATCAGCTCCAGTTGGAACACTGATTGTAGATGCCGCAAAAAAGGTGGGCATTAAAATACCTACCTTTTGCTATCACCCAAAATTAGCGCCGGCAGGGATGTGTCGGATGTGTCTGGTAGAAGTTGGCCGCCCCATGAAAGATCGGGCGACCGGTCAAACGGTTCTGGACGAAAATGGAAACCCAAAAATTGCCATGGGGCCCAAACTTGAGACGTCCTGCACCACCCCGGTCAGTGAAGGGATGGTCGTGATTACCAACAGCAGGAAGGTGCAGAGCGCCCGGCAGGAAGTTTTGGAATTCCTGCTGACTTCTCATCCGTTGGATTGCCCGGTTTGTGATAAGGGCGGGGAGTGCCCGCTGCAAAACCTGACTTTAAAGTTTGGTCCGGAATCCAGCCGTTTTGATCTGGCTGATAAGCATCACAGTCATAAACATGTGCCGCTGGGTGATTCGATCTTTATTGATCGCGAACGCTGTATTTTGTGCGGTCGGTGTGTTCGTTTTGTAAATGAAATCGCAGGTGACCCTGTGTTGGGCTTTTATCGGCGCGGCCGGGACTCTCAAATTGTTACCTGCTCAGAGCCGGGTCTTGATTCAATATTTTCCGGAAACATTACCGACATTTGTCCGGTAGGGGCATTAACCACCGCAGATTTTCGTTTTGGCGCCCGTTCCTGGGAAATGAATTTGTCGGCGTCGTTATGTAATCATTGTTCTGTCAATTGCAATATTGTTTACAATGTTCGCCGTGAAGCGGCGAGCGGGGGCAAAAACGTGATCAAACGGGTCATGCCGCGGCAGAATGAACAGGTCAATGAAATTTGGATTTGTGATAAAGGCAGATTTGGGTATCATTATGCTGAAAAACCCGAGCGATTAACTCAGCCTTTGATTCGCAAAGAAGGCTCTCTGCAGCCGGTTGAGTGGGACGAAGCCTTAAAAATGGTTGAAACGACTCTGAAGTTCCAGAGTACGGGAATGCTTTCATTAGCCGGCGGTTGTCTTGCCAATGAAGATTTGTTTAATTTATGGGTACTGACCCGTGAACGGGCTGGAAAGGCTGTTTTATACACCGATATGGGAGGCGGAGAGGTTGTGTCTCAGCTTGGCATGTCGGCTGGCAGCAATTTGGGTGATCTGGGCCAGGGCGATACCATTCTGACCGTGGCCTGTGATCTGCATCAGCAAGCGCCTCTGTGGTGGCTCAGAATCAAAGAAGCTGCCAAACGCGGCGCGAAAGTGATTGTTCTGGAAGGTCGCGATACCCGTCAGGCATCTTTTGCTGCTGCACATGTTGTTTATTTATCCGGAAATGAATGTGAAACTCTGCGCTCTCTCTTCCCGAATGCTGAATGTCAGGCCTCCATCCTGAAATCAGCGGCTGACTTGCTGAAAGAAGCCGGAAACCTGGTGGTCTTCTATGGATCTGACGGGCTGGATCTGGCCGGAACGACTGCGGTGGCTCAGCTTGCGGGAGAACTGCTCCATGCTACCGGTCATGCCGGAAAGGTCAACAGTGGTCTGATCCCGGTATGGAAAAGCGGCAATGCCCAGGGCGCGTGGGAAACAGGCTATCGGCCTTCAGCGAACCTGAAGGAGGAAATCAGGCAGGCAAAAGTGGTCTATATTGCCGGAGCGGATCCGGTGGGTGACCGACCGGAATTAAAAAATGTGTTGGAGCAGGGCCCGTTTGTTGTCGTTCAGGAAATGTTTTTAACGGAAACTGCCAAAACAGCGGATGTTGTTTTGCCGGTACAGGCCATTATGGAACGGGATGGGACGCTGACTTCAGGAGAACGAAGAGTGCAGCGTTTTTACCAGGCAGTTTCTCCTTTGGAAGGTACGCTGGCTGATTTTTCGATTATTGCCAAAGTAGCAGGCAGTACGGGGATTCAGCTTGAGGGTACTTCAGCCCGCCTGGTGTTTGATCAATTGACTGCTGAAAATTCGGCATTTCATGGACTGACTTATCTGGCCCTGGAAGATTCGCCTGAGCAATGGCCCAGTATTGGCCGCAGTAATCTGTATTACGGCGGGAACAGTTATGATAACCTGTGGGGGTTGGGCAAACATCTGAATCGGGTCGAAACAGAAGGGCCCGGAATGGAAGAGGGGTTGCTATGACCTTTTGGGGACATCTTTTAGAATGGGTTATTAAATCGCTGGTGTTGGTGTTGGGTTTAACCGGTGGTTTTGCATATCTGACTTTGTTTGAACGCAGAGTGCTGGCTCGTATGCAGGTACGTATCGGGCCGAATCGAGCGGGCCCCTTTGGTTTGGTGCAGCCAATTGCAGATGCCATCAAGTTGATTTTTAAAGAAGAGTTGACGGCTGCTTATGCGGATAAGTTTGTGTACTTTATTGCGCCGATTCTCACGGTATTGCCGGCTTTGATTATTACGGCTGTTGTTCCGTGGGGCCCCCCGGTTCAATTATTTGGTTATGAAATCAGCCTTTCGATGGCTGATATTAACCTGGGAGTGCTCTATCTTCTGGCAGTTACGGCCATATCAGTCTATGGGATTACCCTGGCTGGGTGGTCTTCCAATAATAAGTATGCTCTGCTGGGGGGGCTTCGTTCAGCGGCACAAATGATTTCTTATGAACTGGGCATGGGCTTTGCCATGCTGGGGCCGGTGTTGGTTGCCGGATCCATGAGCCTGACGGCGATTGTGGAAGCTCAGAGTAATGTTTGGTTTATCATTGTCCAACCGGTGGCTTTTGTAATTTACTTTATTACCAGTCTGGCAGAAATTAACCGCGCTCCCTTTGATATGCCGGAAGCTGAGCAGGAATTGGCTGCCGGATACCATTCGGAATATTCAGGGATGAAATTTGCCCTGTTTTATATGGCTGAATATATCAAGATGATTGCAGTTGCATTAATTGGATCCAGTCTGTTCCTGGGCGGTTATAACGGCCCCTGGGTAGATCGCTTCCCTGGTTTGGGCCCGCTGTATTTGATCATCAAAGTTGTTATTTGGCTGTTTGTCATTATCTGGATTCGCGCTACTCTGCCGCGTGTGCGGTATGACAAGTTGATGCAGTTCGGCTGGAAAGTTCTCTTTCCTGTGGCTTTGCTTAGTTTAGCCGTTACTGCAGTTGTCATAGTGTTCACCGGTGCATAATCAGGAGATGGTATGCTAAAGGTCTTTTTCAAATTTATTAAGGAAGCAGCAGGTGGTTTGTGGACGACCTTACGCTCATTATTTACCAAACCTGTTACCCTGTCATACCCTGAAGAAAAACAGCCGATGACGAAACGGTTTCGTGGTCGGCACTATCTGCGCCGTTATGACAATGGACTGGAACGCTGCATCGGATGTGCTTTATGTGCTGCGGCCTGCCCGGCAAATGCTATCTTTGTTGAGGCCGGTGAAAATACAGACGATGAGCGTTATTCTCCGGGTGAGCGTTATGCCAGCATCTATGAAATCAATTTGTTGCGCTGCATTTACTGTGGTTTTTGTGAAGATGCCTGCCCGGTTGAGGCCATTACCCTGGGCGATCAATATGAACTGAGTTTTACCGGACGGGAAAATGCTTTTTATAATAAGGAAATGCTGCTTCAGGCAATTCCTGAAGGCGGATTGCCGACCCCGCAAAAAACCGAGCCGGGAAAATATACCCGTTCAGTACCCGAAATGAAAGACCCTCAGGATTAACCTGAGATCAGGAGTGGTTGAATGACCGTATATCAAATCATTGCATTTATATTATTGGGCCTGGGAATAATCGCCACTGCTTTGGTTATGCTCATAAGCAGGAAGATGGTTCATGCTGTTTTGGCGCTGGTTTTAAATTTTGTTTTGGTGGCGGTTATCTATATCATGCTGGGAGCTCCTTTTGTGGCTCTGGCGCAGATCACCGTTTATGCCGGGTCGATCATGGTTCTGTTTCTGTTTGTCGTTATGCTGTTGGGGCCTGATCATTTACCTCTCAGGCAGGAAATTGCCGGTCAAAAACCTTTAACGCTGATGTTGGGCGCGGTTTTTCTGGCTGAAATGATGGTTTTCCTGGTCTGGAAAGTAAACGCGGTGCAGCCAATCCTGACACCTGCGCTTGATTTTGCCACCCCGGTTAAAGTTGGTCAACTTTTGTTTACTGAGTATGCTTTTCCGGTGATCTTAATTTCTGTGCTGCTGCTGGCTGCGGTAGTTGGCGCTATCATCTTAACCCGGTCGGATAAAGATCCGGCATCCAGGGAATCATAAGGATCGTTCTATGCCGCTTGCTTTTTTTCTTGTTCTCTCTGCTGTGATGTTTGTGATCGGGGTTCTGGGGTTTCTGATCCGACGCAATCCAATTTGGACTTTAATGTCGCTGGAATTAATGTTAAATGCAGCCAACCTGATTATGGTAGCGTTTTCTGCTTTTTATCAGGAGTTGACCGGACAGATTATGGTTTTCTTTGTGATTTCGGTTGCTGCCGCTGAAGTGGCTGTTGGTCTGGCTCTGGTTGTTGAAATCTTCCGTACCAAACAGACGATTGATATTGACGAAATGAATGAATTGAAAGGCTGATCTGTTATGGCTTTTGAACCGGCTTCGTTACTTACCACCCTTACGCCCTGGCTTCTTCTGTTGCCTTTGGCGGGGTTATTCATTAATCTGGTGTTGGGCGCCCGAATCGGACAGAAAACCGCTGGTTGGCTGGCCACGTTGGCTGCTTTCCTGACTTTTGCAGTCGCCGCGCTTTTAACCTGGGCAGTGTCCAAAACCGGAACGGTTTTTCAACTTTTGATTGCCGATTGGATTAAGCTTGGATCGCTGGATGTTTCCTGGCAGATGCGGGTGGATACGCTCTCAACGACCATGATGCTGGTCGTCAGCGGAGTAGGCGCCCTCATTCACTTATATGCGGTTCGTTATATGCAATTTGACACCCATCTGAATGGTGACGCAGGTCGTTATCGCCGTTTCTTTGTCTATTTCAACCTTTTCCTGTTTGCCATGCTGCTTTTGGTAAGCGCTGACAACTATCTCATGATGTTTGTTGGCTGGGAAGGTGTTGGCTTGTGCTCTTATCTGCTGATTGGGTTCTGGTTTGAAGGCGGAAAAGACGGGCTTGGAAATGCCAAAGCTGCCAAAAAAGCGTTTGTTGTCAACCGGATTGGAGACTTTGGAATACTGATTGCCATGTTCCTGCTTTTCAGCCGCTTTGGGACATTACAGTTTGACGCCGTATTTCAGCAGGCTCCGGCCATTGCTGCTGCAGCTCCGGGCATTCTGATTGCGGTTACCCTGTTGATGACCCTGGGCGTAACCGGAAAATCGGCCCAGCTTCCCCTGTTTGTCTGGCTGCCCGACGCCATGGCAGGCCCGACCCCGGTTTCTGCTTTAATTCATGCTGCAACAATGGTAACAGCCGGGGTATACCTGGTTGCCCGCTCCAGCGCGTTGTTTGTGCTGGTTCCGGTTGCTCAAACCGTGGTAATGACGATTGGCGCTTTGACGGCTCTGTTGGCAGCAACCATTGCTGTGGCACAGTGGGATATTAAGAAAGTTCTTGCTTACTCCACCATCAGTCAGCTGGGTTTTATGGTGGCGGCTGTGGGTATGGGCGCCACGGTGGCTGGAATGTTCCATCTGATTACCCATGCTTTCTTTAAAGCCCTGTTGTTTTTGTCCGCCGGGTCAGTGATCCTGGGAATGGAAAAAGGCTATGAGAACTTGAATGTGGGTCACCCAACCCATGAACAGTTTGATCCGCAGGATATGCGGGGGATGGGTGGTCTGCGAAGTCGGCAGAAAGTTACTTTTGGGGTCTACCTGGTTGGCGCATTGGCGTTGGCTGGAATTGCCCCGCTTTCGGGCTTTTTCTCAAAAGACGAAATTCTTGCTTCGGCCTTACAGGCGCATCCCTGGGTGTTTGGGGTGTTGTTGGCGGCCGCTTTCTTAACTGCGTTTTATATGGCTCGTCAGATTTATTTAATCTTCTTTGGAACACCACGCTTAAAAGCCGCAGAATTGGCCGAAGAAAACGATCCGGTTATTTTGCTGCCGTTGGTCATTTTGGCTTTGCTGGCTGTCATTGGCGGAGTTTTGAATTTCCCGGGCATGCACCTGTTGGAGCATTGGCTGGAGCCCGGTCTGGTGAAGCCGCTGATTGTTGCTTTCCAACCGCTGGTAGCCGGTATTTCGCTGGCAGTGGCTGTGCTGGGTATCCTCTGGGCCTGGCGTATTTATTCACGTGTACATGATGCTTACAGCCCGGCTATGATGGACCCACTGCAAAAAACCTGGGGAAAACTGTTTGTCCGGGCTCAAAATCAATGGGGTATTGATGATTTTTACCGTAAAGCAGTTGTAAAACCCTTTGATGCTTTGGCTGAAACCCTGGCTAACCCCGGAAAATTGGGGAGTGTGGATGGCGTATTAATGGGCCTGGGTCGTCTGGCTGCCGGATTGGGTAATCTGGGCAGCAAATTGGAAAACGGATATGTTCGACGCTATGCGTTGGTATTCCTGGCAGGCGTTGTCGTGATTTTTGCCGTGCTGCTGATGTTGTAGGCTGATTGAGGAAACAATGACTTTTTTGCAAAACCCGCTTATCCTGATGATTCTGCTTCCCCTGATCGGAGGGCTGTTGGTGCTTCTCGTTCCGGCTGATAAAAAAGGTTTGGTTCGAGGTGTGTCGCTGGGATTCAGTCTGGCAGTATTCGCTCTGGCTGTATGGCTGCTGACACAATTTGTGCCTTCTCAAACCGCAGTTCAGTTTGCGCTGGACCAGATCTGGTTCACTATTGCCGGTATCAGCATTCATCTTGCCGTTGGGTTGGATGGCATTAATATTTTATTGGTGATGCTGACGGTTCTGATGATCCCTCTGGCGATGTTTTCCAGCTGGAATTCGGTTCAGGAAAAAACCAAAGCCTTCATGGCCTTCTTCCTGTTGTTGGAAGGCGCCATGCTGGGGGTCTTTATGGCCCAGGATCTGATTTTGTTTTATATCTTCTGGGAAATTACCCTGATTCCAATGTTCTTCCTGATCGGACTGTGGGGCGGCGAACGGCGGATTTTTGCTACCCTGAAGTTTTTCCTGTTTACGATGGCGGGGTCGGTTCTGATGCTGGCCGGAATTTTGTACATTGGAATTCAGGCAGGCAGTTTTGGGCTGGCTGATATCCTGGCTCAACGGGATGTCTTGGCTGCTGCTCAGGGATGGCTGTTTGCTGCTTTTGCCATTGCTTTTGCCATTAAAGTTCCTTTATTTCCATTCCATAGCTGGCTTCCGGATGCTCACGTGGAAGCCCCCACTGCCGGATCTGTGATTTTGGCTGCGGTCATGCTTAAAATGGGCACATATGGCTTTCTGCGGTTCAATCTGCCGCTCTTCCCTGCGGCTACCCGTGCTGCGGCTCCCTGGATGGCTGGTTTGGCCATTGTTGGTGTTTTATATGGCGCGCTGGCCGCTTACCGTCAGAAAGATATGAAAAAGCTGGTCGCGTATTCTTCCATCAGTCACATGGGATTTATTGTGCTCGGAATTTTTGGCCTCAGTCAGATCAGCCTGAGCGGTGCGATTTTGCAAATGGTGAACCATGGGTTGAGCACCGGCGCTTTGTTTTTGATTGTTGGAATGCTCTATGAACGCCGTCATACCCGCCTGATGAGTGATTTCGGCGGTTTATGGAAGGTTATGCCGGTTTTGGGAACCCTGTCGCTGGTGGTGATCCTGTCGTCTGCCGGTTTGCCAGGCTTAAATGGGTTTATTGGTGAATTTGCTATTCTTCAGGGTTCCTTTATGTCTCCGGTCTATGGCAGTTACTGGTTTGGCGGAATTGCTACCCTGGGAATTATTCTCTCGGCGGTTTATTTGTTATGGATGGAAGAGCGGGTCTTTTTGGGCCCGGTTACCCATGAAGCAAACAAAGACCTGTCCGATGCCGGTTGGAAGGAGATTCTTATTCTGGGTATTCTCCTGGTTTTTATCTTTTGGATTGGGTTGTATCCCAAACCATTCTTTAATTTGATTGACCCCAGTGTTCAGATGTTACTGAACCTGGCCGGGCTGTAGGAGGAAGAATGAATATAAACGATTGGATGGTCATTCTTCCGGCAGCAGTTCTCATGGTTTGGGCTGTGGGATTGGTTTTGCTTGACTTGTGGATTCCTGCAGGCCGTAAAGGGATCACTGCTGTTTTGGCTGCTGTCGGAGTACTTGTCTCTTTGGGGCTGTCTCTTACCCGTTTGGATGTTTCTGCGGAGGGGTTTGGCGGCATGGTGCACTCAGATCGCTTTGCGGTATATCTGAGCGCTGTGTTGTTGATTACTGCTTTCTTCAGCATTGGTCTGGCGTATGACTATCTGCGGCGCATGGAGATGGATCGGGGTGAGTATTATTCCTTAATTCTGATTTCGGTCAGCGGAATGATGCTGATGACGTATGCCAGACATTTGTTGGTTGTGTTCCTGGCGCTGGAAATCCTTTCTATTCCGCTGTATATTCTGGCAGGTTTTGCCCGCTTGCAGAGCGCTTCTCAGGAGTCGGCTTTGAAGTACTTCCTGATGGGCGCCTTTTCCTCAGCTTTTGTGCTGTATGGAATTGCTTTGATCTATGCCGGAACCGGCAGCCTGATGTTTGGGAAAATTGCCGAACAGATGGCGACCGGAGCTGGATACAATGCTGCTCTGGCAGTTGCCGGTGCCGTCCTGTTTCTGGTTGGCTTTGCTTTCAAAGCGGCGATTGTTCCCTTCCACATGTGGGCGCCGGATGTCTATCAGGGTGCGCCCAGTTCTGTTACGGCTTTCATGGCGGTGGGCGCCAAAGTGGCAGGTTTTGCAGCCCTGATGCGCTTTTTTGTCAGTGTTTTCCCTGTTTATACCCAGTTGTTAACCCCGGTTGTGTGGGGCTTGTCGGCCCTGACGATGGTGGTTGGAAATGTGGTTGCTCTGTCACAGAGTAATATTAAACGGATGATGGCTTATTCCAGCATTGCTCAGGCCGGATATATTCTGATGGCTTTTGTAACCTTCGGGCAGGCCGGTTTTGCTGAGAAAAGCGTCGCTTCTTTACTCTTTTTCCTGTTCTCTTATGCTTTGACGACAATCGGCGCCTGGGCTGTCATTATTGCGATGGAAAAGCCCGGGATGAAGGGCCTTGAAATCAGCGACTATGCCGGTTTGGGAAGAAAACACCCGGCCTGGGGCATCGCTATGACGATTTTTATGCTGTCGTTCACCGGAATCCCTCTGACACTTGGATTTTGGGGTAAGCTGTATTTGTTCGGGACGGCGATCCGCGGCGGTATGGAATGGCTGGCGGTTTTGGGTCTGATCGCTTCGATTGTCTCGGCTTTCTACTATTTGCGGATCGTGGTTACCATGTTTATGAAACCAGGTGATCCGGAGCTGTATCCTGGAATTTGGGTAAAAGCAATTACATTTTTAATGGCCATTCTGGTTCTGGCATTGAGTTTTGTTCCCGGATATTTCTTTGAGCTGGCTGCGAAAGCGGTTCTGACTCTTCCGGGTGGTTAAAGAACTGATAACTGATATTCACCGGTAGTTTATCAAAGAAACGGGCGTACCCCTGCAACGGGGCGCCCGTTTTTTGTTGCCGGTGGTTTTGAGCAGATGGTTTTATCCTGTGGTTCGATCCGGCTGAAACCAGCTGAAACCAGCTGAAACCAGCTGCCTGATCAATCTTCGCTGAATCCTCTGAATCGTGCAAGCTGGCAAGAAACCTGCAACCTATAGCGTATGAGAAAAATAACATTTGAAAACATTATTCATTGGCTCGAGGAGGTATCTATGGATAGAAAGCGTTTGTTTTATATTGCAGGTGCGGTGATACTGATCTTAATTATCAGCACGTCTCTTCTTCTGAAAACCGGAAAGAAAGATGCGAGCAAAGCTGCAGACCCCAACAATCCTGAAGCAGAGCAGGCGATGCTTTATGACCCCTGGGAGTATACGACGGTGATGGCAGAATGTGAATATGATAATGGCACGGCTACGTTCGTGTGCGCTATTGGCGATCGTCATCAGTTGATGCCCAATCTGTTGGAAGAAAAAGGCAGAGAAGGCTGGGAGCTGGCGGATATTTACAACCGATCTTACGGAGATCGCTTGATGACGTTGTTCGCTTTTAAACGTCAGCCGGTCAGTAAATAATATCTGCATGATGAAGAGATCATAAACCGGCAGGTGCAGGAGATCCTCTGCCGGTTTTATGATTTAAAACAGGAAGACGCTTAATTTAACGTGAATTGGGATCATATCTTTCGTTGAAAAAGGGATTATTCCGTCGCAGCCAAATCAACCGGCTTGGAAACGATGGATAGATTTGGGCAGAAAACGGAATTGCAAGACCCTTGATTTGTGTGTGCAAGGATTATCCCGCACGGTCGTTAATTTAAAGGTTTGATGAGATAGTGACTTCCGCGCAGAAAGCCTCTTTTTTCATAATAAAGCCGGGTTCCGATGGCTGCAATGACGGCAATGCGGGGGTAGCCTTTTGCGCGCGAAAGCTGTTCTGCTTTTTCAATCAGTTGCGTGCCCAGGCCGATGTGCTGTGCGGCGCCTGCCATTTCTTCACCTACCGGCAGTGACTGCCCGTATACGTGTATTTCACGGATGATGGCCGCCTGGTTCAGATCTGACAGAAAGTGTTGGTAATCGTCCGGGGCATCCTGTATTTCCAGAAGCTGGTTTGTCAGAGGCAGCGAAAGGCGAAGGTAGCCGGCGATTTTCCCTTCGGGGGTTTCAAACTCCAGAAAGTGTTCTTCCGAGCCGCCGGGCTGGTACACCATATCTTTTAATATCAGGGTATCCGGATCAACTTTTTGGTTTTTGACTTCGCGGCAGCGGATGCAGTTGCATTTTTGCCCGTTTTCAGTCAGTCGTTGGATGACATCCTGTCTCAGGCTGGTGCGTTTGTTGCCTGCCACTACATGCGAGGAAGGGATATCCCGAATAATGCGGTTTACCCGGCAGTATGCCGGAATGCTTGGCTTCAGCCCGGCAATCAGAGAAATCAGCTCTTCTGTTTCATAGGGGTGATATTCTCCGCGCTGCCAGCAGGCATACAGCGCTGAGTTCTTCAGCAGTTGCGTGGGATAGATCTTAATTTCATCCGGTGCAGCCTTATCCCATAGTTTTAAAAAGTCGAGCCGGTCACTTTCGGGGCTGGCTCCGGATAAATTTGGCATCCAGTGCAAAACGATTTTAAAACCGGCTGCCCGCAGCAGTGCGCAGGCATGCTCGGTATCTTCCGCACTGTGTCCGCGCTGATTGAGTTGTAAAATGCGGTTGTTCATGGATTGCGCCCCAACCTGAACTTTGGTAATGCCTAAATAACGGAACCAGGCCAGTCGTTCGGGTGTAATTTCATCCGGGCGGGTTTCAATGACCAGCCCAACGTTGCGGTGATCGTTGCTCTCGTTGGCTGTTTGAGCTTCTTCCAGACTTTGCGAATCAAAGCTATTCAGGGCATCCAGGCAGCGTTGAATGAACCAGCTTTGGTAGTTTTGCGGATAGGCTGTCCAGCTTCCGCCCAGAATTAATAGTTCTATTTTATCGATCGGGTGTCCAATCGCTTCATAGGCGTCCAGCCGGGAGAGTACCTGCCGGTACGGATCAAAGTCGTTTTGTTTGGCCCGTGCTCCGCCTGGTTCGTCAGACAGATAGCTTTTCGGCATATCCGCTTCTGTAGGGCAGAAGATACAATGCCCGGGGCAGGGGGCAGGTTCGGTAAGAACGGTTACGGTGGTTACTCCGGAAAGGGTTCGCATGGGCTTCATGCGAATTTTGTCGAGTACCTTCAGGTTGGGTTGCCATTCTCCGCTTTCAATCAGCTGGCGGTATGCTGCTACGAGGACATGTTTGGCAATGACCCCGCCTTCAGGCAGGGGATTGCGCAGAACTGCCGGGTGGACGGCACTGCCATTGCGAATTTCTTCCAAAATCCGGCGGGCAATGGCTAATTTTTCGGGGCTGTATTTTCTGGCTTCCTGCCAGGCTTGCTCATTTCGGGGCATGTCACACCTCTCGATATTTATAACACAACCTGGCGGTTTATTCGATTGCTTTCCATTGCAGCTGTGTTGAAGCGGGTGTAATTTTGGACCGGCGAAAAGTGAAGTGGCGCAATGCGCGCGATGTGTCCGGGAGGCTTAAAATCAGGCTGGTGTCGGGGTAATGAGGTCTCAAATAAGAAGGTTAACAAAATAAGGCATACTGGAATTAATATGGCTTTGAGCGCAGGATGCGCAATGTCAAGGCTAAATAGAAAAGTCCTATTTTCTGCAAGATAGAAATGTCCTATT